>JALWOY010000234.1 GCA_027083355.1 Phycisphaerales bacterium | reverse complement strand
CCCCGCAAGTGTCAGTATACCGAGCGAGACATCCTCGCCGTGCTGCTCTGGGCCGTCTTGCATGATCGCCCCATCGACTGGGCATGCAAGCGAAAGAACTGGCCGACCCACGATCGCACCCGGCCCCTGCCCAGCGGCTCGACCATGAGCCGGCGACTGCGGACCGAATCCGTGCGCGATCTGCTGTTGCGCTGGCTCCTGGCGATCAACCTTGTCCGTGATGACGGGCCGTTGATTCTTGATGCCAAAGCCCTCGCCGTCGCGTGGCACAGCACGGACCCGGACGCGGGGATCGGGCGTGGCGTGGGCCAGTTGAGCAAGGGATACAAGCTGCACGCGATCGTCGATCGGGACGGGAATCTCAGGGCTTTTGCGGTGCTGCCGTTGAATGTCAGCGAGCAGGCCGCGGCCGAGCACCTCATCGATCAGTTGCCGCAAGAGCACGGCCGTGTTCTGCTCGCCGACGGGAACTATGACAGCAACCGTCTGTACGACCGTGCGGCCGACAAGGGCATCCAGTTGATCGCCGAACGACGGTACAAGCGGGCGAAGGGCCTCGGGCATCGCCGCCACAGTCCGTACCGGCTCGAGGCCTTGCGCCGGATGGAGGCCGCCCCTGATCTGCTGGCCGAGCGTCGTCTGATCGAGGGTTGCTTCGGCACTCTGGGTAATGTCGTGGGCGGTCTCTCGTCGCTCCCCAACTGGGTCCGCCGGCGGGGCCGCGTCGAACGCTGGGTGATCGGAAAACTCCTCATCGACGCGGCACACCGACGAAAAAGAAAGCTCCTAATCGCCGCATGATGCAAAAGGCCCGTCAGCGACGGGCCAGGCACGGGGTGGATCACAAAGTCACTCCCGGCCCGTCGCTGACGCTCCGGGCTCTTTTCGTTTCTATTGCCTATTGCCTAATTCCTATTGCTTCTCCCCCAACGCCCGCTCCCCCGCGAGCTCCTCTTCCAGCGCCCCCGCCAGCTTCTCGAAATCCCTCAACCCGTTGTACATCTGCGCACTCACCCGCATGATCCGCGTCCCTTCTCCCGGCAGCGACCACACCGGCACCTGGATCCCGTGCCGACAGCGCATCGCGTCCCAGATCGGGTCTTCGTACACCCGCGCCCGCCCCGGCGCCGGGTCGTCGGGCAGCAGCAGCCCGTACATCGAGCCGAACATCTCGTCGGGGGCGCTCGCCTCCAGCCCGCACCGCTCGCGGACCAGCCTCGCCCCCGCGATCACCATCTCGTGGTTCCGCGCCATCAGCGCGTCCCACCCGCCCGGCTGCTGCGCCGCGACGTGCTCGATCACGTCCGGGATCACCAGGTTCGCCGTGTAATCCCCCGTCCCCACATAATCGAAGTCGCACAAAAACGCCTTGCGGTCCGCCCGCGTCTCGTGCACCCGGCACGACAACGCCAGCGGCTTGAGCGAGCCCTGACGCCCACGCTCCGCGTAGATAAACCCCGACCCCTTTGGCGTGTTGAGCCACTTGTGGCAACTCCCCGTGTAATACGTCGGCGCGAGCGACGCGATATCCAGCGGGATCTGCCCCGGCGCGTGCGCCCCGTCCACGAGGATGTCCACCCCCCGCGCCCGCACCGCCTGCACGATCCGCTCCACCGGGAACACCAACGCCGACGCGCTGGCGATGTGGCTCACCACCACGAGCCGGGTCCAATCGGTCATCGCCCCCAGCACCGCCTCCTCGACGACGCCGGGCCCGGACAGCGGCAGCGGGACCCGCGCCGTCCGCACCACCGCCCCCGTGCGTGCGCACAGCCGACCCAGCTCGTTCAGCGTCGCGTTGTACTCGTGCGACGTCACGACAATCTCATCGCCCGGCTCGAACGCGATGCTGTTGAGCACCGTCGCCACCGCGAACGTCGCATTGGGCACGAGTGCCAGATCACTCGCCGGGCACCCGACAAACGACGACAACGCCCCCCGCGCCCGGTCGCTCAACCCCTCCAGCTCCACCTTGAAAAAACGCACCGGGTCCGCGTCCATCCGTGCCCGCAGCTCGCTCTGGACGTGCTGGATATACGCCGGCGTGATCCCGTACGAGCCGTGGTTCAGCATCGTCAGCCCCGGCTCGATGGGCCAGACGATCGGGTCGTCCGCCCGCGGGCCGGAGGGGGTGTGCACTTCTTTTTGCTGTGTCGTCGTCATCGGCATGCCCACTGTATCGGTGTCACCCGCGTTGTCGCCTCCACACGAGAACAATGCGGACGTGCACGCCGACGACACCATCGCCGCCATCGCCTCCGCGCCGGGCCGGGCCCCGCGCGCCATCGTCCGCCTCTCCGGCCCCGACACCCGCGGCGTCCTCGGTCAGGTCCTCGCCCCGGCCCCTCGGGGCCGCGGTGCCTTCACCGCTGTTTTTCGGCTGCCGGCACTGTCCGGCGACC
This sequence comes from Phycisphaerales bacterium, assembly GCA_027083355.1. Classification (GTDB taxonomy): domain Bacteria; phylum Planctomycetota; class Phycisphaerae; order Phycisphaerales; family UBA1924; genus UBA1926. Next base: position 77 of record JALWOY010000234.1, on the reverse strand, counting down.
GCACCCTGCCCCTGCCCGTGGCGGTGCTGTTTTACGCCGCCCCCGGGGGCTACACCGGGCAGGACGCCGCCGAGATC
>JALWOY010000233.1 GCA_027083355.1 Phycisphaerales bacterium | reverse complement strand
GGCGGGGGCGACGGGGGACAGGAGAAGGGCGATCAACAGCAGGATGGACGGTCGGCTCGGCATCGGGTGCTCCGGTGTGCGGGTGTCACCGCATTGTTGCACGGCCGATGGGGGGCCGCGGCACCGCCCCGGAATCTGGTAGATTCTCGTGCGGGAGGTTCTGATGCGTGCCCTGGCCGTCAACGTGTCGGTGTGTTCCGTGGTTGTCGTTTCCGCCGGGTCACGGGGCGCGGTGTATATCAACGAGCTGCTCGGATCGACCGCGGCCGACGACACCGAGTTCATCGAGTTGTTCAACCCCGGCCCGGCCGAGGTTGATCTGACGGGCTGGACGATCTCGCTGTGGGACAGCGACGCGGGCCCGGTGTTCGGCACGCCCGACGGCGTCTCGCCGATCCGTCTGCGTGGGCGGATCGACGCGGGCGGGTTCTTCCTGCTTGCGAACAAGGCTTTTTCCGCTTTCTACGACGTCAAGCCGGACCAGCGGTTCGACGACAACGGGATCGAGAACTCGTCGTACACCGTCGTGCTCAAGGATCGTCTCGGGGAGATCGTCGAGGCGATCTTCGTCACCGACGGGGGCGAGGGCGACAAGGCGAACATCGCCGGCCGCGTCATCACCCCCGACGCCGTCATCAAGGTCGATGGGCGTTACATCCCCCCCGGTTTCGCCCGAGAAACCCGGACCGACGGCAAGCGGGCCTACCGCGTGCTCGAATTCAGCCCCCGGCCGGCGCCCTCGGCGACGCCGGGCCGGCCAAATGTCTTCCCGGAGGACGACAAGCCCTGACGCGCCCCCGTGACCGAGGAGGGCCCGCGGCGGGTCGATCGTCACCCGTGGTATATTCCGCACGCCGATTCTGAAAGGGACCTGCGATCGACACCGATGCATTCATGAAACTGTTGGCGTTCCTTCTGTACGCGGCCGTTTTGCTCGTCATCGGCTACCTCGCGTCCAAGAAGATGCACGACATCCGCGACTACTTCGCCGGAGGCAAACGCCTCGGCTTCATCAACGTCGCGTTCAGCGCCCGCGCCACCGGCGAATCGGCCTGGCTGCTGCTCGGGCTCACCGGCATGGGCTACGCCGTCGGGGTCAAGGCGTTCTGGGTCGTACTCGGCGAGATGCTCGGCGTCGGCATCGCGTGGATCTTCATGGCGCGCCGGTTCAAACGCCTCACCGACAAATACGACTCGATCACCGTGCCCGACTATCTCGAATCACGCCTGCGTGACGACTCCCACTGGATCCGCCTCATCGCGGCCGTGTCGCTGCTCGTGTTCGTGCCCATCTACGTCGGCACACAGGTCCACGCCGCCGGCGGGGCCTTCCACGCCTTCCTCGGGTGGAACCACTACGTCGGCGCCGCCGTCGGTTTCGGCATCGTCATGCTCTATATCACCGAGGGCGGCTTCACCGCCGTCGTCTGGTCCGATGTCTTCCAGGGCGCGCTCATGCTCATCGGGCTTGTCGCCCTGCCCATCGTCGCCGCGCTCGAGGCCGGCGGCGTGACGCACGTCGTCGAAAACCTCCGCGCCGCCGATCCCGGGCTGCTCACCCTGCACAACGGCGATGGCTGGAACACGCTCACCGTCTTCTCCATCGTCGGCCTGATGATGATCGGCATCGGCTTCCTCGGCTCGCCCCAGGTCTTCGTCCGCTTCATCAGTCTCAAGAGCGAGAAGGACATCCTCCCCGGCACCATCACCGCCCTGCTCTGGACACTTCTGGCCGACGGCGGGGCCGTCCTCGTCGGCATCACCGGGCGGGCGCTCTTCCCCGACGTCGCCGACATCGGCGGGCACCAGGACAAGATCCTCCCGTTCCTGTCGGGCACGCTCCTGCCCGCGTTCTTCTCGGGGGTCTACATCGCCATGGTCCTGTCGGCCATCATGTCCACCATCGACTCCCTGCTCGTGCTCGCCGCCTCCGCCGCCGTCCGCGATTACTGGCAGAAAATCCGTCACCCGGACATGCCCGACGACGCCCTGATCTCGCTGAGCCGCAGGCTCACACTCGCCCTTTCACTCGTCGCGTTCGGCGTCGGGATCGGCATTATGCTCTATAACAAGGAACAGGGCGTGTTCTGGACCATCATCTTCGGCTGGTCCGGCATCGCCGCCACGTTCTGCCCCGTGATCATCCTCAGCCTGTTCTGGCGCGGGTTGACGTCGCTCGGCGCCAAGTCGGCCATGGTCGCGGGTTTCCTGAGTGTCCCGCTGTTCAAGTTCGCCGTGCCCCGGTTGCTCGAAGCCATGGGGTGGGGCGACCTGAACCCCTACCTGTCGGCGTTGGACGTCCTGCCGCCCTCGTTCGCCGTGGGGTTTGTCGTCGCGGTCCTGGTGAGCCTGTCGGACCGTACCGGGCGCCGGCGACTCGCGGGCATCGAGGAAGAGTTCAACGGATGATCGTGCAAATACTCCCCCGATTCCGGTGCCGTCCTATAACCAAAGGCTGAGAAAAACGCTCATACGGCTCAAAAACCGCTGTGCAGACCAGAATCTGCGCGGTTTTTTTGATTTGGGGGTGTCCGGATCTTCTTGATCGCGTTACATTGTATATACGAGGGAATCGAGAGCCGCCCGGCAACGGGCTCGAGAAGAGAAGAAAGAGAAGCCGATTATGTACCTCCGTTTGTTCATCAGTGCATTGGCAGCCGGTGCTGTGACGTCGGCGTACGCCGGGCCGCATGCGGGCCGTCACCATGCCCGGATCGGTTCGGGCGACGCGCCGTTCCGCCTCCGGCACGACGACCATCACAAACGATCGCACCGCGACGCGTTCGATTTCACGCGTGACCGCGGGACCATCTCGGTCGATTCACAGGGTGATCTGTCCTTCTTTGCGTCGGACGACGCGTTCGACCGCTCGGTGCTTTCGCACCACGGCCGGAGCGTTCGCTGGCCGCACGCGCGGGGCATCTTCCTCGGCTGGGGGCACCACGCCGGGCTGCCGGATGACGACGCCGATCAGGAAGGTTCGAACTGGAACGTCAACCGGGGTTCCGGCCAGAACGCGCATGTCGCGGGTGTCGGCGGGAGCATCGACTTCCAGGGGCCCAGCATGCGGGTGGTGCCGCTCCCCGGCGCCGCCGCGATGGCCGCGATGACCCTCGGCGGTGGGCTCCTCGTCCGACGCATCCGTCGCCGCTGAGATTCAACCGCTCGATTCCGCTTGATCAAATCAAACCACGGACCGCGTGCACCGGCACGCGGTTTTTCATTTGCGCGTCGTGCGTGGGAACAAGCGGGTCGCTCTTGGGCATCCTGCTTCGATCGGTTTTCAAGACGCCGGTGCTGAGCGTGCGCAGCTTCGATGTCGGCGTCCAGAGCCGCACCGTGCCCTTTGGCATGATGAAACATGATGATGCGGGTGGGGCTATCGCGGGATACTCTTGAGTGTCTCGCGGGCGAGCCGGACGACCGCGCTCTCAACGTGCATCTCCGGGGACGACGAGCACTTTTTCAGCAACTCGATCTCGTCTCGCACGGACTCCGCCGAGGCGTTGTTGTCCAGTGCGAGCCGCACACTCGCCGCCGCGCGGAGCACGTCGAGCTGATGCATCCACGGGTCATCGGGCGCACAGATCGAAGCCCACGCGGGGATCGACTCGTCGAGCAGACGGATCGCGTCCGCCGATCTCCCCGCGCGGATATACCACATCGCCAGCGACGGTTCGAGCAGCCTCGCCTCGATCGGGGCACGGTTCCCCCCGTCGGCGAGCAGCGCAGCCCGTTCTTTCTCCAGGACACCGATGCGTGCGTCCCAGATCTGGTTGAGCATCTCCGGGTTGTCCAGCAGCATCGGCCCGTGCGACCATTCGAGAATCCAGAGCGACGTGAGCACCTCCGCCCGGAGCCCGTGCTTCTTCACCGTCGCGAATTTCGTCAACAGTCGGCGGAGCGATCCGGCGGTCTTCTTTTTCCACTCGACCTCCGTCTCGTACTTCGCCCGCTCGATCTCGGCGGCGTACTCGCTCGCCCGCGCCGCCGCCGCGTGACGCGACGCGGAACGCGCCGCCGCGCCCGCCGCGCCGAGACTGACCGCGATCAGTCCGCACGCCGCGAGGGTCCACGGCCTGCGTTTGACGAGCAGCCGGGCGCGTCGGGCCGGGCCGGGCTTCGTCCACGCGATCGGTTTGCGTGCCAGCCACGCCCGCAGGTCATGGGCGAACGCGCCGGCCGATGGGTGCCGCGCGTCGAGCTTTACGGAAACCGCGCGGCGGATGATCAGGCGCAGGTCACGATCGACCCCGGCCCGGCGCAGGCGCCGCGCCACGCCGTCGAGTTCGTCGCCCGCATCGGCCAGCGACCGCAACGCCTCGGCCGGGTTGTCGCCGGCCACGGGCCGCCCGGTGATCGCCCAGAACAGGACCGCGCCGAGCGAGAACACGTCCGAGCACGGCATGGGCGCCACGTCGAGCATCCGCAGCATCTCGGGCGCCATGAACGCCAGCGTCCCCGCGCCGGTCGACGCACGCCCCGCGCCCCTCGACCACTGCCACGTCGACGAGCCGAAGTCCGTCACCCGGACCGTGCTGTCCTCGCCCACGAGGATGTTCTGCGGCTTGAGATCGTGGTGAACAAGGCCCGCGGCGTGGATCGCCTGCACCCCGTCGGCGACATCCGCGATCAACTTCACGATCGAACGCACCGACAAGCGTTGCTTGTCGATGACCTGTCCGAGGTTCGAACCGCGGACATATTCCTGCACGATATAAGAACACCCGTTGTCGGTCCGCCCGACATCGCTGACGCGCACCACGTTGCGGTGTTCGACGAGCCGCATGCGCCGGGCCTCGGATTCCGCGGGTGCGCCCGAAGATCGTCCGGGCCGGATGATCTTGACCGCGACGAGTGCCGGGGTGCCTTCTTCACTCGACAGCAACCGATCACGCGCGAGATAGACACACCCGTTCGAGCCACGCCCGATCTCACGCTCGATCTCGTATCGGCGTGACCCGTCCGGTAGCACAGGGCCGACGGAATCCGGCGCGGGTGCTCCGCTGCCGTCGGCCCCGGCGTCGCCCGGGGTGTTGTCGGTGGTCTCGCGAGCCCCGCGGCGAGACTCGTGCGCGTCGAACATCCGGTTGAGCCAGAGCGTGCGGTCGATCTCGACGGCGTACTCGGGGTATCGGGCCTTGAGCATCTCCGCACGCTCTCGCTGCTCCGATTCGGGCAGGTGCGGTGAACCCAGGGCCGAGCTGATCGCCGCGTCGAGCACCACGGGCCGATCCGCCAGCAGCGAGAGGCGATCGAGATACGACGAGAAATCCTTGGTCTTCCCGCCCGGTGCGCGCGCCGAACGCAGGATCCCCAACGCGATCTGTTCATCGGTTGCGTGTGGTCGGGGTGTTTCGCGGTGGTGCGGTCGGTCAGGGGTGTGTGTGGATCGGCTCATACACGCGGCCCGTCACTGTTCGATCTGTCATTGCAGCACAGACCGCAGATGCTCACGAAGGCGGACCCAGCGCATCCGGACCGCCGGCGCCCGTAGCCCGAGGGCCGAGGCGATCACCTTGTGCTTCAGACCTCGCGCCCGAAGGAACACGATCACACGGTCCGTCAGATCCAGCCCCTCGACGGCGTGGGCGACCTCGGACGGATCGGCGTGCTCCTCCTCGATCAGGGGGGGCAGCAGGTCTTCGGTGAGTTCGTGCTCTTCCCCGAGTGCCGCGGCATACTCGGTGATCGCGTCGAGCATGATCCGGTGCAGCGACAGGCGGATCTCCAGGGCATCGTGCCCGAGCGCACCCGTTGTCACGAGCCAATCCATCCGGCGGAGCACCGTTGCGAGAAAATCGCTCGAATCGAACAGACTGCGATGCCGATCGAAGCTCACCCTGAATCGGGTACGGATCATCGGCTCATACAACGCCACGAGCGCCGCGACCGCTTCGCGATCCCCTGTTTCGGCGCGTTTCAATAACGCCGCTTCGTCTTGTTTTATTTCATTCAGCATCGCGGCCCTTCCGTGAGCCGGCAATTTCAATTTTTTTCTTGCTTCCACCGGAGCACACAAGTAACGTGACAAACCGCGCACTGACAGCGCATTGGTCTGCCATGGATCGGCTTCCCGGTTCACAGAACATCCATGTTCTGTCTCACTTATCGGAAGGAATGATCCATGAACTCCAAACTTCGCGCCATCATCGATCCCAAGGCCAAGCTCGGGCGGTCCGTGTTCGCTTCGCTCGCCCTCGTCGCCGCCGCCGTCGCCCTGTTCAGCTCGACCGGGCACGTCGATCACAGCCACTTCACGGCCGGGCCGCTCGACGACACCCTCGAGTATCTGCTCGAACTGCTCGAGTTGCTGACGAGCTGAGTGCCGGCTCGGCACTGAAATTCGGTTGGTGAACAGCCCCGCTCAGGGGCGAGAGATCGTGCGCACGGATCGCGTATCCAACGCGTATCGGCATCATGGGTGCGGACTCCGCGGCCCGGGGCTATCGTCTGGTCATGGTTCATGACGCCTCGGAGGCAGAAAGACACCACCCACGATGCCCACGATCTATCAACCACCGGCCGAATCACCGCAGATCGATGCCCTTGATCCGGGGCTGCTCGCCGCTGTTGTCCGTGGTGAGTCTCGCCTGACCCCGGAACAGGGGCTCGATCTGTTGGTGTGCGCGCCGCTGCACACCCTCGGCCGCTACGCCGACGCACGCTGCCGAGAACTCCACGGCGACCACGTCCGCACCTACGTCATCGACCGCAACATCAACTACACCAATGTGTGCACCGCCCGGTGTACGTTCTGCGCCTTCCGCCGCGACGCGACCGATCACGACGCCTACACGCTCGAAAAGGAACAGCTCTTCGAGAAGGTCGCCGCCCTCGAGGCCATCGGGGGCACGCAGATCCTCCTTCAGGGCGGCATGAACCCCGAGCTGCCGTTCGACTGGTACCTCGACCTGCTCGCCGGGCTCAAGGAACGGTTCCCGAAGATCCATGTCCACGGGTTCAGCCCGCCCGAGTTCATCGAGTTCGTCAATTTCTTCAACCCGCCCGGCTCGACGCTCGAGGACAAACTGCGGTGGGTGATGGTCCGACTCCAGGAGGCCGGGCTGGACAGCCTGCCCGGCGCCGGCGGCGAGATTTTCGCCCCGGCCGTGCGCACCAAGATCGGGCTCGGCAAGTGCACCGCCGAGGCGTGGCTGACGACGATGTACGTCGCGCACAGCCTCGGCATGTTCACCAGCGCGACGATGATGTTCGGCCACATCGAGGGCGTCGCCGACCGCATCCACCACATGCGGCTGGTGCGTGAGTGGCAGGACAAGGCCCTGCTCGACTTCGGCGTCCCGGATCACGTCGAGTACGAATTCCCCCCCGAAACGAGCCCCGAGCGTCAGGGAGGGGTTCCCGGCACGGGTGAACCGGGGGATGACCGCTCCCTCTCGGGCGCGGATCATCCAGAGCACCACGCCGATCTCGAATCGAAATATCCGGCCCGGCTGTGTTCCCGGCGGTACACCGGCGGGCATTACGTCTCGTTCATCTCCTGGCCCTTCCAGCCCGACAACACTCCGCTCGGTCGGCTCAAGGCATGGCCCCAGCCCGGCGACGAGGGCGAATTCCCCGGCGATGTGGTGGGGGCCGTCGACGGGTCGGGCACGAAGGACATGCACCCCGAGTTCGGCCGGCGGTTGCGCCTCGCGGGTTCGACCACGTATCTGCGCACGCAGGCGGTCAGCCGGCTGATGCTCGACAACATCTATTCCATCGGGTCTTCGTGGGTGACGATGGGCCCGCACGTCGGCCAACTCGCGCTGCACTACGGCGCCAACGACATGGGTTCGGTGATGATGGAAGAAAACGTCGTCTCCGCCGCGGGCACGACGTATTGCCTGGACGAGGCGGTGTTGAATCACTTGATCCGGGCTGCGGGTTTCATCCCGGCCCAGCGTGACAACGTTTATGACATCCTGAAACTCAACAGCGGTCCGGACAGCCCGGACCTGCGTGTCCGGGATTGGTCCGAGCACCGCGCTTCCAAACTCGCGTATCACCTGGACGAGGGCGGCCGGGCCGACCTCACGGTGGGCGCTTCGGATCATTGAACGGGCTTGTCCGATATTGCTGTATCATTTATATTGCGAGGGTTCCGGGGGGGACCCGGGCGTGCGTATCAAGAGTGCTTCCGGAGGTGCTTTTATGGCCATGATCCCTGCTCTCGCGAGCTTCATCGGTTCCAACGCGGTCCGCATGGCGGCGCTCGATTTCACGATCGGGGCGGTCGAGACAGCGGGGGAGATCGCCGGTACACATATCGCGCAGTACGGCATCGACACCGCGAAGTATGCGACCACGCAGGTCAAGGCCTACGCCGAATATCTCGGCACGCCAGAGGGCAAGGAGCACTGGGCCCGCTCGATGGCGTTCGCCAAACAGGATCTGCAGGACAACCCGCACGGCTGAGGCGGTTTCCGGGGATAACCCTCGGGCATCATTCAGACCCCCGGCATGTGTCGCATTTCGGGGAGCGTTCCGCATCCGCCTGCAAAGAGCCGCGACTGGGAGGGAGCGGTTTTCCCACGATCCACTGTGACCGTGGAAAATGATCCGGCACTACGGACAAGGAACAGCAACCGCCGAGCATGTGCCGGGGGGTGTTGGTGAGCGTGCAGCGGTGGCAGGTAGGAAGTCTGTCCACCAGAAGCAGAGAGACAGGCGAGACGCCTATCCCACCATCACAAGGAGAGCCCTCGCTCCCGCTCGGGCCTCATTGTAGGTGATGTCGGGTGGAAGGAAATTCGAGTTGGAAACCTGTCCCACGGGGAGATGAAGGCGATTGAGAGGCGGGCTGGAAGCCCGTCCCACAAGGTAGAGGAGAGAGAAGGGTTTCTTAAGTCCCTCATCCCGGCCCGCTCCCCGCGGGTGGGAGATGGAGCACCCTCGCTCGCGTCCGACTCAAGTTCCCGCGTTGGCGCAATACCGGATTTTTCCTATGGACAGACCTGCGGGAATCGGTACGCTCGAAGCCGGGCCGGTCTTTCGTTCGGCTTGGGGTTCGATGCCGGGGGAAAGAAAGGGATCAGGATGTTTCGCGTCACTGTGCTTTGTGTTGTTTCGCTCGCCGCGTGCGCGGCCGCTCAGGATGTTTTCACGGGGCTGGATGTCGAGTTCAGCAAGGCCCCGTTCGCGGATCCTTCGCTTGCTGAGAATCAGGACCGGATGACGGATCTGGTCTGGATCACCCGCGGCAACAGCATGGGCATCTTCAACTTCGCCCAGGAGCCGTCCTTCACGGGGTTCGGTGCGAGTTCCCCCAGCCCCATCGGCACCGAATGGGCCGTCGGGTCGGCCGCGGACTGGCAATCGCTGACCTTCGGCACCTGGGGCAGTGTCCACGGCGGCAACCCCCCGGGTCTGGTCGGGCAGGATCTGGTCGTCTACCTCGTCGATGACGATATCTACATCGATCTGCGCTTCACCGCGTGGGGCGGGGGCGGCTCCGGCGGGTCGTTCTCATACCTGCGTTCGGCGATCACCGTGCCGTGCAACGCGGCGGACATCGCCGAGCCGTTCGGCGTGCTCGACTTGGCGGATCTGAGTGCGTTCGTGAGCGCGTTCGTCGCGGGTGATCCGGCGGCGGATCTTGCCGAGCCGTTCGGTGTTCTGGATCTGGCGGATCTGAGCGCGTTCGTGGGCGCGTTCCTCGCGGGGTGTCCCTGAGCGCGCGACGCGGCGGGCTTTGTTTTGACGCCGTTTGACGTCGCGGGGTGGCTTGGCAAACACAGTGCGGTGCAGGCTGGTGCGATGTCGCTCGCGGTGTTGATTGTGTTTTTGGTCCGGCGATGAATCCGGGGTGAGACTCGGGTTATACCAATCACGGATGAAATCCGGGCGAGAGGTAGTCGCACTTGCAGACGGATCGCAGGCGTGTCTTGTTCAGTGATCGCCACGCCGCGCCGACGCCGTCGAGCAGGTCGTCGTAGCCGGTGAACGC
>JALWOY010000232.1 GCA_027083355.1 Phycisphaerales bacterium | reverse complement strand
GGCTGAACGTGATCGGGGCGGCCCTTTTCGGGGTCGGTCTCCTGGCGTCGCTCATCGCGGCGGCGTTGCTGATCGTCTGGGTCGCGGCGTTCTGGCTGATGGTCCCCGCGGTCGCGTGCGACGGGGCCGACGTGTTCGATGCCGTGCAAAGGGCGATGGGGATGCTGCTGAACCGTCCTGTTTCGGTGGGGGTGCACTTCCTGCTCGCCCTCGTTCAGGGCATCGTGCTCCTCTGGATCGTCTGGCGGATCGCCGACTACGGGACCTCGCTGGCGGTCTGGGCGGCGGGGCTGCTCTCCGATCGGGGCGAGCTGATCGCCGGGGGGGTGCTCTCCGGTGTTTTCTCAGATTCGGACCAACTCGCGATCTTTCTCGTCGGCTTGTGGCGGGATCTGGTGGCTCTCGCCGCGATGTCGTACGCCGTCAGCTACGCCCACACCGCGGGGGTCGCCGTCTACCTGAACGCCCGGCAGATCGTCGACGGGCAGGAACCCAACGAGATCTGGATGCCGGGCGACCCGCCGGGGGTCACGTCCGAGAGCGACAAAGCCCGGCCCGAGAACCCCGACGGAACGTCCGAATCGCCGTGAAAGTAGGTGAATTCCCTACAAGATATGGTGGTTCTGACGCCCCGCAGCACGAAGTGGGGGATTCCGGTACAGTCCAAAGCGGGGCGTTGTCGATAAGAAGACGGTGGACATCGCAGTGAACAACATCGCGGCATCGGCCGCGGGCACCCAGCCCCAGGGCCGGGTGACCAAGCGCGATGTCGAACGCAAAGCCCCCGCGAGGCAGAAACGCGGGTACCGCGATGAGTTCAACCAACTGGCCGAGACCAGCGAGGCCGAGCACATCGACGCCGTCCGCTCCCTCAAGGACAACTCGCAGGAAGAGGCGCACGAGGATCGGCAGGAGCACGAGCAGCCGATGACGCCCGAGCACGGCGAACACCCCGTGATCTACTCCCCTCGCCCGATCCCGCAGCCCCCGACCCGTCAGCACCAGCCGACATCACACCTCGACCTCGAAGGCTGACTGCCCCCACTGCGCTCCGCACCGGGAGCACGCAAAGCACCACAACCGAGGCGAAACAACTCCCGGGGGTTTCTCGGGCCGGCTCGATCCGCGTCAGGACGGAGAGCCACACCCGCATGCCGATGTTGTATGCGAACCTTGTAGTAACACAAAAATCTGAACAGCGCTGAACTCAACCCCGGCCCGGCCCGTAAAATGGACACATTGGGTATCAATCCCGTCGTCACTGTTTGCTCGTTCATGAAGGGTGGTGGGTTATGGGGATCTTCGCGGACCGCGTCGCATTGCTCGGCACCGAGAACGCGTTCCGGGTCGGGCCGGCGATCGCCCGGCTGGAGGCCGAGGGGCATCGGGTGATCCGCTGCAACATCGGCGAGCCGGACTTTCCGTTGTTCGGGCACATCCGCGATGAGGTCAAGCGGCAGCTGGACGCGGACAACACGCACTATTGCGACCCGCAGGGGGTGTTGCCGCTCCGCGAGACGATCGCCCGTGAGATGAGCCGGACGCGCGGCATCGAGATCACGCCGGACCGTGTGTGTGTGTTCGCGGGTGCGAAGCCGCCGATCGGGTATTCGCAGCTGCTGTATTGCAACCCGGGCGATGAGGTGATCTACCCGAGCCCGGGCTTCCCGATCTATGAATCGTTCACCCGGTTCGTGGGGGCGGTGCCGGTGCCGCTGCATCTGGAGGAGGACAGGGGTTTCGCGTTCGGGGGGGATGAGCTTCGGGCGTTGATCACGCCGCGGACGAAGATCATCATCCTGAATTTCCCGTCGAACCCGACGGGGGGCGTGGCGACGGAGGCGCAGCTGGCCGAGATCGCCGCGACGATCCGCGAGCACGCGCCCGAGGACGTGCGGGTGTATTCCGACGAGGTGTACGAGCACATCCTGTTCGACGGGGCGGAGCACCATTCGATCGCGTCGCAGCCGGGGATGGCGGAGCGGACGATCATCGTGTCGGGCGCGTCCAAGTCGTTCTCGTGGACGGGCGGCCGCGTGGGCTGGGCGGTGCTGCCGACGGCGGAGGAGGCTGCGGCGTTCAAGAACATGAACATCAACGACATCTCGTGCGTCAGCCCGTACAACCAGATGGGTGCGCGCGTCGGGCTGGGGTCGATGCTGAGCGACGCGGAGATCCGCCGGATGGTGTCGGCGTTCCAGCAGCGGCGCGACGTGGTGGTGGACGGGCTGAACCGCATCGACGGGATCACCTGCCACAAGCCGCGGGGGGCGTTCTATGTCTTCCCGAACATCGGGGGGGTCTGCGAGAAACTCGGGATCATCGACGCGTTCGAGTCGCTCGACGAGGAGCAGAAAGCCGCGACCAGCCCGGCGACGATCTTCCAGTTGTTCCTGCTGGAGAAGTATCATGTGGCGGCGCTGGACCGCCGCTCGTTCGGCGTGATCGGCTCGGAGGGGCGGCATTTCCTGCGTCTTTCGATCGCCACGGGGATCGACGATCTCCGAGAGGCGGTCGTCAGGATCGGGCAGGCGTCGCGCGACCGCGACGGCGTCGCAGACTTTTTGCAAGAGGTGGAGGCGCCATGGACTTTCGATTCGGCCCGCGTCGCGGAGAATACATCACAATCAAGTCCAACCACGGTTCACTGAACGAGCCGGACATCGAGCACCTCGAAACGTTCGACACGATCTACCGCGCGCTGTGCGCGGTGCTGTACAACTTCGTGCCCAAGTCCGGGCACCCCGGGGGGGCGGTGTCATCGGGCCGGATCGTCGAGGGCGTGCTGTTCGATTCGATGGCGTACGACCTCGGCGACCCGGACCGGGCGGATGCGGACCTCATCTCGTACGCCGCCGGGCACAAGGCGATGGGGCTGTACGCGATGTGGGCGCTGCGCGACGAGGTGGCACGCTCGGCGGCCCCGGACCTGCTGCCGGGCGACGAGCGGGCCCGGCTGCGGCTGGAGGACCTGCTCGGATTCCGGCGAAACCCGACGACGAGCACGCCCCTTTTCCGTAAGTTCAACGCCAAACCGCTGGACGGGCACCCCTCGCCCGCGACGCCGTTCGTGAAGCTGTCGACCGGGGCTTCGGGTGTCGGCATGGCGAGTTCGCTCGGGCTGGCGTTGGGGGCGGCGGACCGTTTCGGGCTCGCGTCCGCACCGTGCGTGCACATCGTCGAGGGCGAGGGCGGGCTGACGCCGGGGCGGGTGTCCGAGGCGCTGGCGACGGCGGGGACGGCCTCGCTTGGCAACGCGATCGTCCACCTCGACTGGAACCAGGCATCGATCGACAGCGACCGGGTCTGCCGCGACGGGGACACGCCCGGCGACTATGTGCAGTGGGACCCGCGCGAGCTGGCGTACCTGCATGATTTCAACGTGATCGACGTGGCCGACGGGTTCGACTTCGGGCAGGTGCTCGTCGCCCAGCGTCGGGCGCTCGAGCTCAACAACGGGCAGCCGACCATGATCGTGTACCGCACGGTCAAGGGCTGGCGCTACGGCATCGAGGGCAAGGCCTCGCACGGGGCGGGGCACGACTTCCTCTCCGAAGGGTTCCTCGCCGCGATCGAGCCTCTGCTCAAACTGGCGGGCGAATCGTTCAACGCGACCGCCGACGATTGCAAAGGCCCGGACGGCGCCCTCGACCCCGTAAAGGTCGAGGCGGTCTTCTGGGACACACTTGGCATCGTCCGGCGGGCGGTCGAGAAACAGACCGCGATGGCCGGGGCGATCGCGGGCCGGCTCCGCGGAGCGCGGTCGAGGCTCGACGCGCTGGGCCGCTCGCCGCGCGACGGGGCGGGGCGTGTCGACGCGGTGTACCGGGCGGCGGAGGCCGACGCGACGCCCGAGCCGCTCAGGCTCGAACCGGGTCAATCGACGACGCTGCGCGGGCAACTCGGCAAGGTGCTCGATCATCTGAACCGCGAGAGCGGCGGCGCGATCATCGCCGCGGCGGCGGACCTGCTGGGCTCGACGAGCGTGAAAACCGCGGGCTCGGGCTTCGCCGGCGGGTTCTTCAACGCGGTGTCCAACCCCGACGCGAGGCTGATTGCCGCGGGGGGGATCTGCGAGGACGCGATGTGCGGCGTGCTCAGCGGGCTGAGCGCCTACGGCGCGCACATCGGCGTCGGGTCCTCCTACGGCGCGTTCATCGCGGCGCTCGGGCACGTCTCGGCCAGGCTGCACGCGATCGGGGCGCAGTGCCGATCGATGGCGTTCGGCGACGCGTACCGCCCGTTCGTTCTTGTTTGTGCGCACGCGGGGCTGAAGACGGGCGAGGACGGCCCGACCCACGCCGACCCGCAGCCGTTGCAGCTGCTCCAGAACAATTTCCCGAAGGGGACGGCGGTGACGCTGACGCCGTGGGACCCGGTGGAGATCTGGCCCCTGATGTCGGCGGCGTTGCGGGCTAGGCCCGCGGTGATCGCGCCGTTCGTGACCAGGCCGAGCGAGACCATCATCGACCGGGCGGCGATGGGACTCGCCCCGGCGGAGGCGGCATCGAAGGGCGTCTATCGGCTGCGGTCCGCCAACGGCGACGGCGACGGGACGCTGGTCTTGCAGGGCAGCGGGGTGACGTACGCGTTTGTCGAGGGGGCGCTGCCCCTGCTCGAAGAGCGCGGCATCGACCTGAACGTCTACTGCGTGACGAGCGCCGAGCTGTTCGACATGCTCGACCCCGACGAGCAGGAGGCGATCTTCCCCGAGAACCACCGCCGCGATGCGATCGGCATCACCGGGTTCACGCTTCCGACGATGGAACGCTGGATCTTGTCGGCGCGGGGACGTGAGTTGACGCTGCACCCCTTCAAACGGGGGCACTACCTCGGCAGCGGACAGGCGCAGTATGTCCTGGCCGAAGCGGGGCTGGACGGACGCAGCCAGTTCGAGGCAATCACGGGCTGGATCGAGCAGGGTTGGGCCGGCGGAATGCGGGCCGAGGCCGCGGGGTGATCGATCGCGCTCAGGGGTCGGGGATCATCGCGTGCAGCTCGCGGCGGAGGATCTTGCCCGTGGGGTTGCGCGGGAGGGCCTCGACGCGAAGAACCCGCTTCGGGGCCTTGTACCCGGCCAGGTGTTCCCGGCAGAACGTGATGAGCTCTCGCTCGTCGGGCGCGTCGGCTCCTTCTTCCGCTTCGATGAACGCGACGGGGACCTCGCCCCGGACGGGGTCCGCCACGCCGATGACGCCCGAGGCGTGGACGGCCGGGTGGCGATTCAGCACGTCCTCAATCTCCCGCGGGAAGACGTTCTCGCCGCCGATGATCATCATCTCCTTGATCCGCCCCGTGATGTAGAGATACCCGTCGCGATCGATCCGGCCCAGGTCGCCGGTGCGATAGAACCCCCGCTCGTCGAACGCCTCGGCGGTGGGACCGGGGAGGTGGAGATAGCCGGTCATTTTGTTGGGCCCGTCGAGGCGGATCTCGCCGGGTTTGCCGGGGGGCATGTCGCGGCCGGTCTCGGGGTCGACGATGCGCTGGAGCACACCGGGGACGGGCCGGCCGACGGAATGGGGCTTGGTACGCCCCGGCACGGCGCAGTGCGTCGCGGGCGCCATCTCGGTCATGCCGTAGCCCTCCATGATCGGCTTGCCGTAGCGGGCGATGAACTTCTGCTGCACGGCGTCGGGCAGGGCCTCGGACCCGGAGACGATCAGCCGGAGCGAGGCGACGTGCTCGGGTGTGCCGCTCTTGAGCGAGGCGATTGCGTTGAACATCGACGGGATGCCGACGAGGATCGTGGCGCGTTCCTTTTTCACCAGTTCGATCAGGCGTTTGGGCATGAAGCGGGCGGTGTAGACCACGCGGACGCCGTGCGAGAGCGGGGTGAGCGTGAGCTGGGTCATGCCGTAGCAGTGGAACTGGGGGAGCACGCCGAGCATGACATCGCCCCGGGGCGAGAGGCCCAGATGCTCCACGCCCTGACGCACGTTGGCCCGCAGGGCGCGGTGGCTGAGCATGACCCCCTTGGGACGGCCCGAGGTGCCCGAGGTATAGACCACCGCGGCGATCGACTCGGGCCGGGGGCAATCGGGCACGATCGGTTCGGGAAAGGCTTTCATGTCGAGCCGCTCGATCCGGCACAGATTCCGCACGCCCGGCGTCCAGCCGAGATATTCGAGCATCGGGCCGACGGTCAGGATGGTGTCGAGCCCCGCGTCGGCGATCACATATTCCAGCTCGTCACGTTTCAGCAGGTAGTTCAGCGGGACGACCGTCCGCCCCGCCATCCAGGTGCCCAGCGCCGCGATCGGGAACACCCCGCTTGTCGGCAGCAGCAGCCCGATCCGGCGATTGCTGCTTGTTCGGTGGACCAGCCCGGCGACGTGGGCGGACGCGACGAGCACCTCGAACGCCCGATATCGCCGGGAATCATCGGTGATGATGTGCCGCGACGGGTGCAGGAGCAGCCGCCGGATGATCGGCCAGTGGATCGACATGCGGAATCCTGTGCAATCTTGTTCGGCGGCCCGCAACCGGGCCGGGCGTCGATGGTATCGTCTATGGGCGGACGGATGGGGGCTGTGCGCACGGAGGGCCGCGGTGAAATACCGAACACCGGCAGTGTTGATCGTTCTTGCGGGGTGTGTCTCGCTCGCCCCGGCGCAGGCGTCGATGTCGCCCCGCGTGCTGGGCGGCGGTGGGGGCGGGGTGGTGGTCGTGCCCAACGATCCGATGCTCGATCCGTCCAGCCCCGAGGCCCGCGCGTACGCGGCGTTCCAACGCGAAAAAAGGGCGATCGCGCGGCGGTTGCGCGTCCTGCGCCGCCGACACTTCGGCTCCATGCGGAACGTCGAACGGAGACAGGAGGGGCTGCGGAAACTCCGGGAATACACCTCGCCGGCCGCGCTGGCCGCGATGACGGAACTGTTCGACCGCGAGGATGAGGACGTGCGCGGCGCGGTGCTGGATCATTTCGCGTCGCTGCAAAACGACGACGGCGACGCCGCCCTCGCGTGGGAGGCCGTCCACGGCCAGGACGCGTGGTACCGCGATCGCGCGCGCGAATTGCTCGCCGAGCGGCTCGATGACGCCGACACCACCACCCGCGACATTCCCCCGCGTGTAGGGGGCATCATCGCCCAAGCGCTCCGCGGGCAGAACGACAACGACGCCGTCGCCGCGGGCCGGCTTGTGCATGCGCTCAAGCTGTACGGCTTCATCCCGCTGATGGCCTCGGCGCAGGTCGCCCCGCGTGCCGGCGGTCAGGAGCGGACCGGTGATCTCGGGTGGATCATGATCGGCCGGCAACAGACCTTTGTCGCCGACCTGATCCCGGTTGTCAGCAACAACGCCGTCGGGCTGGACCCGCAGATCGGCGTGGTCTCCGACGGCGTCATGCTCCGTGTTCACGACGCGGTCGTGACGGTCTACCGCACCGAGCTGTACCGCGAGCTTGTCGCGATGACCACCGAGGCGTGGGGCCAACCCACGGACGCTCTGGGGTACGACGCGGGCGCCTGGCAGGACTGGTACACGAAGGAGTTCGTGCCTTCGCTCGCCGCCGGTCGGGATGCCGATCGGCCCGACGACTGAATCGGATGCCAGCTCCTCGTGCTCTTTGAAAAAGAACCGGGTGTTCTTCTCTCCATCTCCCCGCCTCGCGGGGAGAAGGGGTTCGCTCTTTCTACTCCATTTCGTGGAACGGGCTTCCAGCCCGTCTCTCCATCATCTTCAACTTCCATCAAAAAGAGGCCCGAGCGGAAGCGAGGGCTTTCTCGACCCGACTCCACTGCATCGTGTTCCCATCTCGACCAGACGCCGACGCTGAGCTTGCGTTGGATTGCCCCTCGAACCACACAACCCGCCGATACCTCCCTCCCTCTCCCCGCCCTGCGGGGAGAGGGCCGGGGTGAGGGGCTTCATTCTCTCTCTTCTCTCGCCCCCCCGATCGGTGAGATATGAAGGAGTTGAAGAAGTCGTCGCCCATCACCCGCCGATGCTCCGCGTCGTCGATCTCTCCCCGGCGATCGGGCAGAGGTGGGCCGGCATCGCTCGCCCACACCACGAAAAACGGACGCAGAAAACCCGTCGAACAAGCTGTTCCATGCGCCCGGGGACCGGGAACACACACGGGTTTTTCTTGGAATTCGTATCACACACAACACCGGACCGGCTCACCGGACCGGTCCTACGCGGGATCGGCCCGTTCTTGGTCGTCGTCGTTCTGTTCGAATCGCCGCCTCGCGCGTTGTTTCGCGGCCAGCAGACCCGAAGGGCCGGCTTCGTTTTCGCCCGGTTCGCTCGTCGGTGTCGGCCCGGGTGCTTTTTTCTCCGTAGACGCGTCCGCCCCGCGACGCCCGGCCAGCCGCGTGGCCCGCTTCGCCTCGAAACGACGACGCCTCGCCTCGAGCCGCAGACGCTCGGCGTCTTCCTCGCCCAGCGTGTGTCCGCTCCGTTTCTGCCGGCGTTTGACCCGGCGCAGCGCCGAGACGCTCAGCCCCGCGTCCGCCGCCGCCCGCGCCGCCTCGAAACCACGCTCGGGCAGCAGCCGATCCCACGCGATCCGGCGTGTCCCCACGTCGAGAAGGAAAACGAGAAGCGTCCACGCCAGCAACGCCGGCCACAGCGGGCTTTGTGTCCGTCTCGGCGTGATCGTGCCGCGGTCGAACAGCGCGGCGGCGTCCGGCTCGCCCGCCGGGTCCAGCACGCGCCCCCCGCTCACTTCGGCGATCCGTCGCATCGTCCGGTCGTCCGACGCCAGACGCCCGTATTCCGCACCGCCCGCGATGGTCGTCCCCGACAGCAGCGGGGGCAGCGGCACGCCCGCGGCGCTGGGCCGGGCGATCACGATGTAGTTCCCGCTCCGCGGTGCACGTGCCGAGCCCGAATAGCGCCCAGGGCCCGTCTGATGCAGCGTCAGACGCGTCGGCTCCCCGCCGCCGGGGGCGTACACCGTCACCGGCACATGCAGCAGATCGATCGGCTTGCCTTCCGCATCGACGGCGTCGTACACGATCTCGACCCGTCCCGCCCCTTGATCGACGCGCAGCTCGCCCATCTCCTGCCCGGTGCTCCGTGCCAGCAGCCTCGCCGCCCGCGACCAGAACAACCCGTACCCCGGCCAGTCCAGCCAATGCTTCGCCCACTTGCTCGCGTCGCTCGTGAACACCGCGACATGCCCGAGTTCGACCGGGCGGTGCGCCAGCACGGGCTCGCCCGTCGGCGCCGACATCGCCGTCGTCACCGAGGGGTCGTCGAGTTCCTGCGTCAGCACGAGGCCGCCGAGCGGCGGCGGGCGGCCCAGCCCCTCCGTCAGCGGCGAACCCGTATCGCGCATCACCACGTCGAACGGCTTCTCCCGCACCAGCGGGCTCCGGAGCACTCGCACCGCCTTGAGGAACACCGCCGGGAGCACCGTCGGGTTCAGCACGTGATAAAACGCCCCGTCGCCCCGGTCGGCGATCTCGCGCATCGTCTCCAGATCCGCCCCGTCGCCCACCGCGATCGTCGTGATCCGGATCCCCTCGGCGCGGATCTCGTCGGCCAGCGAAGGGAGCACGTCGGCCCGCTGCGATTGCCCGTCCGACAACAAAATGATGTGCCGCGTCTTCACCTCGACACCCGAGAGCTGCTCTCTTGCAACCTCCAGCGCCGGGGCGATGTTCGTCCCGCCCCCCGACGATATCTGCCGTGTCGCCGACGCGTACGCATCGCGATCCGTGGCTTTCGTCAAAGGCACCACCACACGCGGCTGGTTGCTGAACGCGATCACCCCGACCATGTCCTGACGGTCGATCGATTCGATCGCACGCGCCGCCGCCTCGTTCGCGACATTCTGCTGCGAACGCGACGAGCCCATCACCGGCGCCGCCATCGACCCGCTCGCGTCCAACACGAACACGATCGCCGCCTCCGGTACAACAAGCCGCTCCGGCAGATCCAGCTTCACCGGCAGGATCTCCTCGAGCGCCGACCCACGCCAGCCCCCGGCCCCCAGCGTGTCCGGCC
>JALWOY010000231.1 GCA_027083355.1 Phycisphaerales bacterium | reverse complement strand
CGCCGCGTTCTTGCGCACCGCCATGACAGACCTCCGTCCCCCGTCACGATCCGAGCCCCGGAACAACGGCGTCAGCATATCATGCGCGAAGGCGGAGGTTGTTCAGAGGCTCCGCATGAGAATTTATTGTGTTTCGGATTATTCTTGGAATCCGTATGGGCCGGTCTCCGAGCGAAGGCCCGGATTCCCCCCTTCCCACTGCGTTCAGAGCCTCGCCCGCACCAGATCATCGAACCCGTCGATCATCCGCCGGAGCGTCGAGATATCGAACCGCGTCGGCAACGCCCCGGGCACGGTCGGGTCGGCGTCGAGCAACACCCCCAGCGCCGCCTCGACCGTCCACGACGGCGGGCGCATCCCGCCCGAGATCAGGTCGTGGTCGGCCCACGAGAGCGTGACCCTGTGCCGCATGCGCCCGTGGACGGGGTGCGTCATCGTCACCGCGTAGACCCACCCCCGGGCCGTCTCGGTTTCGGACTCGACGAAGATGGCTGACGCATCCGAGGTCATGCCCGGATCCTATCGAATCAGCGCTGTCCGATGACATTTTGTGTGAATCGCCGCAACCGGCTCAATCCGGCCCGGTAGACATCAGCACAACGGGCGATCCCGCCGAATCCTGTTGCCGGGCCTGAACCTCCGCCGTCCCCGGCCGTACCATCGACCGCCCATGGGATTCCTCCTCGAAACCATCCGGCTCGGGCTGGCCAACCTCCGGCTGCAGCTCCTTCGGTCCATCCTGACCGCTCTCGGCATCATCTTCGGCGTCGCCGCCGTGATCGCCATGGTCGGCATCGGCGAGGGCTCCACTCGCGAGGCCCTCGCCCAGATCGAGCGCCTCGGGGCACGCAACATCATCCTCCGGAGCCAGAAACCGCCCGAGGCCCAGTCCCAGCAGCAGGGCAGCCGCCGCGGGTTTGTCAACAAATACGGCATCACCTACAACGACCTCCGCGTGATCGAAGAAAACTTCCCGCACGCCGCCCACGTCGTCCCGCTCAAGGAGGTCGGGGGCGAGGTCCTCCGCGGGCCGATGCGCAAGGTCAGCCAGTCCTTCGGCACCACCCCCGAGTTCGCGCTCGTCGCCCGGCTGGGGATCGAGCGGGGCCGGTATCTCACCGAAAGCGACGTCTCGAGCCAGGCCCTCGTCTGCGTGATCGGGTCCGAGATCGCCAAGGACTTTTTCAGGCTCGAAGACCCGATCGGCAAAACCATCCGCATCGACGACAAGCCGCTCGAGGTCGTCGGCGTGCTCCGCCCCGTCGGGCTCTCCGGCGGCGCGGGCACCGCCCTCGTCGGGCGAGATCTCAACCTCGATGTCCACATCCCCATCTCCACGGCCCGGGCCGTCTTCGGCGACACCGTCATCCGCCGGACGCAGGGCTCGTTCCAGGGCAACGAGGTGCAGATCTCCGAGATCTATCTCGAAAGCCCGGACCGCGAGCGCGTGATCTCGGACGCCTCACGCCTCCAGCGGCTGATGGAACACCGCCATAAAGGGAAGAACGACCTGAGCACCATCGTGCCCTATGAGCTGCTCGAAAATGCCCGCAAACGCGCGATGACCGGCAAGTGGATCGCCGCCGCCATCGCCGCCATCAGCCTGCTCGTCGGCGGCATCGGCATCATGAATATCATGCTCGCCACCGTCACCGAACGCACCCGTGAGATCGGCATCCGGCGTGCCCTCGGCGCCACACGACGCCACATCATCGCCCAGTTCCTCGTCGAGACGGGCGTGCTCAGCGCCGTCGGCGGCATCGTCGGCGTCGCCCTGGGCATCGGCCTGACCGTCGGGCTCGACACCCTCGTCCCCCTCCTGCCAAGAGCCCCGCTCATCGGCGATCTCGTCCCACCGGATGTCAGCCTCCCCACCGCCATTTCCCCGTGGTCCGTCGTCGTTGCTTTCCTTGTCGCCTCCGCCACGGGCCTCGTTTTCGGGATCTACCCCGCACGAAAGGCCGCGAGACAGGACCCCATCGTCGCCCTCCGCCACGATTGACGCCCCACCGGCGGTCTACGCTCTCTGCCCGTGACCGACCATCCCGACCATCTCCCTGTTCTGCCCGTACAGACGATCGGCCTGCTCGCCCCCCGACCGGGGGAGACCTATGCCGACGCCACCGCGGGCCTCGGCGGGCACGCCGCGGCGATCGCACCCCGGCTCGCCCCCGGTGGGCGGATCGTTCTCAACGATCTCGACGGGTCGAATCTTGAAAGGGCCACCGAGCGTGTGCGCGCGGCCGCGGGCGATTCGGTCGAGGTCCTCCCCGTGCACGGCCCGTTCGCCCGGCTGCCCGGGGTGCTCGCCGATCGGGGGATCGCCGCGGACATGCTGCTGGCCGATCTGGGCTTCGCCTCGAACCAGGTCGACAACCCGAACCGGGGGTTCAGTTTCAAACAGGACGGCCCGCTCGACATGCGGCTCGACCCCAGCCGGGGCGAATCGGCCGCGGACCTGCTCGCCAGGATCGACGAACGCGAGTTGGCCGATCTCATCTGGCGGTACGGCGAGGAACGAAACAGCCGGAGGATCGCGCAAAAACTTGTCGCCGCCCGGCGGGATGCGCCGATGACCACCACGTCCCGGGTGGCTCAGATTGTGCGGTCCGCGTTCCCACCGGGCGCCGCACGCAAGAGCCGGATCGACCCGGCGACACGGACGTTTCAGGCCCTGCGGATCGCGGTGAACGACGAGATCGGGCAGCTGGAAGCCCTGCTGGACGCGATCGGACGCGGGGCGGAAGAGCAGGCCGGCCCGGGCGGCTGGCTGAACAGGGGCGCGCGGGTGGCGATCATCTCGTTCCACAGCCTGGAAGACCGGCCCGTCAAGCGGGCGTTCGCTGATCTCGCAGCGCGAGGGCTTGCCGAGCGGCTGACCCGCAAGCCGATCACCGCCGACAAGGCCGAGTCGCGGCGGAACCCGCGGTCACGATCGGCGAAACTGCGTGCGATCCGTCTGGCGGATCGTGTAGAATAACGGTGTCGACCCGGAGGCCGAGAGGCCCCCGCTCGGATTCGAGGATCGCGGCCCGTCGCCAGGGATCGGCGCACGGGTTGCACGACAGCGCGGGCCGCCGGTGCCCGCCGGATTCGTGAGGAAGGGCGCGTCTTTGTGCGCGCCGACAGCAAGGACGCGGCCCAGGTGAGACGAGAAAATAAACTCGCGTTGATCATCGGTTTTTCTGTGCTCCTCGTCGTGGCGGTGCTCGTCAGCGACCACCTGTCCCGGGGTGCCCGGGACGAAGTGCGCGACGGCCTCGACACGCTGGCCAAATTGCCGGAAGATGAACTGTTCTTTGAAACCCCGCTGAGCGCCGCCAAGCGGGCGACCCCGGCCGCGGCCGTTGCTGAAGAAACGACCCCACCGGCGTTGTCGTCTGCCGATCGATCCAACGCGTCCACCATCATGCCCCCCACCACCACGCCCGAGCCGATCGCGGCGAGGCTCCCGGACCACACCGAAACCCTGAAACCGGTAACCGCACCAACACCGCCCTCAGATCCGGTGGTTGTGCCCAACGGGCCGGCCGCCCACCGATTGGCAAAGGCTCCGTCCGAAAGTCGGGGTTCGCGGTCGGACCTGCTCGGGATCGACCCGAGTCAGATCCGCGCGTTGCTCGAAACCGCCCGGGGGAAGCCCGCATCGCCGAAGTCCCGGCCCGCGTCGGGCCTTGTCGCGTCGGCCCGCAAGTACGTCGTCCAGCCCGGCGACACGCTCTATGAGATCTGTCAGCGGCTTTACGGCGACGGCGAACGCTGGCACGAGCTCGCCGCCCGCAACAAGGGCAAAGTCGGGTCGAACGGGACGGTGTACGTCGGCGTCACGCTCGATCTGATGCCGGGTGCCCGCGGCGAAGTCCGGGGCGTCCGCTCCGGAACCCGCCCCGGCGTTGCCAAGGCGGGCAAGAAGTCCCCCACCGCCCGGTCGGGGCACACCCGCAAGTACGTCGTGAAGAAAGGCGACACCCTGAGCCAGATCGCGCAGCGTGAGGTCGGATCGGTCCGGTTCTTGGGCGAGATCCGCAAACTGAACCCCTCGCTGAAGAAGAACCACGACCGGATCTTTGTGGGGCAGGTGCTCGTGCTGCCCTCGCCGAGGGGTTGAGGATGGCCGCCAAGCTTGCTGTTGTTCTCGTCGCGCTCGGGCTGATCGCCGCGTCGCTGCTGTCGATGCGGCAATCACGTCTGCAGGCGGCGCACGAGGTCACGTCGGCGAGGCTTCGCATCCGGGAACACGACGAGCGATTGCTGAAGCTGCGGGGCGAGATCGCCGAGCGGGTCACACCCGAGGCCGTGCGTCAGATGTTGAAAGAATCGGGTCAGCTCGACCGGCTCGCGCCGCTGGCCGAGCGGGTGCACCGCGCGTCGACCGGGGAAATCGCCGATGCCTCGTAACCCGCGAACGCCGGGCCGGGAGAAACCGGTGGATCGTCCGCTGATCGTCTCGCGTCTGTTCATGGTGTTCGCCGGGGTGATCCTGTTGAGTGTCGCTGGCCGGGTGGTGCTGCTGAAGACACACCCCGGCCCCGAACTTTCTCGCTACATCTCCGACCGGGTCGGCGAACGGCGTGAACCCAGCCCGCGGGGCGACCTGCTGGATCGCCGGGGGCGGCCGCTCTCGATGTCCGAGGTGGGCTACCGCGTGGTGATCGATCCGGTCGCGGCGAAAAAGGATCTGGACCGGGTCGTGGTGGCGCTGGCCGACACGCTGGGGGTGCGAGCCGACGAGATCGGGGTGCCGCTGGCGCGGGCGATCGCGGCCAACGACAAGGCCCTCGCCGAGGCTTCGACCGACATGCCCGATGCCGAGCCGGACATGACTCAACCCGACGGATCTTTCTTTGCGCGGCTCGCGGCCCGGGTCATGCCGGGCCCGTCGTCCGAAAAGACCGAGGGCGGGCGGACCGGTCGCCGACCGCGGTTGAAGCGGTATCTGCCTGTCGGGCCGGGGATCGAGCGCGAAGTGGCGGAGATCGTCGAGGGTCTGGGCCTGCCGGGCGTGTCGATCGAGGAACGCCTCGAACGGACATATCCCGGCGGGGATGCGCTGGCGTCGATCCTCGGCAAAGTGGGCTTCGGGCACAAAGGACTGCTCGGGGCCGAGCGTGCCCTGGACAGCCGCCTCCGCGGCACGGACGGGCGGATCGGGTTCGTCCACGACGCGAAGAACCGGCCCGTGCTTGTCGACGTGGCGGCGTCGAAACCCGGCAGACGCGGCGAGGATATCCGCCTGAGCCTCGATCTGGAACTTCAGCGGATCGCGATCGAAGAACTGGACCGGGGGATGGAGGACGCCGACGCCGCCGGTGGTCGGCTCGTGATGATGCGGCCGCGGACGGGCGAGATCCTCGCGATGGTGGACCGCTATCGCGAGGTCGAGGGGCTGACGGCGTTCCCGTGGGTCGAGCCGGGCACCCCGAAAGACAAGTGGCCGACACTTCCGCCGGAGGACGAGCGGCCGCGGTACGTCACCATCGCCCCGGACCCGAACCGGAAGATCCACCCGGCGATGGGCCGCAACCGGTGTGTCGAGGATATCTACGAGCCGGGCTCGACGTTCAAGAGCTTCGTCTGGGCGTCGGCGTGGCAGATGGGCGTGATCGGCCCGGACGAGATCATCGACACCCACCCCTACGTCACCCCGTTCGGCCGACGATTCCAGGATGTCACCCGCCGCAACGAGCAGTCGTGGGAGGACGTGCTGGTGCACTCGTCGAACGTGGGCATGGTCAAGCTGAGCGAAAGACTGACCCATGAACAACTGCACGGCATCGTCAAGCGATTTGGTTTCGGCGAGCCGACGCGTCTGGGCCTGCCGGGCGAGGCGCCCGGGATCGTCACGCCTTTGGAACGCTGGACGGACTACACGCACACGTCCGTGGTGATCGGGCACGAGGTGGGGGTCACACCGGTGCAGATGGTCCGGGCGTTCGGGGCGTACGCCCGCAACGGCGAGGCGGCGGGGACGATGCCGCACCTGCGGCTGACCGTGCCGACGCCCGAGCAACTCGAAGCCGAGCCGGTGGTGCGGGTGCTCAGGCCCGAGGTTGCGCTGCGGACGCGTCGCGTGCTGATCCGCGTGGCCCAGCGGATGGACGCGTCGATGCACCGGCGGTTCAGGGATGAACCCAAACCGGGATATGTGATGTTCGGCAAGAGCGGGACGGCGGATATCGCGGTGGTCCCCCCGATCGTGCGCGACGAAAACGGCGAGCCGGTGCGCGACGAAAAGGGCAAGATCGTGCGCATGGGCAAGCCGAAGGGCGCGGGGGGGTATTACGCGAACCAGTACAACTCGTCGTTCATCGCGGGGGCGCCGGCGGACGATCCGCGTCTGGTGGTGATCGTGGTGATCGACGACCCCGGGCCGGCGCGGGTGCGTCAGCGGCAGCACTACGGCTCGTCGGTCGCGGGCCCGGTGGTGCGGCGGGTGATGGAACGGGCACTGCGTTACCTGGGCGTGCCGCCGAACGGGGTGGATGGGGAGGCGTTGTCCCGGGCCGACGGCCGGATCGCTCAGGAAATCGAAGCCGTCGGCGGGGTGCTGTCGGCGTCGCGGACCGCCTCGCAGAAGGCCCGGATCGCGCCGTGATCCTTCACGCCGGGGGCGCTCTCGACCCCGCTCGACACATCCACCGCCCAGGGGCGGACGGCGCGGACCGCGTCTGCGACGTTGTCCGGGGTCAGCCCGCCCGCCACGATGATCGGCTTGGGGCTGGGCATCGCGGCGACCGCATCGGCGAGGCGTGACCAGTCGAACGTCTCGCCCGTGCCGCCGGCGGAGCCATCAACGAGGATCGCCCCGACCTCGGCGAGGCGGGCCCACCGCTTCAGATCGTCCGTGATCGTCGCCGCGTCGAACCGGATCGCCCGGATCACGCCCGGCCCGCAGGCCGCGACGGTTTTTTCGTCCTCGGCACCGTGCAGCTGCATCAGCTCGCAGGGGCACCGCTGTTCGAGCGCACAGAACGCGTCGACCGTCAGATCGCGCACCACGCCCACGGACGTGACCATCGGGGGCAGGGCGTACATGATCGCGGCGGCGTGCTCGGGCCGGATGAACCGCGGCGTGCCCTCGACGAAGACGAACCCGACGGCGTCGGCGCCCGCGGCGGCGGCGACCTCGGCCGCTTCAGGGTCTCGGATACCGCAGATTTTCACGCGTGTGCGCACGGTCGGCGTGGTCATGTCCGTTCTCCCGCGGCCGCGTTGAGCGCCGCCAGCTCCTCGCGTGCGATGGCGGCGAGGCGTTCATCGGTCAGCTGCTCGGCCGCTTCGGTCAGGAATGCCCTGGCCCGATCGATCTCCCCCGCGGAGGCGTAGAGGCGGGCGAGGAGCACCCTGATCGCGGGTGTTTCGTCGTCGTCCGGGTAGGCCCGGATGAAATCGGAGAGCGCCCGGATGGCCATCGAGTTCTCCCCGGATGCGCACAACTGAAGCCCCAGTTGATACTGCGCGTTGCGGGAAAGCGTCGCAGCCTCCGGCGATTCGCCGTAGCGTTCGAGCAGTTCCCGGTACGGGGCGATCGCGTCCTCGGGGCGGCCCGCGCTGAGTTCGGTGCTGACGGCCGCCCGTGCCTTTGCCAATGCCTCGGCTCGCCGGGCCTGTTCGGGGGAGACCGGGCGCGCGGGTTTCATCTGTACGCGGCCCGCGGCGAGGATCTCCTGGCGACGCTTCGCCTGACGTGAGATCGTGAACAGGTCGTATGGCTCCCGGGGGACGACTCTGAGCCAGAGCAGAACAACCGAGACGCCGAATCCGAAGGCGTAGCCCCCGAGATGGGCGAGCGTGGCGACGTTGCCGGCCTCGCCCGTGCCCGTGGCGATGACGTTCCAGGCGACCTGAAGCCCTATGAAGAACCACGCGGGGACCAACATGAGGCTGATGATGATGAAGAACCAGAAGACCTTGATGCGGGTCCGGGGGAACATGACCAGAAACGCCCCGGTGACGGCAGAGATCGCCCCCGAAGCCCCGATCGCGGGGCCGTGGGCGAACAGGGCGTGGACCAGCCCCGCGAAGACCCCGCCGCCGAGGTAGAAGAGCAGGAAACCGATGCGGCCGAGCTTGTCCTCGACGGCCCGCCCGAAGACCCAGAGAAAGAGCATGTTTCCGAGCAGGTGCATCAGATCGCCGTGGAAGAAGTTGTAGGTGAGGGTGCGGTACCACGCGAAGCCCTGTCCCCCGATCACCCAGAATCGGGGCGTAAACCCGGCCAAGCCGTGCCCGCTCTGGGTGTCGAGCATCCTCTGCAGAATAAAAACGATGGTACAGGCGGCGATGATGATGGGGGTGACGACCGATGGTCGTGTGAGGGGTCGATCTGTTCCGAGGGGGATGAGCACGGGGGAGTGTAGAGCCGTAGAATGCCGACAAGAGGCTCCGCTTGAAGCGGGCGTCTGAGCGGACGAGGTGGGCGGTTCCCGACGCACGGGGCCGGAACGAGACCGTCGAGATCGCAAGAACTAAGGAAGTAAACCATGACGGACTACGCCAAGGGGTTGGAGGGTGTGATCGCCGCCGAGACGCGGATGTCGTATATCGACGGGCAGAAGGGCATCCTCGAGTATGTGGGTATCCCGATCGGCGAGCTGGCCTCGAAGGGCACGTTCGAGGAGACGGTGTTCCTGCTGTGGAACCAGCGGCTGCCGAATCGTGACGAGCTGGCCGAGTTCGCTCGCAACATGCACGCGCACACGGGCCTGCCCGCGGGGATGACAAATCGGCTGCTGGCGCTTCCGATGCAGGCGCACCCGATGCACGTGATGCGGACGATGATCAGCGCGTTGTCGATGCACGACGAGGACCCGAACAACATCGAACTGGATGCGGTCCGCGACAAGGCGATGAAGATCCTTTCGAGGGCGCCGACGATTATCGCGTATTTCGATCGGTACCGCCGGGGTCTGCCGCTGATCGACCCGAAGCCGGACCTCGACTTTGCGCACAACTTCCTGTACATGCTCAACGGGGCGGAGCCGACCGAGGCGATGGCGCGTGCGTTCGAGATCTGCATGATCACGCACGCGGACCACGGGCTGAACAACTCGACGTTCACCGCTCGGGTGATCATCTCGACCTTGAGCGATATCTACTCGGCCCTGACGGGGGCGATCGGGAGCCTGCGCGGCCCGCTGCACGGCGGTGCGAACGAGGGCGTGATGCGGATGCTGTGGGAGATCCCGACGGTGGACGACGTGGAGCCGTACATCCTCGGCAAGCTCGAGCGGAAAGAGAAGGTCATGGGGTTCGGGCACCGGGTGTACAAGGCGCACGACCCGAGGGCGGCCGAGCTGAAGAAGCTGGCCGGGCAGCTGGCGCGTGACACGGGCAACGAGGAACTGTACGAGAAGAGCACGCGGATCGAGCAGGTGATGGAGCGTGCCGTGGGTTCGCGCGGGATCTACGCGAACGTGGATTTCTACAGCGCGACGACGTATCACTGCATCGGGCTGAAGCTGGACCTGTTCACGCCGATGTTCGTGCTGGCACGGCTGGCCGGTTGGTCGGGGCACATCCTCGAACAGCTCGCCGACAACAGGCTGTTCCGGCCGAAGGCGGCGTATGTCGGACCGCACGACCAGCCGTACACGCCGATCGAGCAGCGCTGAGAAAAAGAATGCCGACGAGTGGGCAGATCCGCACCGCCCGCAAAGAGCCGTGGTGCTCTGTCCGCGCAGGATCAGCGATGACCGCTGAACATTGATCCTTCGGCAGTCACCCGGAACGGTGTTTCCGGGCTGACGCCCGGGCGTCGGTCACGGCACGGTGCATGCAAGCGATGGTGTTCGTTCTGACAAGAATGAACACCCGCTTTCGCTCGGCCCTTGTGGGTGATGTCGGGTAGAAGGACAATTCGGGTTGGATGTCCGTGATATGGAGAGAAGGAGCCTCTGAACAACCTCCGCCTTCGCGCATGATATGCTGACGCCGTTGTTCCGGGGCTCGGATCGTGACGGGGGACGGAGGTCTGTCATGGCGGTGCGCAAGAACGCGGCGATGGGGTTTGTG
>JALWOY010000230.1 GCA_027083355.1 Phycisphaerales bacterium | reverse complement strand
GGGTTGCATGGGGGATTATTGGGGGGGTAGCCACCGGAAGGCTGCATGGGCGGTGTGGTGCTGTGTAGAAACGATTTGACAGATCGCCGGGTGCGACGACTCGCCGTCTTCGGCGCAGTCGTGCCGTACGAAGAACACTGATGCGCCGCAGGAGGCGAGCAGTGGCACCTTCATTTTCTTCGCGATGAGAGATGCTTTCTACACAGCAGCGGTGTGGCCAAACCCACCTGCCCTGTGCAGTTGGGTCTTGCTAGACAACTCATGCTCAAACGTGCTTCAGCATGCAACTCGTCGTAGGATCTGTTGCCAGATCGGTAACGCACTGGAGGACTCAAAACATGTTCGGCCTATTTAAAACGAAGCCGAAGGACCGGCGTTCACCTCCAACGAAAAAGCAGATCAGATATGCCAAGATTCTCGGAATCAACAGCCCCGAGAATATGTCTCGTGACCGACTCTCAGATGCTATAGCGAAAGCCTCCAAGAAGGCTCCGCCGACCAAGGCTCAACTACGCTACGCGAAACAGATCGGTGTCGAGCTCCGTGAAGGTATCACAAGCGAGCAGGCTTCCCGAGCGATCAACAAGGCGATTCAGAAGGATCCAGAAGTTCGACGACAGGTGGCAAAGATCGAAAAGAGGAAGGCCGAGGTTGCCGAGAAAAAATACATCGACAAAGTCGGGCCTGACGTGGCTCGAATCGAAAAGCTCTGGCAAACGTGGTGCGAAGACAATTCCTCGCTCCTTGTCATATACATCAAGAACGGCCAATGGGTCGTTGATCTTGTCGCTCCGGTTGACCCAATCGTCAATATTCAGCGTGCGACAATTCGCCTTGCGTTCATCACCCCGAAGGTAGTGAACGATCGCGACATGGGGAAGCATTTGGATTGGGATGATGATCGCCGTCCTGTGACGATCGCTCCCAAGGATCTGCTCTACTGGGAAGCCACGAAGGATGACCCGACCCTACCAATGACTTTCAATTTCACCCGCTACCAGAAGCGAATCCAGCATGGACTGGATATCGCAAAGAAGATCAAGAAGGGCAAGCTCGACCGTATGACGATCTAATCGTACCGCTTGATTCGTTCGCTCTCCCTATACCACCATGATCACCAGCGGCACAATCGATTCAACAGGTCTTCATAGTGTCTCCCTCTCGAACTCGTCCGAGTCTATTCCGAGATCCTTGGCGTGCTTTCGCGCCGCGTTTTGATTGATCCCGCGACGACGTCAGGTCGGATCGCTACACTGTCGGCCTTGCCACGATTACATGGGATTTAACCATATGCACAACGAGAATCCCGCGAGCGGGGTGTGCCCTCATGAATCAATTCCCTGAACGTCACTGCCTCTTGCCCTTCCCCTTGCGATCCGCCCGGTAGTCTTTCTTGCCCTTGTCGCGGCGTTTGCTCTTCATGCTCCGGCGTTTGCCGCCGGGCATTTTCTGTTTGAATCCCGCGCCCTTCGCTTCGCCCAGGCCGCCCGCGTCGCCGCCGAGTGTCAGTTTCAGCCCGCCCGAGCCGCGGATCTTGCCCGCGGCCCGTCCCTCGGGGTCGGCGACCTGCAATTCCAGTTGCCGCTTCGGCAGGTCCACCGCCGCGATGACGACATCGAACATGTCGCCCATTTTGTACGACCGGCCGGAGTTCGCGTCGACGAGCGCGCCCGTCTTCGAGTCCATCACCCAGCGCGGGCGTTTGTTGTCGCGGGTCACGTCGCCGGGCAGGTCTTCCTTCTTGATCATGCCGTCGGCGAGGTACTTGTCGATCTGGACGAAGACGCCGCGGGGGGTCACGCCCGTGACGACACCCGGCATCACGTCGCCGATGTGTTTCTCGCTGAGCAGTTGCAAGACGAGGTATTGCCGCAGCTCGCGCTCGGCGTCCTCGGCGTTCTGCTCGGTCGCGGTGATGTGGCGCCCGATATCGACCAACGCCGGCTCGGGCGGGCAGTTGTGATCGCCGCGGAGTTCCTTGCCGAGCGTCTTCCATCCCTCGTCGTCCCTGGGCCGGTTGGTACCGTTGTTTGTCCGACGCAGGTACGCCTCGACCGAGCGGTGCACGGTCAGGTCGGCGTAGCGGCGGATCGGGCTGGTGAAGTGCGCGTACGCCTCGCTGGCCAGCGCGAAGTGCCCGATCAACGCCGGAGAATACTCCGCCTTGGTCAGTGTCCGCAGCACGGCCATGTGCACGGCCCTGGCCGCGGGCTTGCCGCGCGTGGCGTCGAGCAGGCCCTGGATCTCCTCGCGCGTCGGGCTCTGCGGGATGCGGTACCCCGCGACCGAGGCGGCCTTCTGGATGTGCTCGACATCGCCGGGCGCCGGGTCCGGGTGGATGCGCCGGATCAGCGGCACCCCGAGCCGCTCGAACAGCGACGCGATCGCCTCGTTCGCCTCGACCATGAACATCTCGATGAGCTTGTGGGTGTAGGCGTCGTCCTCCTGCTCGGCGTCGATCACCCGGCCGTCCTCGTCGAAGATCAGTTCGACGTCGGGCAGGTCGAGGCTGATCATCCCCGCACGGTGCCGCCGGCCCTCGATCTGACGCGCGAGTGCGTTCATCTCTCGCACCGTCGCGATCAGTTCATCCGTGTAGTTCGGCTCCGTCTTCGCGTGTTTTTTCGCCTCTTCGAGATCCCCGTCGATCAACGCCTGGGCCTCGAGATACGTCATCCGCTTGCGGCTCTTGATGAGCGTCTGCTGCACGCCCCGCCGCTTGACGTTGCCGTGTTTGTCGTAGCGGATCCACGCGGTCTTGGCGAACCGGGGCACGCCCTCCTGCAACGAACAGATGCCGTTGGAGAGGATCTCGGGCAGCATCGGGATGACGAGCCGGGGCAGATAGCACGAGTTGCCGCGTTCGTAGGCTTCCTCGTCGAGCGGGCTGCCGGCGGGGATGAAGTGGGCCACGTCGGCGATGTGCACGCCGAGCTCCCAGCCGTCCATGCCGTCGTCGGCCTTGCTGAGTCGGCGGATGCTGATCGCGTCGTCGTAGTCCTTGGCGTCGGGCGGGTCGATCGTCGCGATGAAGACATCGGTGATGTCCTCGCGGCCCGCCTCGTCGAACTCGTCGAGCGCGTCCCGGCCGCGCTGCTCCCACTCCTGGATCTGCCGGTCGAACTCCCGCGTCGCGGCCCGCGCCTGCTCGACGCATTCCTCCGGGAACTCGGTGTCGGGCAGCGAATACGCCGCGATGACGGCCTGCGTCTCGACGTCCGGCTCGCCCGCTCTACCAAGCACTTTCGTGATCACGCCCTCGGGCAGCGCGTTGCCCTCGGCGTACTCGATGATCTCGAGCACGACCTTGTCGCCCGGCTTGACATTCTTCGATTCCGCGTCGCGGACCACGACCGGGTCAGTCAGCTCCTTGCCGTCGGGGTACGCCAGCCAGGTGTCGCCCTGTTTGCCGATCTCGCCGGTGAAGTTGGCCCGCCGGCGTTGGAGGACCTCGACGACCTCGCCGGCGAACTGCTTGTTGAGCGAGCCGAGGCGTTTCTCGCGGCGGAAATCCCGGGCGTATTCGACCTTGACGGTGTCACCGGAGAGGGCGCCGTTGGTCAGATGTTCCGGGATAAAGATGTCGCCGTCGGCGCTTTTGATGGCGGGCTCGACGAAGCCGAACCCCTTGACGGACCCACGGAAGATGCCGGTGAGTGTGCCGCGGTCGGGCAGGTGTGGCAGCGTGACGACGCCGTCGTCGTCGATATCGACCTTGCCCTCGTCGCGGAGGGCGAAGACGGCGTCCTTGAACGCCTGCATGTCGTCCTTGAACCCGAGTTCGACGGCGAGCGGCCCGATGGCCTTGGGCTCATAGGTGGGGTGACGGAGGTGCTGGAGCACACGGTGCTGGTACTTGAGGGCCATGGGGAGAGGGTAGTGGCGGAAACATCACCACGCTGGCTGCTCGTTCATATGTGTGCCACCGGCCACTCGTTGCCGGTGCGGGGCTCGACACCGGCTTGCAAACGGCCGGTGGTGCACGGAAATCAGCCGGTGCCACGATCCAACTTGTTGGGTCGTGCGTTCAGGGAAAGATGGTGTTCGGTGATGAAGAGGCACGACCCAGCGAAGCTGGATCGTGACACCATCAGGAATCACCCGTTTTGGGTCGGGGCACCCGGCAAAGGCGGGTTCTCCGCAATCCGCGCGGTACCCTTCAAGGAGAAGCCGCTGACGGCTGCTCCACGGCACCCGGCGGGGACTGCAAGCATACCCCTATCAGATATCAATAATCGCGACCCCGGATCCCCTCGGGAGTGTCTTGAACCGGTCGGGTATTCGGCTTGAACGGTATGACCGGTGGCGGTGCGGCACGCGAGAGTCGCCGCTCGGCGACGTGGGCATCGACGAAGAGCATCGCCCGGCGGTCCCGGTCTGCATCGGGTGGCAGATGAGATGCTTCACGGTCCCACATCATGACCTTGAGCGAAGGAAAGCTCACCTCGAAGGGACGGACGGGACGCCAGAGATCGTCACTTTCAACGGTTCCGGGCTCCCAGACCTCCGGCCTGGCAAAAAACGGATGACAAAGCGCGTAGGACACCAGGCCGATGCCGGGCCCGCGACGCCACGGGTGTTCTTCGTCTTCGATCGCCCCGGGCCCGAGCCAAGTCGCGAAGTGTTCTTTCCACGGCGCGACATCGTGCATCAACGCGGCCCAATACACATCCAGATCCCAATACCCGGGCTGGACTCGGGCACCGCCCTCGCCCGGGGGCTCGATCTGGAACCACGAGCCGGGCGGCGCCCAGGGATAGGCCCTGTACCGCTCGGTGTACGCATCCATCGTCATCGAGAGTTGACGCAGGTTGGAAAGCGTGACGACCGCCTCCGCTCGATTCCGGGCACCGAACAACGCGGGGAGGATGACCCCGATAAGCACCCCGATCACGCCGATCGTCACGAGAAGTTCAACGAGGCTGAAACCGCTTCTCGTGATTGCGCGTTGCTCGTGTTCAGGGAACGATGCCACCATAAGCCGCCTCCGGGTCGCCGTAGATCGCGTTGACGAACGGGATCCACTGGTTCGTCGCGTCATCCCACCAGAACCGGTAGCCGACCAGAGCCGCACCCCGGCCTTTGCCGTTGACCGAGGGGACATCCATCGGCAATCGGACCTCGACGACATCCATCCGTGCGTCGGCCAGATCGTCCGGCAGTGGGTAATTCTGGTTTGTCGCGGTGAGGACATCATAACCTTCCTCAAGGCCGCTCCTCGCGGTCGCTTCACCGTCACGAACCAGCACACGCACTTCGAGCTTTTCGAGACCGATCGCCCGGCCCCTCATCCAATCGGCCATTTTCTCTCGGAATGCCCGATCATCCCCTTCTGCCGGCAGGCCGCGAGCGACACGGGCGGCATGATCGCGTTCGTAGTCACCATCGATCGTGGCGGCGAGCTGTTCGCTGAACGCCGCGACAAGGTCATCCAGACGACGCGCATTGATGCCCGCATTTCGCGCCGCGGAACGGGCCCGCTCGGCGGCGAGGGACACGGTTGTCATGCCGCCGTCGCGCGTCGATCGGTCGAGGAGTTCCGGCCCAAGATCGGCCTGCACCGGCGACGGTGTCGACGGTGCGACCCGCGGCTTGGATGATTCGAGGTACGGCCACAAACGCCAGAACGCAAGAAAGATACCCGCCGCGGCAACGACACCCGCAACGACCATTCGCGGTTGAATCGAAAAACGAGCCATTTCTGATCGTCCTTCCGAACCTCGACTCCGACGAACTCCATCTATGAATCGCCGAAAGGTGACCGACCGGAAACAACAGCATCGGAGACGAACCACTGCTTGCCGAGAACAGCTTCACGGCAGCCGAACACACTTCGCTTTCACCCAGGGGATGGGGGTACACCCGCTCGAACCTGTGCAGACTTCGTTTGTCCCACAGGGGCCGATGCAGTCTGTCAACGTCACGTTCTGCCCGGTGCAGGTCCCCGCGGGCAGTTTCGCGCAACAACCGGCCAGGACGACGCCGCCGCGTTGCCCACCGTTGCTCGAGTTTGCGCCGAAAGCCAGTGAGACCGCGAGCGTTGTCATGCCGACACCGAGAAAAAGACGTCTCGAGGATCCACTCGTCATGTGCCGATTCACGATGAACTCCTTTCTGTTTTCTCAACACGAGCGCTTCTCTTTGAACAAAGTCTATATGAAAACACACCCGCCGCGGACAACCCCGAAAAGAACACGGCGCGGACAACCTCTGTAACGTCCGGACCGGTCTGAACCGACTGACTCGCGCCGGTGATCCAATTGATGCCGCAACCGCAACCAACCGGAGCATCGACAACGTTGAGATACACAATCCACAAGGAAAATGCAAAGAAAAGCAGAGATGCCAGTGACAGACAGATCTTCTGTTGGATCCCGAAGATGAGCGCAACACCCAGCAGGAATTCGGCGATCACCAGCATCATCCCGATGAAGCCGGAAGCGGGTGATCCGAAAGCCCAAGTGAGCGATTTGAGAGTCGTATCAGGAGCAATGATCTTGCTCGAAGCGGCAAAGAGCAACACTGTCCCGATGATCACCGCGATCGCATCGCCGCATCGCCGCATCGCCGCATCGCTCCAGAAAAATTGGTCACCGACTGGACTGAACCTGCATTTATTATCTCGAAGAATCGTATGGGTTGCAAGGGAAAAAAGAAAAATCACGAAAATCAATATACAAACCAGAAAGTGATTCCCCCAAATGGGGTGCATGCAACATGGTTTGGAAATATTCTCCACAACCAGAGAAGGCACAGTTCGCACGGAATAACCACGTCCCGCGCAACGCGCTTCCCTCTGTATCATTGCATCGCTTTCCAGAAACCCTCACACCACCACATAGCCCCGCGCACTCTCCCTGAACGACCGCGGCTCGAACCCCAGGTGCGTGCGCGCCTTGCCGTTGTCGCACACCGTGTCGAGAGCCGCCATCCGCGCCATCCCCGCGTCGAACGGGAGCAATCGGCCAAGCCCCAGCCGGCCGAACACCTTCGCCTGACACACCGCCAGCGGCGCGGGCATCCCCATCGGCCGCAGCCCCGGCTTGCCGTGCGGGTCCGCGTCGCGCACGAACCGCAGCATCTCGGGCATCGTCAGCACCTCCGGGCCCGAGAGCCGATAGATCTCGCCGATCGACTCGGGTGTGTCGATCGCGTCGGCGATCGCCCCGGCGACGTCGTCCACGTGCACCGGCGCGACCCGCGGCTCGACCACCGCCGGCGGGTTGAACGGCCCGGGCCGGCCGTGCTGCTCGACTCGCGCAAAATACGGCAGGAACACGAACGGCGGCTTGCGCCCCTCGCACCAGCCCATCACCATCTGCATGAATTCGCCGTCCGCGCCGTGGATCAGCCCGGGCCGGAAGATCGTCCAGTCCAGATCGCTCGACTCGACGATCCGCTCGGCCTCGAACTTCGTGCGCTGATATTCGGCCTTGCCCTCGGGGTCGGCGGCGATCGCGGACATGTGCAGATACCGCCGAACGCCCGCGTCCTCGCATGCCCGGACGACCTCGCGCGTGGCATGCACATGCACCCGGCGGAAGGTCTGCCCCCCGGGGGCCTCACGGATGATCCCCACGAGATGGATGCACGCGTCGGCGCCCGCGAGCAGACCCCGCACCGCGTCCGGGCGGAACGGATCGCCCTCGACGATGTCGATCAGGTCGCTCTCGGGCAGTACCCGCCCGGCCTTGTTGATGTCCCGCGCCAGGACACGCACCGCGCAACCCCGGTCGATCAACTCGGACACGAGGTGCCGTCCGACAAAACCGGTGCCGCCCGTGATGGCAATCGTCATGGTGTCCTCCGTTTCCCGTCGTCGTCCATCGATCGACCCTTCCGTGGGATATCGGGCACAGTCTAGCTCACGTCGGGGCGTTCGGGCCCGCCGAGCCGAAGGCCGCCGGCCTGCCGCACCGGATTCTCGCCCCGATCGACCGGTGTAGCCTGTGCCATGCTCCGGGCCGAATCGATCACGCACGCGTACCGCGAGAACCGGCCCGTGTTGCGCGATGTGGATATCCGCCTGTCCGTCGGGCGTGTCGTGACACTCGTCGGGCCGAACGGTTCGGGCAAATCGACACTGCTTCGTGTGCTCGCGGGGCTGCTCAAGCCGGGGGCCGGGCGGGTTGCTCTTGACGGCGAACCGGTCGCGCGGTGGACACCGATGCAGCGCGCCGCCCGGCTGGCGTACCTGCCCCAGAGGCCCGCGGTCGCGTTCGGATACACGGCCGCGGACGTCGTCCGTTTCGGGGTCGTGTCGATCGGCGGACGCGCCGACCGCGACGCGGCGGATCGTGCCCTGCGGCGTGTCGACATGCACAACCACGCCGGGGAACCGTTCGATCACCTGAGCATCGGGCAGCGGCAACGGGTCTCGCTCGCGAGAGCCTTGGCCCAGATCGGGGCGAGCAAGGGCCCCTGCGTGCTGCTGGCCGACGAACCCACGAGCGCGATGGACCCGCGGCACGCGGTCGGTGCGCTCTCGGTTATCCGTGATCTGGCCCGGAGCGAATCATGCGGGGTGCTCGTCGTCCTGCACGATCTGTCGCTCGCGGCACGGTTCGCCGACGACGCGGTCTTGCTGGGCCGCGACGGACGCGTGGCGGCATCGGGGCCCGCGGGCGAGGTGCTGACGCCCGGCGTGCTCGGGCCTGTCTTCGGGATCGGCTTCGTTCGGGCCGGGGAGGGTGGTTCATCACCGCCGGTATTGATTCCGACCGATCCGGTCGAGACCGAGTGCCCGCCCCGGTAGAATCGGGCGTGAATAACCTCGGGAACCTGTTCCAGATCATTGTCTTCATTGCCGTAATCGCCGGCCCGGTGATCGGGAACATTGCCAAGAAAGTCAAGGAACAGGCCGATCAACGCCGGCTCGAAGCCGAACGCGAACGACGAAAGATCGAGGCCATCCGCCGGGGCCAGCCCGTCGAGCAGGGCGCGTCCGCAGAACGCGCACCGTCGGCTCGTCGGGATGAATCCTCGGCCGCGGCGAAACGCGCCAAACTTGAAGCACTGCAGAAACGTCGGCGGGAGCAGATCGAAGAACTCCGCAGGCGGATGCGCGAAAGCCAGACCGGGCAGCGGCCCGCAACACCCCGCGCCGGCGGAGCCCCGCCCCGCGGCGCCACGAAAACACAGCCCGTGCCGCCGACTCAACGTGAGTTGCCACCCGTGGCGCGGCAGGACCGGCCCGACCGCCCGACCCGGTCCGCGGCGCAGGCCGAGCTCGAGCGTCGGCGTGCGGTGCTGCGCGCCCGGCGTGAGGAATACGAGAAAGCGAAAGCGCAAGCCGAACGGGCGAAGCGTGCCCAAGCCGAGGCGGCGCGTGCGAAGAAAAA
Source organism: Phycisphaerales bacterium (assembly GCA_027083355.1). Taxonomy (GTDB): domain Bacteria; phylum Planctomycetota; class Phycisphaerae; order Phycisphaerales; family UBA1924; genus UBA1926. The sequence goes on along the minus strand of JALWOY010000230.1, from coordinate 702 downwards.
GAAAGCCGCCCGAACCGAAGCCCGCCGCCCCGCACCACTGCCCACACAACTGCACGCCGCGCCCCCGATCGATCCGGCTTCGTTGGCGGCGACGATGCGCGACCCTTCATCGCTCCGCCGGGCGATTGTGCTCAACGAACTGCTTTCACCCCCGATCGCGATGCGGGATTCGCATCTCTGATACAAATTCCAAGAAAAACTCGCGCGTGTTGACCAGACCCGGGTGCGGTGCGCGGGTGTTTTTCTTGATCGACGTGCTTTCCGCGTCCGGGTTTCGTGGTGTAAACGAGGGTTGTATGCTCCACCTCTCCCCGGTCGCCGGGGAGAGGTCGACGACGCGCCGGCGTCGGCGGGTGAGGGGCTTCAACTTCTTCCCCTCCTTCACGCCTCGCCGATCAATGCGTGCGACAGAACGAAGAGCAAGTGGAGAAATCGTGCGGTTTGCGGAATCCCGTTCCGTGTGGCACGGCGATCTTGGCCGTGTGAACCGGCTGTATGCCGCAGGTGTGCCCAAGACACGGCTCACAGAGCCGTGGCACTTTCGGAACACGATGATGAACGACCGCTCAGAACTGATACCAATCACGGATGAAATCCGGGCGAGAGGTAGTCGCACTTGCAGACGGATCGCAGGCGTGTCTTGTTCAGTGATCGCCACGCCGCGCCGACGCCGTCGAGCAGGTCGTCGTAGCCGGTGAACGC
>JALWOY010000229.1 GCA_027083355.1 Phycisphaerales bacterium | reverse complement strand
GGGGGGAGATGAGGGTGTGGGGAGAGTTTGGAGAGACGGGCAAGATGCCCGTCCCACGAGGGTGGGGTGGTGATGATTTGGGGTGAACTTGGGAAAAACCCGCCCACGGCGGCGCGGGGGTTTGGTACGATCGGACATGCCCCACATGATCGAGCCCCCGATGCACCTGTCGATGCCCCGCCCGATGTCCGCCCGAGCCTCCAGGCGTGAGCACGCCGTCACGCCCGATGACGTGTTCGAGGATGACGCGTCCGGGGGTGGCCTGCTGGGCCGAGCGGGGCGGAGCCGATCGACGATGACGGAGTTCTACTCGCCGATGCCGGACGGGTATCGGCCCGGGTATCACAAGTATGTGTTCGTCGTCGGGACGGTGATGAGCGGTCTGGGCAAGGGGATCTTCGCGAGCTCGCTGGCCAAGATGCTCAAGGACAAGGGGCTGACGGTCGCGCCGATCAAGATGGAGGGGTATCTGAATCTGGATTCGGGGACGCTGAACCCGTACCGCCACGGCGAGGTTTTCGTGCTCGACGACGGGACCGAGTGCGACATGGACCTTGGGACGTACGAGCGGATGCTCGACCAGAACCTGACGCGTCGGAACTTCGTGACGAGCGGGCAGATCTACGCCGAGATCCTCGACCGTGAGCGGCAGGGGGTTTATCTCGGGCGGGATGTGCAGATGATCCCGCACGTGACGGGCGAGGTGAAGCGGAAGCTGCGTGAGCTGGCGCTGCGTGGCGACGGGACCGGGCCGGCGGACGTGGTGTTCGTGGAGGTCGGCGGGACGATCGGGGACTACGAGAACGGGTTCTATATCGAGGCGTTGCGCGAGCTGGCGTTCGAGGAGGGGCCCGAGTCGTGCTGCTTCGTGGCGCTGACGTATGTCATCGAGCCGCGGGCGCTGGGCGAGCAGAAATCGAAGGCGGCGCAGCTGGGGATCAAGCGGCTGATGGAGGCGGGGGTGCAGCCGCAGATCATCGCGTGCCGGGCGAGCCGGCGTGTGGACCGGACGGTGCTGGAGAAGATCGCGATGTTCTCGAACGTGCCGATGCGTCGGGTGTTCTCGATGCACGACCGGGAGAGCATCTACACGATCCCGGACGAGATGCGTGTCGAGGGGCTGGACCGGGAGATCATGAGCATTCTGGGGCTGCACGATCGCGTCGACGCGGTGCACGAGGACGAGGCCCGGCGGGGCTGGCACACGTTCGTCGATCGGCTGACGGCGCCGCGGACGCGCGAGATCACGGTGGGGATCACGGGCAAGTACGCCGAGCTGCGCGATGCGTACGCGTCGATCGACAAATCGCTGGAGCACTGTTCGGCGCACCTGGGCGTGAAGATCGATCAGCGGTGGATCGACACGACGGAGCTCAACGACGACAACGTAGACGATGTGCTGGGCCCGCTCGACGGGGTGATCGTGCCGGGCGGGTTCGGGTCGCGGGGCGTCGAGGGCAAGATCGCGTGCGTGAAGTATTGCCGTGAGAACCGGGTGCCCTATCTGGGGATCTGCCTCGGTTTCCAGGTGGCGGTGATCGAGTTTGCGCGCAACGTGCTGGGGCTGAAGGAGGCGACGAGCACGGAGTTCGAGCCGGACTCGGCGTGCGCCGTGATCAGCGAATTGCCCGAGCAGAAGAAGATCGAGGGCCTCGGCGGGACGATGCGGCTCGGGGCGCAGGACGTGAAGATCGAGCCGGGCACGCTGGCGTCGTTTCTGTTCGGCGGGGCCGCGTCGGTGCGTGAGCGGTTCCGGCACCGCTACGAGGTTGACCCTTCGTGGATCGAGCGGCTCGAAGCGGGGGGGATGGTGTTCTCGGGGCGGCACCCGGCGGTGCCGATCATGCAGGTGCTCGAGTTGCCGCAGACGCCCGACGAGGACCGGCCCGAGATGCACCACCCGTATTTCATCGGGGCGCAGTTCCACCCGGAGCTGACGAGCCGGCCGCTGAAGCCGCAGCCGATGTTCATGGGGCTGGTGGCGTCGGCGATCCGGGCGAAGTACGAGGGCGAGGACGCGTGGGACTCGATGCGCAAGGACCGTGGGCTGATGCGGTGGTTCCGTGATTCGCGCGAGGGGCAGAAGGTTTGACGCGCGGCTGATCCTTCCGGTATCGCGTTCGACGGTCCGGGGCCGATCACGTGTATCATCCGGCATGCCCGAAACCAGCCGACACCCTGCCCTTGCCCGGTGCATTCTCGAGAGGGCCGTCAAGCGCGGGTCGTTCGTGCTCGCGGGTGGGCAGACGAGCGATTACTACTGCGATATCAGGCTCGTCAGCCTGTTGGGCGAGGGGGCGTCGCTGATCGCCGACGCGCTGCTCGAAGAGACGCAGAGCCTCGCCTTCGACGCCCTCGGCGGGATGGACATGGGCGCGACACCCATCGCGGCGGCGTTCGGGCTGCGGGCGTTCGAGCGGGGTCTGGATATCCCGACGTTCGTCGTGCGCAAGGAGGCCAAGGGGCACGGGACGCGCAAGCGGATCGAGGGCCCGCTGCCCGAGAAGCCGGCGCGGGTGGTGATCGTCGATGACGTCGTGACGTCGGGCGGGTCGTTGATCAGGGCGGTCGAGGCGGCGCGGGAGGCGGGGCACGAGGTCGTGCGGGCGCTGGCGGTGCTCGACCGCGAATCGGGCGGGGCGGCGAACATCGCATCGGTGGGCGTGGAGTATCAGCCGCTCGTCACGGTGTCCGAGCTGGGGCTGGGTGGGTGATGGCGGACCGCGGGCAGGAGCTCTGGATCATCGGGACGGGCGGGCACACGCGGGTGGTGCTCGACCTGGCGCGTGCGTGCGGGCACCGCGTCGCGGGATTCATCGAGCCGGCGGCGGGGGCGGCATCGCCCGGGTTTTTGTGGGATCTGCCGGTGCTCGCGGGGCTGGGGGCGCTGCGCGATCTCGGGGCTGTCCGCGTCGCTGTGGCGATCGGCGACAACCGGCTCCGGCGGGAGACGACAGACGAGGCGGCCGACGCGGGGGCGGTGGTCGAGACGCTGGTGCACCCCGGGGCGTTGCCCGAAGCGAGCGCGTCCGTCGGGCAGGGGGCGCAGGTGTGCATCGGCGCGATCCTGTGCGCGGGGTGCGAGATCGGCGAGGGCGCGATCGTGAACTCGGGCGCGATCGTCGAGCACGAGTGCCGGGTGGGGGCGTTCGCGCACGTGTGCCCCGGGGCGAAGCTCGCGGGCCGGGTGGATGTCGGTGCGGGCGCGATGATCGGGCTGGGGGCGTGCGTGATTCAGGGCGTGACGATCGGCGCGGGTGCGATCGTTGGCGCGGGTTCGGTGGTGCTGGAGGACGTGCCCGCGGGCGCGACGGTTGTGGGCGTGCCGGCGGTGGTGATCAGGGGCGGCTGAAGGCGGCGGCAAACGGTCGTGTTCGCCCGGTTCAGGCGATGCGTGGATCGACGAAGCGGTAGAGCACGTCGACCGCGAGGTTGAGCAGCACGAGCATGCCGGCGAAGACGAGCACGACGCCGATGATGAGGAAGAGGTCTTTGTTCTGGACGGCGGCGACGAAGTGTTGTCCCATGCCGGGGATATTGAAGACTTTTTCGACGACGAACGAGCCTGTCATGGCGAAGGCGGTGGCGGGCCCGAGGTAGCTGAGCACGGGGAGGAACGCGTTGGGCAGTGCGTGGCGGAGCAGGACGCGTGTTTCGGATGCGCCCTTGGCGCGTGCGGTGCGGACGTAGTCGCTGGCGAGGGCCTCGATCATGCCGAAGCGGGAGAGCCTCGCGATGTAGGCGGCGAACGGGAGGCTGAGTGTGCACGCGGGGAGGACGAGCGACGAGAGGGTGCCCCACTCGGCGACGGGGAAGACTGGGATGAGCACGGCGAAGAGGAGCAGGGCGAGCGAGCCGACGACGAAACTGGGCAGGCTGATGCCGACGAGGGCGACGGCGAGCGTGGCGAGGTCGGCCGGTGAGTTCGGTTTGATCGCGCCGACGACGCCCGCGGTCAGACCAATGACGAGCGCGACGGCGATGGCGGCGGCGCCCAGTGTGGCGGAGACGGGCAGGGCGCCGCGGATGATCTCGTTGACGGTCCAGTCGTCGTACTGGAGGCTGGGGCCGAAATCGAAGATGGGTCGTGCGGGGCTGGCCAGGCCCTGCCGCCGCGCGAGCGCCGCCTGTTTCTCGGCGCGTCCGGAGAGCGTATCGCGGAGCCAGCGCAGGCCGGTGACGCGGTCGAGATAGCTGACATAGAAGCGTGGGAACGAGTCGAGGTCGTACTGCCGGAGCATCTGCTCGGCGACCTCGGGCGAGGGGCGTCGGCCCTCGGGGTTTTCGAGCGGGTTGCCGGGGATCATCCACGCCAGCGTGAGCGTGATGGTGTAGATGACGAGCAGGATCAGCGGCAGCTGGAGCAGACGTCGGGCGATCAAACGCTTCACGGGCGGGACTGTATGCACGCCTCGGCGTGGGCGGGCCGCATCCACCGGCGTGCGCTCGGGCGACCGCATCAGTATGGAATAAGTACGTTTGTGTTACTGACAGCCGAGCAGGAAACCGGCGACGAACGCGTTGATATCGCGGAGGTCGTAGATGCCGTCGTTGTTCAGGTCCCCGATGGGGTCCTGGCTGAGGAAGGCGACGGCGAAGGCGTTGACATCCGCGAGGTCGAGCAGGCCGAACGGGGCGACGAGATCGAACGGGCCGCAGGTGACGGCGACGGTGGTGCCTGAGAGGGAACCCGTGACGATGGTGTTGGGGATTTCGCCGTCGAAGACGGTGGTGTTGCGCGGGGGGACGCCGCCTGTTTCGAGCAGATCGATGGCGGCGTCGGGGGTTCCCGAGAGCGCCTCGAATTGCAGGATCGTGATGAGTGTGCCCGCGTCTGTTGCGACGATGGGCACGCCGAGCGGGCCCAGGGCGATCAGCAGCCCGTCGCCGTCGGTGGGGGGGTCTGTTTCGTTCAGCCCGTTCGAGCCGGTCACGGGGAACCCGGCGAAGATCAGGTTTGCGGGGTTGGACGGGTCGACGCCGAGCAGGGCGATGTGGGCCGAGTCCCACGCGATGATGGCCTCGACGGCGCCGAGGGTCGGGTCCGTCGAGCCGGCCGAGGCGACGGCGTAGAGCCCGACGAGGACGGTGTCGCCCGGGTCGGTGACGGGCGTGATGGCCCGGAACTCCAGATCAACCTCGGCCGACGCGGCGGCCGCGAACCCCGACAAGACGATCGGCAACACATATTTTTTCAGAACAGATCTCATGGCCCTCCTCCGTTGGTCGGGTGTGCTCGGAACAGTATTTGAATCGGCATCGGCAGGTGTCCCGACCGATGCCGCTCTTCACCTCCCCGTGAGGAGAAAACGGGATTCAGTCCGATCCGGGGATGTGCATCCCGATCCTGTCGGCGACGAACCGGAGGTCCGCCAGATCAACCCGCCCGTCGCGGTTCACGTCGGCGGCCGGGTCGCCGTCATTCATCGTCAGAACAACGCGCATCAGGTCGGCCGCGGTGACCGCGCCGTCGTGGTCGAGATCGGCTAGGTGGTCGGGCCGCGATCCCGCGAAGAACGCGACGATGTCGTCCCGATCGAGCACGCCGTCCCTGTTCAGATCACCCGCGGCGAGGTCGGCCAGACCCATCCGCTTGAGGTCCGCCACGGCGATGCGGAGGACGGGCCTCGGGGCGTGCGCGACGCCGAGCGGGCCGGTGCGCAGGAAACTGCCGTCGCAGCGGGCTTCGTTCATGGCGAGGAAGTTCGACTGGATGAACGTGAAGTCGGCCGCGTTCACCAGCCCGTCGCCGCTGATGTCGGCGTGGGGGGCGGGTGTGCCGCAGGGCGAATCCGCGCCGGGCGAGGAGCCGAAGCGGGAGATGAACACGCCGAAGTCGAGGATGTCGATGAACATATCGCCGTTGAGGTTCCCGCCGACGAGGGCGTCGTTGTCACCGGGCGAGGCGGAGAAATCGGCGGTGTAGGTCGTGCCGGTGATCGTGAAGTTGTCGTTGTCGGTCGCGCGGAGGGTGTGGAGCGGATCGCGGGCGGTGATGCAGCCGTAGTCGCCGCAGGGGATGTCGAGGCTCGCCGAGGCGACGCCGCCGGTGAAGGTCATCGTGGTTTCGACGACGACGGGGGTGCCGCCGCCCGTGGGGAGCAGCTCGAACTCGACGCACCGATCGAACGGCCCGGGGTCGACCGCGGCGAGCTCGACCACGGCGTCGAGCGTGTTGCTGGCGTTGATGGTGATGTCCTGGGTCACGACGGTGGCGTTGCCGCACGCGTCCGTGACGGTCCATGTCACGGTGGTGGTTCCCTGCGGGTAGACGCCCGAGGCGTCGTCGGTCCCGGTGAAGTCGTTCACGATCGTCACCGCCGAGCAGTCGTCGGATGCCGAGAGCGGGGGAACGACCACAACCGCGTCGCACCCGCCCGCGTCGGCGTTCATGGTGATATCAACCGGGGGCGTGACGGTCGGGGGCACACTGTCCTTGGTGATCTCCCCGAGGTCGATCAGGGCGGCGCCGAGGTCGTTGCCCAGGCCGTCGGAGATGCGCGAGGGCGGCGTGTGCGGGCGGAACGTCACGAGGCCGGCCGTGTCGCAGAAATCACCCAGCACGTTGAAGGTGATGCGGGCCATGGTCGTGGGGACGGCCGTGCCCGCGTCGCCGTTGGGCACGCCGACGGCGTAGTCGATCGTGCCGGCGGCCTCGTCGACGGACTCGAAGATCTCGACCGAATAGGGGGCGTCTCCGGGGTCGGCGCTGACGAAGTCGAGCAGGGTGTTGTCGTAGTCGAGGAAGAACTGCCCGCCGACGTTCAGGGCCGCGAGCCCGGCGGCGTCGATCTCGACGACGAGCTGGTTCTCCGTCGCGTCGAGGCACCCATCGACGGCCCCGAGCGTGAGCTGCGTCGGGGCGTTGGCGGACTGGACGAGATACTGCACGATCATCTCGTCGATGTTGCTGCCGGCGGCGCCCGCGACCGTGATGAAGAAGCCCATGTCGGTCTGGTTCAGATACGGCAGCCCGGAGAACGTGCCCGAGCCGATCGTGATCCCGTTGTCGAGCAGGAAGATGTCGGCCCCGACGACGGTGAACTCGCCCGCCGGCGGGAAGGCCGCGGCGAGTTGCGGGTCGTAGGCGTCCGGGTTGCCGTCGCGGTCGGCGCCGGCGCCGAAGAGCCAGCCGAGGGTGTCGATGGGTGTTCCGGAGGGCGTGAAGATGAACCCCGCGGGCAGGAAGCCGTCGGAGAAGGGTTCGATCCGGGTATCGACGACGATCGTGATCGTGCCGTCGCCGTTGTCGAACTCGCCGACCCCCGCGTCGATATCGAATCCGTTGAGTTGGCTCGTGCCGGCGAAATTGAAGAACCCGTCGGCGAGGATGCTCTGGCCGAGCGGGAAGAAAGAAACCCACGCGAACTCGTTGATCAGCGGGCTGTCGGCCACGAGCGTTTCGCTGTCGAACGTGTCGCCCAGGTTCCGCGTGCCGAAGTCGGGTTCGTCCGGGCGATGAAGGGGATGAAGCGCGTTGAACTCGCCGATGCGTGCGTCGGCCCGGGGCGATGCCCCGGCCTGGTCGGGGAGGCCGGCGTCCGATGCCGCGACGGTCTGCCCGAGTGCGGCGCCCGCGGTGGAAACCGATGCGAGAGACACAACGATCAATCGGTTGATCCGCTCCATGATGTATCCTTTCTCTTCTCCCCGGCCCGGTGCCGCGGTCGCTCGCCGAAACTGAAAACGAAACCGAAATCGGCCCGGGGCAGGTCTCATGCCCCGGGCCGGCTCGTCCGCGGTGATGAATCGCGAACGAAGAGGAGACTTGCTCAGCCGCCGAACGTCATGCCCATGCGTTCGAGCACGAACACGATGTCGGACAGGTCGAGCACGCCGTCGCGGTTGACGTCGCCGGCCATGTCGCCGGTCGTCATGGCCTGCTTCATGAAGCGGAGATCGTCGATATCCACGACCCCGTCGCCGTTGACGTCGGCGAGATGATCCGGCCGGGCCCCGGCGAAGAACGCCGCGATGTCGGCCGGGTCGAGCACGCCGTCGCCGTTGAGGTCGGCCCCGGCGAGGTTCCCCAACCCCCTGGCGTCGAGCTCTTCGAGCGTGATCGAAACCACCGGCTCGTCGATCCGCGTCGCGTCGATCTGGGTGACGCCGTTGTCGTCACCGGTCATCAGCATCGTCGAGGCGCAGGAGGGCTCGCTCATGAACAGGAACTGCGTCTGGATGAACGTGAAGTCCTCGGCGCCCACGGTGCCGTTGCCGCTGGCGTCGGCGTCGGGCCCGGCGGTGCCGCAGACGGTATCGCCGCCGGCGACGCCCGGGTCGGTCCCGAACTGCCCGATGAAGATGCCGAAGTCGAGGATGTCGATGAACTGGTCATCGTTGAAGTTGCCGCCCAGCAGCGCGTCGCCGTCGCCGGCGCTGGTGAAGTCGGCGGTATAGATCGTGCCCGAGACGCCGAAATCGTCGTCGTCCCGGCTGCGGAGCGTGTGCAGCGTGTCACGGGCGGTGATGCAGTCGTAGTCGCCGCAGGGGATGTCGAACGTCGCGGTCGCGACGCCGGAGACGAAGGAGAGCGTCTGCTCGGAGATCACGGGCGTCCCGTTGCCGGTCGGCTCGATCTCGAAGGTGATGCAGCGGTCCATCGAGTCCGACACGTTGGCCAGCTCGACCGTCACCGACAGGCTGTTGAAGGCGTTGACGGTGATGTCCTGCGAGACGACCGTCGCGTTGCCGCAGGTGTCCGTCACGGTCCACGTCACCGTCGTCGTCCCCTGCGGGTAGACCCCCGAGGCGTCGGCCGTGCCGTTGAAATCGTTGACGATCGAGGCGATGCCGCAGTTGTCGCTGGCCACGAGGGGCGGGACGGTCACGGCGGCGTCGCACCCGCCCGCGTCGGCGTTGAGGGTGATGTCCGCCGGCGGCGTCACCACCGAGGGCGTCTCGTCGAACGCGACCCCGTTCAGGTCGATCAACATGGGCAGCACGGGGTTGCCCAGATCGTCGGTCAACCGGCTCGGCGGCGTGTTGCCGCGGAAGGAAACAAGCGAGGCCACATCGGCGCAGTTCTCGGCGAGCACGCCGAACGTCAGCACCGCCATCGTCTCGGCGGTGTGCGTCCCGGCCGAGGCGCCGACGGGGACACCGACGGCGTAATCGATCGTGCCGGCCACCTCGTCGACGAATTCGAACACCTCCGTCGTGAAGGTGCCGCCCCCGACCACGTCGGCGGACATGAAGTCGAGCACACTGGTGTCGTAGGAGAGGAAGAACTGCCCGCCGACGACATCGACGGCCGTGTCGGACATGTCGATTGTGACGGTGAGGATGCCGCTGTTTTCGCAGGTGGTGGTGTTGAGGCCCAGCGTCGCCGTGCTCGCCAGCGCGGTGGTCGCCTCACCCTCGACTTCGGTGTTCTCCGTCCCGCCGGGCCAGGAGAGGAACCCGCCGCTGCCGATCTGCATGGTCCCGAGCCACTGCCGGCCCAGGGCGATCTCGTCGGTGTAGTCGCCCGCGCCGGCCTGCTGGGCGGCGATGAGCGCGAGCACCGCGTATGCCGAGGTCTGCGTGTCCTCGTCGTCAAGAGCGGGCGAGGGCAGGTTCGAATGCCAGTACCACGAGCCGTCGGGGTTCTGGAGACCCGCCAGCACGTTCGCCAGATCGGTCAGGTTGTCGATCCCGTTGATCAACGGGTGCAGGGGGCTGGCGATCGGCGCGAAAGTCGTCGTGCCGGACATGCCCAGCCCGCGGATGCCGCCCGCCAGGCCGATGATGTCGCTGAAAACATTGAACGGATCGGTGTTGTCCAGCGTGTTCAGCCCGTCGAGGGTGGCGGCGAGGAAGAGCGCGACCTGTCCGGGCGTGCCCAGCTCGGCCGCGGTCGCCATGTGCAGGTGGAACTCCCACGGCCTGAGATTGATCCATTGCGCGTCGCGCCCGCCTCCGGTCTGCACGGCGTTGATCCAGTCGGCGGTCGTCCAGTTGCTCCCGGTGTCGCCGTAAGTCCCGGCGTCGAGGGCGCCGTAGAACCACGTCGCGGCGTGGTTGGCGTAGGACGGATCACCCGAGACCTTGGAAAGCTCGTTGAGGAAAGGCGCCATGAACGCCCCGAAGCGGGGGGTCATGTTGGGGAATTCATACGTCAGGTCGTAATCCCCGCCGGCGACCGCGGACGCGAGATGCGCCGGGTCCTGCGTGCTCGCGTACGCGCGCAGCAGTCCGGTCGCGATGGGGGCGGTGATGTTGTTGAAGGTATTGTCGCAGATGTCGAAATGGGGCCAGTCCCACCCGCCGTTGGGGCACTGCTGGGCGACGATGTGGTCGGCGGCGGCCTGCAGATCGACGATCCCGCCACGGAGCCCGAAAAGCCCCCCGTTCGAGGTGTCGTTATCTGCAGGCAGCACCGATCCGTACGGCGTCACCACCGGCGGTCGATCGCCGGCATCCGCGAGCGAAACCGAACCGAAAAGAATCGCCCCGGCGGCGATCGGAGTACCCGCCCGGATCATCAAAGACAAAGTCATTGCTGTTCTCCCTTCTTACCCGATTGGCCCGCACCGGCCGCGGCACAAACCATGGCCGAGATTGGCCCGTTGACCACAGTGCGACAAGCAGCATACGCGAAAAGAAGGTACGGATAGGCCGGTATCGGGAAATAAAATGAATATCACTGACATACACGTGTCAGGAAAGCGGGTCTATTTACAGTGTTGTCTTGCGCAGGCGGTATGAGGGCCGTTCAACATAAGAATTATTCCTATGTTGAACGCGAGGGTGTCGCGGCTCACTCGTCGAAATACGACTCGGCGTCGTCGGGGAGGTCCTTCAGCCAGGCCTCGAAGTCGGCGGCGTCGGCGAAGCCCTGCGACTGCTCGTCCGTGGTGTGCAGCTGCGATTTTCTGACCTGCGATCGGCTCACCTTGCCCGCCTTGAGCATCGCCAGTTCGGCCCGCTTGCGGCTGCGGAAAATGAGCTGGATCGGGACCTCGCCGAAGGGCAGCGCCTCGCGCAGGCGGTTCATCAGGTAGCGTTCGTAGGTCCCCGAGAAGACCTCGGTGCGGTTGACGATCATGACGATCGTGGGCGGGTTGGTCTTGACCTGGCTCGTGAAGAAGACGCGGCCGTGCTTGCCGCCGATCGAGGCGGGGTGGTGGCGTTCGATGATCTCGCGGATCAGGCGGTTCAGTTCGCCGGTGGGCACGCGGGTCGACGCCTGTTCGTGCAGCTCGAAGGCGAGGTCGATCACCTCCGGCACGTTGAACCCGTCTTTGGCGGTCATGAACGCGATGGGGGCGAACGACAGGCCCTTGAGCTCCTTGCGGATGTACGTCTCGTAGTCGGCGGGGGTGACGATCTTGCCGTTGTCGTTGCGGCGTCCCTCGGCGAGGTCCCACTTGTTCACGACGATGACCACCGGTTTGTGGCTCTCGACCACGGCCGAGGCGATCTGTTCGTCGACCTGGCTGATGTCCTTCTCGGCGTCGAGGAGCAGCAGGATCACGTCGGCCCGCCCGATGGCGCGCTGGGCGCGGTCGAAGGCGTACCACTCGATCTGGTCCTGGAACGATTTCTTGCGCCGGACGCCGGCGGTGTCGATCGCGGTGATCCGCCGTCCGTCGGGGAGCGTGACGCGGACGTCGATCGCGTCGCGGGTGGTGCCGGCGATCTCGGAGACGATGACCCGCTCCTGCCCCGCCAGCGTGTTGACGAGGGTGCTCTTGCCGCTGTTGCGTTTGCCGACGATGGCCAGGCGGAGGTCGGTGTCGGCCTCGTCGGGGTCGTGCTCGTTGGGTTGCCAGTATTCGACGAGGTCGTACAGCTCGTCGAGCATCTGGCGGCGCATGTACTTGCTCTTGGCGCTGCACATGAGGGGCTCGCCGAAGCCGAGGCCCGCCAACTCGTAGGCGTGCGCCTCCCACGACGGCCCGTCGACTTTCGTGGCGATGACGCGGACGGGGGTGAGCTTCCCGTCGCGCTGCCGGCTGCCGAGTTTCTGCTCCCGGAGCATCCGGGCGATCTCGAGGTCCTGCGGGGTGATGCCGGCCTGCACGTCGACCGCGAAGAGGATCAGGTCGGCCGACCCGACGCCTTCGGCGATCTGGTGCTCGATGTCGTCTGTGAGTGAGGCGAGGTCGGCCCCGATCTCGTCGTAGCGTTTGCCCTCGGCGGTGTAGACGCCGAACCCCCCGGTGTCGGTGATTTCGACGGGCTTTTCGGGCCCGGAACCGTCGGGGGACTGGAGGTTGACGACGACGCTGAGGCGGTCGCGGGTGACGCCGGGGGTGGGGTCGACGATCGCCAGCCGCTCGCGGGCGATGAGGTTGAGCAGGCTGCTCTTGCCGACGTTGGGCCGGCCGACGATGGCGATGCGGGGTACGGGCATGGCGTGATCCTATGAATGCGGGGGCATTCGACGAGCCGCGACGGTGGGGGAGCGGTCTTCCAGGAGATTCGCAGAAACCGCCCCCTGACGGTCGTGGCTCGTTTGTGCTCGGATTGGAACCGTTCCCTGACGGTCGCGGCTCGTTCGGAAGGGGAACCGAGGTTTGTTCACCGCCCGCGGAAGGTGATCCGGCCCTTGGTCAGGTCGTATGGGCTCATCTCGACGGTGACGGTGTCGCCGGGGAGGATGCGGATGTAGTGCTTGCGCATTTTTCCGGAGACGTAGGCGAGGATCTCGGATTTCTGCTCGTTGGGCAGCTGCACGCGGAACATCGCGTTGGGGAGCGCCTCGAGGACGATGGCCTCCATCGTGAATTTGTCGTCGTTCTTCGCCATGCGGTCCGGTGTCCCTTTCGCGTGTTCGCGGGCCTTCGGCCCGGGTCACGATGATAGGCGTTCGGTGGGCGGGGGCGCGCGCCGGCGGGCCGGGCCGGGTACATTCTGGGCATTCCGACCCCGGGGTCTGTTACACCCGTGGGATGGAGAACGGAGGGACCCGTGCCGCGACCCGTCACCCTGTTCACCGGTCAATGGGCCGATCTGTCGCTGGAAACCCTGGCCGGGAAGGCCGCCGCGTTCGGTTTCGACGGTCTCGAACTCGCCTGCTGGGGCGATCATTTCGAGGTCGACAAGGCGACGGCCGAGGGCGGCGGGGCATACTGCACCCAGCAGCGTGCGATCTTGAAGACCCACGGGCTGGGCTGCTGGGCGATCAGCAACCACCTGGTGGGGCAGGCGGTCTGCGACCCGATCGACCCGCGGCACCGGTCGATCCTGCCGGAGCGGGTCTGGGGTGACGGCGAGCCCGAGGGCGTCCGAACCCGGGCGGCCGAGGAGATGAAGCAGACCGCGCGGGCGGCGGCGCGGCTGGGGGTCGGTGTCGTCAACGGGTTCACCGGCTCGTCCGTCTGGCACAAGCTGTATTTCTTCCCGCCGACGGACGCGACCGAGATCGACGCGGGCTACGACGATTTCGCCCGGCGGTGGGGGCCGATCCTGGACGTGTTCCGGGACGCCGGGGTGAGGTTCGCGCTCGAGGTACACCCGACGGAGATCGCCTACGACATTCATACGGCCGAGCGGGCGCTCGAAGCGATCGGGCATCACGAGTCGTTCGGTTTCAACTTCGACCCGAGCCATCTGATCTGGCAGGGGATCGACCCGGCCCGGTTCATCGACCGATTCCCGGACCGGATTTTTCACGTGCACATGAAGGACGCGGCGACAACGCTCGACGGCGAATCGTCGATTCTGTCGAGCCATCTCCCGTTCGGGGACCCCCGCCGCGGGTGGGATTTCAGATCGGTCGGTCGGGGCGGTGTGGATTTCGAATCGATCATCCGTTCGCTGAACCGGGCGGGTTATGAAGGCCCGCTGAGCGTGGAGTGGGAGGACAGCGCGATGGACCGGGAGCACGGGGCGGCCGAGTCGTGCGAGTATGTGCGGTCGATCGATTTCGCCCCGAGCGGGCGTGCGTTCGACGCGAGCTTCGACAAGGAGACGCGGTCGGGGTGAGGCGATGTTTCATCCGGCGCGGGATGCGCCGGGCGAGAGACAGGCGGGGCGTGTGTCACACCATGAAGGGCTTGCCATGCGTTGTATCCGGTACGGCATGATCGGTGGCGGGAAAGACTCGTTCATCGGGGCGGTCCACCGCGCGGCGATGCGGCTCGACGGCGGGTGGTCGTTCGTCTGCGGGGCACTCTCGTCGACCCCCGAGAAATCGAAAGCCTCGGGGGTCGAAGCGGGGTTGCCCGCCGAACGCGCTTACGGGACGTGGACGGAGATGATCGAGGCCGAGTCGGGGCGTGACCCCGCCGACCGGATGGAGGCGGTGGTGATCGTCACACCCAACGATCTGCACGCGGCGCCCGCCGAGGCGGCGCTGCGCGCGGGGTTTCATGTCGTGTGCGACAAGCCGCTCTGTACGACTGTCGAGGACGCCGAGCGGCTCGAAGGGCTGGCCCGCGAGACCGGCTCGGTCTTCGCCGTGACGTACAACTATTCGGGGTACCCGATGGTCCGTCAGGCCCGGCGGATGGTCCTCGGCGGCGAGATCGGCCCTGTGCGGCGGGTGCTCGTCGAATACACCCAGGGCTGGCTGGCGACGAAGCTCGAAGAAACGGGCCAGAAACAGGCCCTGTGGCGGACCGACCCCGCGCGGGCCGGGGCGGGGGCGTTGGGTGATATCGGCACCCACGCCGAGCACCTCGCCCGGTATATCACGGGGCTGGAGATCGGGTCGGTGATGGCCGATGCGAGCAGCTTCGTTCCCGGGCGGGGCGTCGAGGACGACGCGGGTGTGCTGATCCGGTTCAAGGAAAAGGACGGCGTCAGCGCCCGCGGGGTGCTCGTCGCGACCCAGATCGCACCCGGCCGACGCAACGACCTGCGCATCTCCGTCTTCGGCGAGACCGGCACGGTCGAATGGCATCAGGAAACACCCGAATCGCTGGTCGTCTCGGGGCTCGACGGGCCGACGCGGGTGCTCCACCGGGGCGGAGACGGCCTGTGCGCAGAGGCCCGGGCCGCGACGCGCCTGCCCCCGGGCCATCCCGAGGGGTTCGTCGGAGCGTTCGCCAATATCTACCGGGGGGTGCGGTCGGCGATCCGGCGATCGCCCGGGGCCGATCTCGATTATCCGACGATCCACGATGGGGTGCGCGGGGTCCGGTTCATCCGGGCCTGTCTCGATTCGGCCCGCCGGGGCGGGGCGTGGGTCGACCCCGGCTAGCATCTGCACATGACCCGCGGACGCTTGATCCTTTTCACACTGGCCCTGTGCCTCGTCTGGTCGTGCTTGCCGGCCCGCGCCCAGACCCCCGGGCAGCCGCCGGTGCAACCGTCTACCCAGCCCGCGGTGGCGGGGTCGGACGAACAGCCCGCTGCGCCGGTGAAAAAACAGATCGACCCGCGGTTCGCCACGCCCGAGGACACGATGTTCACGTTCCTCGACGCGATGAAGCGGTACCGCGAGAACCGGACCGACGAAGACGCGATCAACGACGCCCTGCACTGTTTCGATTTCACGGGTGTCAAGCAGAAGACTTTCCAGATCGAGTTTGCCGTCCGCATGCTCGCGGTGCTGGACCGGATCAAAGAAGTCGAACACAGCGATTTCATTTCCTTCTTTATCAGCCATCAGGATGACAAGCGGTATGTCTATTTCCCGCAGGATCGCATCGCGGCGCACCGGAAAATCCGCCGGCTTACCAAGGGCCGGATCGTCTTCGAGCGCAATGACGCCGGTGAGTGGCGTTTCAGCAAGGACACCGTCGATGGGCTGAACACCCTCGAGCATGATCTCGATTCGCTCCCCAAGGCCTTCGGGGAGGGCGACATCCCGCTGACGCTCTCGATGCTGATCCGCAGCCGCATGCCGGAGACACTCCGCCGCGGGTCGTTGTTTGATATCGAGCTCTGGCAGTGGCTCGGGCTGCTGGTCATGATTTTCGCGGGTGTGGTGCTGGATTTCATCGTCCGGATGCTGCTGCGCGTCCTCTGGGGCCGGGTCGACCGCAAGCGTGGTGTCGACCGCGATCGCTCGCTGATCAAGTCCGCCGTCCGCCCGTTCGGCCTGCTCGCCGCGGGGTTGTTGTGGTACGGCGCGTTGCGTTTGCTGGGACTGCCCGCCACCGCCCTGCTCGTGCTGCAGATCGCGGTGCACGTGATCCTGATCCTCTCCGGGATGATGGCGGCGTTCCGCGTAGTGGATCTGCTCTCGGCGATGATGATCGAGCGGGCCGTTCACACCGAGACGAAGATCGACGACCTGCTCATCCCCCTCGTCCGCAAGACGCTCAAGACGTTCATCGGCGCGTTCGGTCTGATCTACATCGCCGAGTCGTTCGACATCCAGATCATCCCCCTGCTGACGGGCCTCGGTATCGGCGGTCTGGCGTTCGCCTTCGCCGCCAAGGACACGATCGAGAACTTCTTCGGCTCCGTCGCCGTCATCCTTGACAAGCCCTTCGACATCGGCGACTGGGTCGTGATCAGCGACGTCGAGGGCACCGTCGAGGTGATGGGCCTGCGGTCGACGCGGGTCAGGACGTTCTACAACTCGCTCGTCACGCTGCCGAACGCGTCGCTCGTGCGCGCGACGGTGGACAACTACGGCCGCCGCCGCTACCGGCGGTACAAGACGGCCCTCTCGCTGACCTACGACACCCCGCCCGAGAAGATCGAGGCGTTCTGCGAGGGCATCCGCGAGATCATCCGGCTGCACCCCTACACGCGCAAGGACTATTTCCATGTCTGGCTCAACAGTTTCGGGGCGCACAGCCTCGACGTGCTCGTCTACATGTTCTTCGATTGTCCGGACTGGGGAACGGAGCTGCGCGAGCGGCACCGGCTGATGCTGGACATCATCCGGCTCGCGTCGAGGACCGGTGTTCAGTTCGCCTTCCCGACGCAGACGATCGAGCTCCGTCAGGCCGAGCCTTCGCCGCCGCACGATCCGCCGCAGCGTGACACCGAGAGCCACGCCCGCAGGGAGGGGCGGCAGACCGCGCACGAGATCACGGAAAAACAGTCGTGGCGGGAATACAAGCCCGGCCCGGTCCTGTTCGGCAGCGGCAGCGACGAGCACGGGACCGAGGGCGAGGGCGGTGAATAGAGCGTGTGGAGCATCCCCCGTGGGCCGCCCCTAGGATCGCCCGGACAGGATGAAGCGCTGCCGGCGCAGGGCATACACAGGGACATCAAACGTGTGGAAATGGATCTCTCGACTCGTCCGTTCGGCCGTGGGGGTGCTGATCCTCGCGGCGGCCCTGGCGCTGTTCGTGCACCTCGTCAAGACCCGCCACGCGCCGATGCCTCGTGAGATCGCGCGGGCGTTGCCCGTCGTCCGCGCCGTCGAGTGCGTGTCAAGGCCCATCGCGCCGCGCTGGATCGGGTACGGCACGGCGCGTGCGATGAACGCGTCGGACGTCGCCGCCGAGGTCGCCGGTCGGGTGGTGCGCAGGCCGGAGAAGATCGAGGAGGGCGCCGCCGTCGACGAGGGCGAAGTGCTCATCGTGATCGACCCGGCGGACTATGAGCAGCGCGTCCGTTCGGCCCGGCAGCGTGTCGCGGGGTTCGAGGCCGATCTGGCCAGGCTCGAGGTGCAGGAGGCGAGGCTCCGCGAGCAGGCGGCGTTGCTCGACGACGAGCTGGCCATCGCGCAGCGGGATCTGGACCGTGCCCGCGATGCGATGAAACAGGGCGCCGGCAACGAGAGCCAGATCGACGCCAGGCTGCAGGCGCTCAAGGCCGTCAACCGCAACCGGGCCGCGGTCCTGTCGCAGCTCGAAGCCATCGGCCCGCAGCGGGCGGCGACGACCGCCTCGCTCGAATCCGCCAGGGCCGATCTCCGGCTCGCGGAGCAGAACCTCGAACGGACGTCGGTCCGTTCGCCGCTTGCGGGTTTTCTGCAGCGGGTCAACCTCGACGTGGGCGAGTGGGCGCGTGCGGGCGACGTCGTGGCGCGGGTGGTGGATCTCTCGCGGATCGAGGTGCCGGTCAGGTTGCCCGAATCCGCGTCCTACACGATCGCGCCCGGTGATCCGGTGACGCTCCGGAACGGCGGGGGCGTGACCAGAGAATGGGTCGGCGAGGTGGTCCGCATCGCGCCGGAGGCGGACGCGTCGATCCGCAGCGTGACCGTGTTCACCGAGGTCCGTCAGCGTTCCGACGCCGACGCGGCCTCGCTGCTGCGCCCCGGGCAGTTCGTGGCCGCCGCGGTCGATTCCGGCAAGCGTGAACCGATGCTGATCGTCCCGAGGCCGAGTGTGGACGTGGACCGCGTGCTCGTCGCCGCTCCGCTCGGGCCCGGCGATCCCGAGCCCCCCGCCGGCGCGGCGCACCCGATGGTGGTGCGTGAGGCGCGTGTGCATGTCGCGCGGCACATCGAGGGCGAGTTCAAGGATATCTCGCCCGATGAGACGCAGTGGTCGGTGCTCTCCGAGGACGGGATCTCGCCGGGGCGGGCGCTCCGCGAGGGGGACCTTGTGATCGTGTCCAACCTCGAATCGCTCAAGCCGGGTGACCTGATCGACGTGCGGGTCGAGGCCGACCGGGCGCGTGAGCCGGGCGAACCGGGGCTGGCGCGTCGCCCGGGTGCCGACCCCGTGGGCGCCGCGGAGGGAGACAAGCCGTGAGTCTCGCTTCGTTCGGCGTCAAAAACCCCGTGGTGACGAACCTTGTGATGTTCACCGTGATCGGCGTGGGGTTGGTCTTCGGTCTGTCGCTGACGCGTGAGTTTTTCCCCGAGACGAGGCCCAACCGCGTCATCATCAACGCCCCGTATCCGGGCGCGGCGCCCGACGAGGTCGAGGATTCTCTGACGATCAAGATCGAGGACCGCGTCGCGGACATGTCCGACGTCAAGGAGATCAACTCGACCGTGGTCGAGGGGGGGACGACGGTGCTCGTCGAGTTCGAGGCGGGCGTGCCCATCGACGCCGCCGTGGCGGACGTCAAGCGAGAGATCGACGCGTTGCAGGACCTGCCGGACGCCGCCGACCGGATCATCGTCGACAAGATGGAGCCGAATCTGCCGGCGATCTCGATCTCGATCGTGGGCGACGCGGACGAGCGCGACCTGAAGCGGGCCGCGAGGGAGATCCGCGACGACCTGCGGAGCCTGCCGGGCATGGGCGACATCGCCTTGGGCGGCGTGCGAGAAGACCAGATCACCGTCGAGGTCGACCCCGCGGCTCTGCTCGAATACGGGCTGAGCCTGTCGGACGTGTCGGACCGCATCCGGGCGGCGATGATCGAGCTGCCCGGGGGCTCCGTGCGCACGCCGACGGCGAATGTCGCCCTGCGGAGCGTCGGGGTCGACGAGCGCGCATCGGCCGTCCGGGGCATCATCATTCAGGCCGCCGACGGCCGAGCCGTGCGGCTTGAGGAGATCGCCCGCGTGACCGACGGCTTCGCGGATCGGCCCATCATCAGCCGGCTCAACGGCAAGCCGATGGCGAACCTGACGGTGTTCAAGAAGGGCAAGGAGGACATCGTCAACATCGCCGAGATGGTCAAGGCGTACCGCGCCGGGCGTGTCGGCGAGCCGTTCAGGATGAACCGGGTCGAGAAGCTGATCTCGCTGCTGAGGCCGCCGGATTCGTCCGCGCCGCTCTCGCCCCGGCACCGGGCCTATCTGCTCGGCAGCAGCAGGCGGTACGAAGTGCTCCCCGGCGAGTTGGTTACGACGACCGACCTGGCCCGGTTCGTCGTGGGCCGGATGGACCTGCTGATCCGCAATGCTTTGTGGGGCGGGATCCTCGTATTCACCACGCTCGTGCTGCTGCTGAACCGGCGCGTCTCGTTCTGGGTGGCGATGGGCCTGGTCGTCAGCATCATGGGCACACTCGCGATGATGAAACTCACGGGCATCACGCTCAACCTGCTGACGATGTTCGGCCTCATCATCGTCATCGGCATCCTCGTCGACGACGCCATCGTCGTCGCAGAGAACATCACCACGAGGCATGAGCAGGGCGAGCCCGCGCTGTCGGCGGCCATCACGGGCACGCGGCAGGTCGCCTGGCCCGTCGTGGCCACGGTCCTGACCACCATCTGCGCCTTCGTCCCGCTCGCGTTGATCGAGGGCCGGATCGGCGACATGCTCGGGGTCCTCCCCATGATCGTCGGGGTGGCGTTGATGGTCTCGCTGCTCGAGAGCCTGTTCATCCTCCCGAGCCACATGGGGCACAGCCTCAAGCACACCGATCTGATCCACGCCAGGCATAAAGAGAGCCGGTTCCAGCGGCTCGAAGACCGCCTCGACCGGGCACGCGACGCGCTGTTCACCAAGGGGATCGCGCCGGCGTACGTCGCTCTGCTGCGCGTCCTGCTGCGACGCCGATACACCACGACGCTCTGCGCACTCGCGCTGGTGATCGTCTCCGTCGGCATGGTCGCCGGGGGCCGGCTCGAGTTCATCTTCTTCGAGACGGACGACAGCGAGACCGTCTCGGTCGAGCTCCAGATGCCCGTCGGCACCTCGCTCCGCGAGACCGACCAGATCGCCCGGCGGATCGAGAAGGCCGTCGCCGATCAGCCCGAGGTCAAATCGTTCTACACCATCGTCGGGTCGGTGCAGTCGATGATGGGTGACACGCTCGGTTCGTTCGGCACCAACATCGCCCAGCTCGTCATCGAGCTCAACCCCGTCGAGCAGCGCGAACGCACGAGCGAGCAGATCATCCAGTCCATCCGTGACGATCTCGGGGTGTTGCCCGGCATCAAGAGCCTGCGCATGTCCGGGGTGACGGGCGGCCCGGACGGCCCGGCGCTCAGCTTCACCATCACGGGAGACACCGACAGCGCCACCCTCGACGACGTCGCCCGGAAAGTCATGGCCCTCATGGCCGACTTCGAGGGCGTCATCGACATCTCCAGCGACAGCGAGGCCGGGCAGCGCGAACTGCGGTTCGACCTCCTGCCGGGTGCCCGCGAGCTGGGCTTCACCCGCGCCAACCTCGGGCGGCAGATCCAGGGCATGGTCTTCGGTCTCGAGGCCTACACCTTCGCCGGCAACCGGGAGGACGTCGACGTCCGCGTCATGCTCCCCGAGCGCCAACGCCGGAGCCTCGCCGAGATCGAGAACCAGTTCGTCTTCACCCCCGACGGTCGGCCCGTTCCGCTCGCCGAGGTCGCCCGCATCGAGGAGGGCAAGAGCTTCGCCGCGATCCACCGACTCGACCGCCGGCGCAGCGTCACCGTGACCGCGGACGTGGACCGCACGCGGACCAACCCGGACGAAGTCGCCGCCGCCCTCGCCCCAGAGTTCCGCAAGATCGAGGCGGGGTACGCGGATCTCGAGATCGTCGCCCGGGGGCGTCAGAAAGATTTCGCCGATTCGTTCCGCACGCTCCCGCTCGGCTTCGCGCTCGCCGCGGGAATGATCTATGTGATCCTCGCCTGGTTGTTCCGCAGCTACGCCCAGCCGCTGATCGTGATGACGGCGATCCCCTTCGCCCTGATCGGGATGATCTGGGGCCACCTGCTGCTGGGCTACACGATGACGTTCCTGAGCCTGATCGGGTTTGTCGCGCTGTCGGGCATCGTCGTCAACGATTCACTGATCTATATGGAGTTCTTCAACGAGCAACGCCGCGCGGGGCTGAGTGTCTTCGACGCCGCCCTGAGCGCGGGCCGGGCACGCGTGCGGGCGATCCTGCTGACCACGATCACGACCGTGCTCGGCCTGCTCCCGCTGATACTCGAACAGAGCTTCCAGGCGCGTTTCCTCATCCCGATGGCCATCACCATCGCCTTCGGGCTGATGAGTTCGACCGGCATCATCCTGATCGTCCTGCCGTGCCTGCTGATGATCCTCCGCGACATCAAGCGCGTCGCCTACCGCCTCTGGACCGGCCGGGTCCCCCCCGAGAACGACGCCTACATCGACCCGGCCGAGGAGGTTGTCCTGTCGACGAACGCCGCATCCGCGCTGCCCGGCGTCTCCCCGCTGCCCGGCGATTGATCCGGATACACGCCCGATCTCGTGCGGCACGCTGCATGAGCGGTTCACGCCCCGCTTCCAGAAGTACCGTCCATCACCCGCGATGCTCGCCGAGGGGCTGTTCACTCGGGCAGGACGCGCAGCACGATCAGCGTTTCATCGTCCACCTGCGGGGACAACCCCACGAACCGGCGGAGCGACCAGAGGATGTTGTCGAGGACCATCGAAGCCCCCGCGTCGGGCTGCTGGGTGAGCGCTTCGACGGCGGCGTCGGCCAGCCGATCCCAGCCCCATTTTTCGTTCTGGAAATTCCTCGCGTCGGTGACCCCGTCGGTGTACGCCACGAGCACATCGCCCGGGCGGAGATCGATCTTCATCGTCTTGTACGGCTCGTCCGGGCTGATCCCGATGACCAGCCCCCCGATGCACAACGACGAGACATCCTCTCGCGTGGGGGGCTCGCCCCGCCGGGCCGGCCGGATCAGCAGCGGGGGCTCATGGCCCGCCGGGCAATATGTGAGCACGCGGGTCGCCGGGTCGACCCCCCCGACCCAGAGCGTGGTGAATTCGTTGGGCAGCGAGTCCCGACATAAATCGTTGTTGACGCGGGAAACAAGCCGTTCGAGTGTGTCGGTCGAGGCCGCGTGGGCCCGCAGCCCCGCCCGCACGGCGCTCATCAGGAGGGCCGCGGGCAGCCCCTTGCCCACGACGTCCCCGATCACCATCGCCAGCGACCCGCCCGAGAACTCGAACAGGTCGTACAGGTCGCCCCCGAGCTGCCGGCTGGGCTCGCTGCGGGCCGCGACATCAAGGCCCGGGATCTCGGGCAGATCGCGCGGCATCATCCGGCGCTGGACGGCCGAGGCGAGCTGCACCTGCCGCTCCATCTCGCGCTCGCGACGCTCCGTCTCGATCAGCCTGGACTGTGCGACCGCGACGGCGGCCTGCTCGCCGATGGACCGCAGCAGCCGCTGGTCCTCGACGCTGAAGACCCGCACGTCGCGCCCGTACACGCGGATCACGCCGATGGGTTGCTCCCGGTGCATGAGCGCCGCCGACAGGAAGCTGCGCAGGCCTTCCCGCTCGCAACGCTCCGGCGCGAGCACGCGAGGGTCGTCGAGCAGATCGGGGATCGCCAGCGTGTGCCCCTCGAGCACGAGCCGATCGAAGACACGCCCGGCGCTCAGCGGGAGCGTGCTCGAAAGCCAATCTTCCGAAAGGTTGATCGACGCGCGGGTGACGACCTCGGCCTCCGAATCGACCTCGGGGGCGGCCTCGTGGATGCCCCGGGCACCCTCGGGGAACAGCACGATCGAACCGGCGTCGAGCCCGAGCACGTCCAGAGACAACGCCAGAGCCGTGCGCAGGATCTGGTCGATCGTGTCGGCTTGCGTGGCCAGCAGCGCACTGAGACGGAACAGCGCCTCCAACTCGCGGATGCGGGTGCGCATCTGCGATGCCTCCGTGCAGAACTCGGCGCTCAGCGACGCGAGCTGCTCGCCCACCACCCGGAGCAGCCCCTGTTTCTCGGGCGTCACCGAGCCGCCCGGCTCGACCACGAACACACCGATCGACCGGTCCCCGAGAAGGATCGGGGCGCGGATCACACCCCCACCGTCCGGGATGTCCCGGGGCGGACGGACCGTCCACGGCTCGGGATCGTCCGGGCTCTGCGCGGGCACAACCTCCATGCCGTCGGCGTCCAGCAGGTGGAACCGCGCCGGCGTGATCTCGTCGAGCGCGGCGCACAGCCGCACGATCGACCCGTCCGTCAGAAAATCGGTGATCGAGGCACCCCGGGGCGCACCCGACCGTTCAGCCGCGGCGTGGTGAGCCGGGCCCGTTTCATTCATCGGCGTCCCCGCTGGATGTGTCGTCATCGGTGCCGTTCGGCTCGGCGGCTTGATCATCGGTGAGCCACATCGCCCGGAACATCTCGCCGAGCTTCGCCTCGATCGGCAGCGGTTCGCCCGGGGCGAGATCCTCGGTGGCCATCGAGATGTAGTGGTCGAGACCCTCCCTGATCTGGTCCTTCCGATCCAGCTGATACCCGATGTACGCCAGCAGCAGCCCGGCCCCCTGACGCACCTGCGGGCTCGCCTTGCGCCCGAGATCCGTCGAGAAATCCATCGTCTCGCGCAGCACGACGCTCAGGTCTTCGAGCCGCTGCCGGCTGGGCAGAAGCTGCTCGGCGTACTTCACCGCGAACACCTCGGGCCGCGACAGCGCCAGCGACTGCATGTTCAACGACGCGCTGAGGAACAACCCCGCGCCGATCTGCGCGTGGAACCGCGCGATCTGGGCCGTGACATCACCGCGACGGATCGCCAACGCCTGTGCGAAACGCTCCTCGGCGTCGAAGTACCGCCCCTTGTCCATCAGTTCCTGCCCGGCGTGCATGTGCTCGGCGTAGACATCGCGGTTGACGTCCGCGGGGTTCACATAATCCGTCAGCGGGGTGCCGTCGCCGTGCAGCATCCGCATGGTCACCGGGTCGAAATGGATCCGGTCGGTCGCGGCGCTCCGCGTCTGCACGGGTTCACCGCTCTCCTCGGCTTCGTCCGCCTCGTTGGCGGCACGCCTGGCGGCGAGCTGGCCGAGGATCTCACGCACGCGGTCCGTGATCGTCGGGCCGGCGCCGAGCGCGTCCTCCTGCTCGTTGAGCCGGCGGAGGATCTCCCCGTGCAGGGTGCGGACGGGCTGGTTGCCCTCTTGCTGATCGCCGGATTGATCCGCGGGCTGGCCGGCGGGGGGCGTGGTGCCATCCATACCGGGCGCCGAGGGGGTATCCGTGGACTGTGTACCGAATTGATCACCCGGTTCGGTGGTCGAGGACCCCGAATCAGCCCCGCTCTGATTCTCCGTGATGCCGGGAACGGGCGAGAGACGCACGCCACGCAGGGGCGACGCGGTCATGGTGTAGATCTTCGAATCCGCGCCCTTCACCTGCCGCATGGCCGATGCCTGCAGCGCCGAGTTGGACATGTACGCCGAGGGGGAGCGGAGCATCCAGAGCAGGGTCCCCCTGTCGTCGGCGTCGGGGTCGATCGCCGGCCGTTGGTGCAGACCGGGCTGGTCGTCGGGGATGTTCACCGTGAGGACATCGCCGGCGGGCATCCCGGTGCCGAATCGTTTGATCGAGTAGCGCCCGACGAGGTTGGCCGGGGGCCTGTTGCCGGTGGTCAGTGCCAACTGGTACTGGAGCGCCTCGGTCCCCCGGATCCCCATCCCCGCCATGCCCGATCGGAGCGAATCTCGCCTGAACGAAAAAAGGTCATTGGCACCGAGCTGACCCTCGAATTCTCCCGGAGCCCGATAACCAACGTCGCCGCGGAAGGACAGCCCCCCCGGCGCGTTGCCGGTCACGATCGAGTTGCGGAACGCGAGCTCGCTGGCGATGCTCGGCCGCGCGACGTTGTAACGCCCCCGGATGTTGAGATTGTTGTCCAGGGCCCGACCGTCGCCGAGCGCGTTCTGGGCGCTGGCCGAGGCGCAGACCGCGACAACAGCGGACATGATGATCTTGATTTTGTGGGCTTGCATACCGAACTCCTCACCGACAATCGTACGCCGAGGCGGGTGCACCGGTTCTTTCCGAATCGGTCCGCGGGCCGATCCGCTGGATGTGGACATCCCGCACGGCGCAAGATCGTCCATCTCGGGGCGATCACCACTGAATTCGTGAAGTGGATTCCGGGGAAGCGGTGCCGGGCCTCGCCGCGTGTGTCAGAGCTCGTGGTCCGGATCGGGCCGGGCAACGCGCAGCTCGGCGAGCAGGTCGAGGCAGGCCGACTGCGGGAAATCATCGCCGGCGACGAGCGTGTAAAGCAGCCCCCCGCGTCTCCAGACAAGGATTTCGTAGCCCGACAAGCCGCATTCATCGGTTTTGATGCGATACGCGGTGTTTTCCTCGAGGTCGAGCTCGTTGTGGTCCTGCTTGATGAAGATGGAGACGGTCGAGGTCGTACCGTCGGGTTTGGCGATGACGTACTGGAAATGGCACGACGGACCGACCCCCGGCACGCCGCACGGGCCGGCACCACGGAACGAAACACCGTCATCGTTCGGCAGCACCTCGGGCTTGCCGTGAAGCGTCGGGGTGAGCTTGCGGACGGCGTCCCCGACAGTGGAGTAGATGTATTTGCGCGTCGCGACACGATCGTCGAGTGTCCGGGTGTGCTCGGCGCTGACGAACGTGGCCAGATCCGTGCGGTACGCGAGCATGTCACGAGGCCCGCTTGCTTGGATGGTGCGGGACACGAAAACACCCGCGACCGTGAGCACCAGAACCGCGGCCAATGCGGCCACCATACGCCCCCCCCAGAACGAGCGGGAGCGGGTTTCGTCCGCCCGGGCCTCCAAGGCCCTGGCGAGCCGATCGTGCCCGGGTTCGGCGGCGATCTCCGCGACTGTCTCGGCCACCTTGCGGCGGAGACCTTCCGGCGCCCGCGGCCCGTCCATCACGCGCGCCGTGGCATCGCGGAGCGAACGCTCGAAGGCGAGGCGGCGGTCAGTGGAATCATCGCGGACGGGATCGAGCCGATCGGCGGGCAACTCACCATCGGCAACAGCGCGCAAAAGCGCGCCCGGGCTGAGCCCGTCGTCCGGCAGCTTCTGGTTGTCCGCGTTCGTCTGATTCATCACACTCGAGACACCCGTTCGGGGTTATTCTCTCCTGAATCCTCTCCGGTTCCGACCGGATTCAGGAGTTTCTTGTTTGATTTTTCGCAAGGCCGATCCGGCTCTGCGGGCATCGATCGGCCCTCGGAATGAAAACACCTCCGCGGGCGATGCTATTCCCGAAGTCCGGGGGTTTTGGTTCCCATTGCCCGCATTGCCCGCACGACCCGTTCATGCCTCATCCCTCCGGAGGCCCAGATTGGCGACGGCCTCATCGTCGGCGAGGAGGCGATCGGCGATGATCTTGCGTGCCCGGTGCAGCCGACTCATGACGGTCCCGATGGGCACGTCGAGGATGGCGGCGATTTCACGGTATTTCAGGCCCTCGACCCCCCACATCAGGAGGATTTCGCGGTATTCGGGTTTGAGCTCCTCGATCGCGTCTTTCAGGGTCGAGTCGATCTGTTCGAAGTCGAGCCGCTCGCCGTCCCATTGGGGGGGTGGCTCGTCAGGCTGGCGTTCGGTAGAGGATTCTTCGAAGAAGTTCTCGACGGCGGTGGGCTGTCGGGCCTCCCGCTTGATCTTGCTGAAAAAGACGTTATGGCAGATGGCAAAGAGCCAGGCGCGCATGCCGCCGCCGCCGTCGGGCGAGTTGTCCTCGAACCGCTCGATGGCGTTCGGGCGGAACGCTCTGGCGTAGACCTCCTGGACGAGATCCTCGGCCAATTCGCTGTTGCGGGCGAGGTGGAAAGCCATGCGGTAGACCGCGTCGAGATGCTCGAGGGCTGATTTCTCGAACTCGTTGCGTTCCATGAAACGCCCCTTCCGGGCTGAACCGGTCGTGGAGCATACGCCGCTGGTCCGCTGTTGATCGGGTGAGCCGTAGAATCGCGGCATGCCAGAACCTCAGCAGCCGTGTTACATCACCACGCCGATCTACTACGTCAATGACCGCCCCCACATCGGGCACTGCTACACGACGCTGCTGGCGGACGTGGCGGCGCGGGCCCATCGGCTGATGGGCGAGGACGTGTTCTTCCTGACCGGGACGGACGAGCACGCCGAGAAGGTGTCCAAGGCGGCGGCCGAGCGGGGGCTGTCGCCGATGGAGTGGGCGACGCGGAACGCCGAGCGGTTCAGGGACGCGTTCCGGTTCATGGGCTTCAGCAACGACGACTTTGTGCGCACGACCGAGGACCGGCACACGAGCCGGGCGAGTGCGTACATCCAGAAACTGGTCGACTCGGGCGACATCGAGCTGGGCGATTATGAGGGGTGGTACGACCCGTCGCAGGAGGAGTACGTCACCGAATCGGTCGCCAAGGAGCACGACTACAACAGCCCCGTCACCGGCAAGCCGCTCGAAAAACGCACCGAGCAGAACTACTTCTTTCGGCTCGACAAATATGAGGGCTGGCTGAAGGAACGTATCGAGAACGACACGATCCGCGTGCTGCCGCCGGCGCGCAAGAACGAGGTGCTCGGGCGGATCAAACAGGGGCTTCAGAAAGTGCCGGTGTCGCGGCGGATCAAGCCGGGCGATGCGGACTG
Organism: Phycisphaerales bacterium; assembly: GCA_027083355.1. Taxonomy (GTDB): domain Bacteria; phylum Planctomycetota; class Phycisphaerae; order Phycisphaerales; family UBA1924; genus UBA1926. The sequence continues at coordinate 6,112 of JALWOY010000229.1, read as the reverse complement.
GGGCATCAGGATGCCCAACGACCCGGAGCACCGGATCTATGTGTGGATCGAGGCGCTGTGCAACTATCTCACGGTGGTGGACGAGCCGGGCCGGCGGAAATACTGGCCGGCGACGGTGCATCTGATGGCCAAGGACATTTTGTGGTTCCACGCGGTGATCTGGCCGTGCATGTTGCATGCGCTTGGTGAGGAGCCGCCCCGGACGGTGTACGCCCACGCGTACTGGATCAGCGAGGGGCGGAAGATGTCCAAGAGCCTGGGCAACTTCATCGAGATCGATCAGTTGCGGGCGTACGCCGAGAAATACTCGCTCGACGCGTTGCGGTGGTTCCTGACGACGCAGGGTCCGCTGGGTGCGACGGACGCGGACTTCGCGCACGCGCGGTTCGTCGAGGTCTACAACGCCGAGCTGGCCAACGGGATCGGCAACGCGGCGAGCCGGGTCGGGAACATGATCGTGAAGTATTTCGACGGGGTCGTGCCGGCTTGCTCGAAAACCGGGTTCACCACGGAGAGCACGGAGGGCCACGGAGAAGAAAACAAGTGGGACGAGATCGCATCGGAACTCGTCTGCCGGTCGATCAACGCCTGTGAAGAAGTCCGGCTCGACGAATCGCTGCGGGCGGGGCTCGAGCTGTCGAACAGGGTCGACGCGTTCATCGCGGCGACGCGGCCTTTCTCGATCGCCAAGGAGATCGACAAGGGCACGCACGCGGACCCGGCGCGGGGTCGTGAGGATCTGCATGCGATCCTGTATCAGTCGGCCGAGGCGTTGCGGATCGCGTCGCTGCTGCTCTGGCCGGCGATGCCATCGAAGATGGCGGAGTTGTGGCGGAACTGGGATTGCTCGCCGCTGCATGATCCGGACGACCCGGATTCAGGGTTCCGGGCGCCGCTGTCAGAACTGGCGACGTGGGCGCACCCGCGGTGGGGCATCAAGCCCGGCTCGACGGTGCGCAAGGGCGAGCCGCTGTTCATGCGGGCGGACGCGAAGGAGCCGGCGCCGGGGGGTGTGGGATCGTGAGGATGGCACGACTTGCCCTTCTCGGCGAGTCCTGCGGCGATGCTCTTTTATTGCACCGGTTGTTGCACCGAGGACAGCGAGCAGCGGCACCCCGGGCGATATGGGAAAGGCGACGGGCCGCAAGCCTTTCCTGCCGCGCGCGGAAGTCCCCCGATCCGCTTTCGTCGGCCCATCCTGTCGGTGTCCCCACGGGGGCCGGAGGGGCAGCAAAGCAACCGGCCCCGCGCTCACGCTTGAGGCGCTTTCTTTGAGAACATCATGCTGACCGACTGCGACCTTGTCATCTTCGACTGCGACGGCGTGCTGGTCGACACCGAGCCGATCACGACGCGGCTGGTGGCCGAGTGCGTTTCCGAGATGGGCTGGCCCATCGACCAGGCCTACGCCGCCGAGCATTTCAAGGGGCGTCCGCTCGGCGAACTGTGCGATCGCGTGGGCGAGCGGATCGGTCGGCCCTGCCCGGAACTGGCGGAGATCTTCCGCGAGCGCATGTACGCGGAGATGGAATCGACGCGGATCGGGACGATCGAGGGCGCGGCCGAGCTGCTCGACGCGCTCGGGGCGCTGCCGAGCCCGCCCGCGGTGTGCGTGGCGTCGAACGGGCCGCGGCGGAAGATGGCGATCTCGCTCTCGAGCGCGGGGCTGCTCGACCGTTTCGGCGGCATGGACAGCCCGGTGATCTTCAGCGCCTACGACATCGAACGCTGGAAGCCGGACCCCGGGTTGTTCCTGCACGCGGCGGCGTCGATGGGGATCGAGCCTTCGCGGTGCGTGGTGATCGAGGACAGCACGAGCGGGATCGAGGCAGCGGTGTCGGCGTCGATGCGGGTGATCGGGCTGGCGAACCTCACGCCGGCGTCGGCGCTGCGCGAGCGGGGGGCCGACCTCGTTGTCGGGTGCCTGACCGAGCTGCTGCCGATGTTGCGGTGTTGAGAAACCCGGACACACGCCGGGACGGCGGCTATCGTGCCCTTCCAACCACAAGGAGTTTGCGATGTTCCAATCCGTCCGAGTCAGCGCGCGCGGCAACGCGCAGGTCCTCGTCGTCGGCCAGTTCAAGGGCGAAAAACTCGACCGAACCAGCGCCCGGCAGGATGCGGCGCTCAAAGCTATCGCGGCCCGGCCCGAGGCGACGGGTGATCTCGGGGCGATCGCCGAGGGCGAGGGCGACGCGTTCGAGCGCGTGCTGATCGTCGGTCTGGGCGACCGCGACGGGTTCAACGCCGATGCGGGGCCGGGCCGGCTGCGGACCGCGGCGGCGTCGGCGGGGCGTCGGCTCGCGGCGATCAAGGCGACGAGCGCGCAGTTCGAGTTCACCGGACCCATGAACGCCGGCAAAGGCAAGGCGGGCAAGGTCGATCCGGCCCTCGGCGGCAAGGCCGTGGGCGAGGCGCTCGGGCTGCTGTCGTGGACCTACGACGACCTGCGCGGCAGCGCGACGCCGAAGAAGACGCGGCAGAAACTGGGCATCCGCAGCAACGACGCGGCGTTCACAAAGGGGCTGCGGCGCGGGCTGGGTCTGGCCGAGGGGTCCAACCATGCACGTCGGCTCAGCCAGACGCCGCCGAACATCGCCACGCCCGACTGGATGGCGAGCCAGGCCAAGGCGATGGCGCGCAAAGCCGGGCTCAAGTGCACCGTCATCAAGGGCCAGCGGCTCGTCGACGAGCGGATGGAGGGCCTGATCAACGTCGGCAAGGCGAGCGAGAACAAGCCCTGCCTGATCCGGCTCGAATACAAGCCGGCCCGTGTCAAGCGCGGCGCCAGGCCCATCGTCCTGCTCGGCAAGACGATGACGTACGACTCGGGCGGGCTGTCGATCAAGGTCAACAACGGCATGAAGGGCATGAAACGCGACAAGGACGGCGGGTGCGGCGTCTTCGGCGCGATGTACAACATCGCCACCGTCATCAAGCCCAGCGTGCCCGTCGTGGGCCTCATGGTCGCGGCGGAGAACTCGATCAGCGACGAGGCGTACCGCCCCGACGACGTGCTGACGTTCCGCAACGGGGTGACGGTGGAGGTGACCAACACCGACGCCGAGGGCCGGCTCGTGCTCGCCGACGGGCTGTGCTGGGCGTGCGACAAGGAGAAGCCCCGGGCGATCATCGACATGGCGACGCTGACCGGCGGCGTGGTGATCGCGCTGGGGTCGGGCTTCGCCGGGCTGTGGTGCGACGACGACGAGCTCCGGCGGGCCGTCAAACACGCGGGCGAGGCGACGGGCGAGCGCGTCTGGCGGCTGCCGCACGATGCGGTCTACAACGAGATGATGAAAAGCCCGATCGCGGACATCGTCAACTCGGCACCCGTGCGCGAGGCGCACCCCATCCAGGGCGCGGCCTTCCTGTCGTACTTCGTCGACAAGGACATCCCCTGGGCCCACATCGACATCGCGGGCGTCAACGAGACGACCAGCGACAAGGGCCCGTTCATCGCCGGCCCGACGGGCTTCGGAGCAAGGCTGGCGGCCGAGGCGGTGGAGCGGCTGGCTTGACTGAAAAACACCGGGGGCCACCGCGGATATCGTAGAGAACCTCGGATTGGCGACGGGGAAAATTGTGCGGATCGCGGAAGTGCGGCTCAGGCCGCGTCGTCCCCGAGCACCGCCGAACGGGAGCGTTGGATAATCGAACGCTGAACGGTGGAGTCGCTGTCAAACGACACCCTGTTCCTGACTGCATCCGGGCCGAGTCGATCGTGGATGATCTGGAAGAAGAGATTGTAGAAGCTCGACGAGACACCACGGAGATCACGCACCGACACCACGACTGACGCATCCGCGTCAGTCACGAGAGCATCGACGACCGCATCAGCCAATCGGGCGGCCGTGTCCAACCCTGGCCGTCCGTTGCTGGCGTAGTCCATTGCAGACAGGGTGATCTGGTTATCCGTGCTCATCGGTATCATCATCGGCTTGGCTCACAGTCAACGTAAAGAATACACCGGTCCCGGGGAATCTCCAATCCAGCGGCTCGGTTTTCAGCTTGTCGGTTTGGGGATCACATTTGACAACAGCCGACCCGCTGACGATTTCGAGGGTGCCGTTCATGGCCCTCACAAACATGACCAGATTGCTGATGCCCTGTCCTTTGTTGTGCTTGTGGATGCCGCTCGTGATACCCCCGCGGGAAACGAGTTCCAGGGCTTCTACATCAGATCCTATCTCCCTGTTCCTTCGGAGCGAGGCGGCGATCGTGATCCCCATATCGACAACCGCGACCCGGACTTTGCGACGTTGAGAGAAATAGCGAGCGCATGAGATGCCTCCGACGGGGCTATCGGCGTGATCCTCGATGTTCTGGCAGACTTCGTGGATGGCGCTTGTCAACGTGATTTCATCATCATCTGTAAGGGACTGATGTTCCTTGACCAATTTTAGAATCCGAATGGTCTGTTCATAAGCATGATCAAAAAATTGATATAATGGAACCGTTTCATTCCCCGGGTGCCTTGGATCGGCTTGTCCTTTTTTCAGGAGAAAATGTTTCAGGTTCGAAAAGTGACAGAACGCATCAAGGCTCCTTGGTTCGGTGGGCAAAGCAACCGTCGGATGTTGCCCGAGTTGCCTTGACCGCAACCAGGTTGCATACAACACCGACGCGACATATGGACCCAGGTACCTGCACTTTCGGAAATCCAATTCCCATTTCACTTTGGAGTCAAAGTCCCAACACTTGTGCACATCTCTACAAAAGTGCTTGAGATCGCCCCATCGGTCATCGACGTTGTAATCAATCTCGATAGACAGATAATCCCGTGGCATGTGTGACAAGGATACACGAGCATCTTAAGCAATGGGTGCTCGGAAGCCAATCGCCGGGCCGACGGGCTTCGGCGCAAGACTTGCCGCCGAGGCGGTGGAGCGGCTGGCGGCCGAGTAAGTTCGGCCTGTGTGCCCTGTATCTGACGACCCGCGACCGTCAGAGAGCGGTCTTTCTTCAAACTCCGGGTGCCGAGCCCTCACGCCCGGAGCAGGCTTTGCCCGCACACACACCCGAACCGGTGGGTGACGGCCACAGCCGGACCCGCGCGGCACCGCGGCGTGGCGCGCGCATGATCGGCGGTGGTGCGCCGGCCGATTGTGGTGCTGTCACGGGCGCGGACTGGGAGGTCCGCGTCGGCCCGGCCCGGGGAGGGGCCGGGCGCGTCCATGGAAGGACCGCCATGCAGTCACCGTCTGATGTGGACTCGGTCCTCGACCGGGTGGGGGATGGGCCGAACAGGAGAATCGACCGGCGCCGGGTGCCGCGGTACGAAACCTGTGGCTCGGCGGTGGCGGATTTCGGCGAAGGGCCGGACGGGCACGTTGTCGCGGGTGTGGAGCTGATCGATTCGAGCGCGAGCGGGTTGGGTTTTATCAGCCCGACCCCCGTGCCGGTGGGGCGGCCCGTCCGGATCTATATCGGGCACAGCCCCGTGCCGGATCGGTCGGGCCGGGTGGCGCGGTGCATCGAGATCAAAGGCCCGGACGGGCGTATCCGCGGCTGGCGTGTCGGGCTCGACACCGGGTATGCCCGGGCGGCGTGATACGCCTCACGATTTCTTTTTGTCCGCGTCCTGTTCGAGCACCGCGCGGTACCGCCGGGCCATCGCTTCGAGTGAGCCGGGGATGACGCGGATCTGTCCCACGACCGAGATGAAGTTCACATCGCCCCCCCAACGCGGGACGAGGTGCACATGCAGATGCCCCGGGATGCCCGCCCCGGCGGCCCGGCCCTGGTTGATGCCGATATTGATCCCCTGAGGCTCCAACGCCCGCTCGACAAGGTCCGCGGCCCGGTCGACGAGCGACCACAACGACGCACGCTGTTCGGGTGAATAGTCGAGCAGGCGTGGCCGACCCTCGCCGAGGGCAACGAGCAGGTGGCCGTTGGAATACGGGTAGGCGTTGAGCAGGATCATCCCCGATCGATCGCGGTAGATGACGTGGTTGGTTTCGTCGTCCTGCGGATTGGCCCAGTAGTGTTCGAGGAAACAGGTGCTCGGCCTCGACGGCTGTTCGGTCTGCTGGGCGGTGTCGGGAGCGGGCCCGGTCGGGTTTTCGTCGATTGATTCAAGGTATTCGAGCCGCCAGGGGGCCCAGAT
>JALWOY010000228.1 GCA_027083355.1 Phycisphaerales bacterium | reverse complement strand
GTGGTGTGGTCTGATACCCCTCGATGCATGCAAAGAAAAGAGCCCGGAGCGTCAGCGACGGGCCGTGCGTGTTGTTGTCATCCACCCGGTCTTCGGCCCCGCGCTCACGCTTGGGGCTCTTTGAGCACGATCGGGCAGGCACTGAGCCGCCTCTGTGTGGCACTGGCTGCTTGCCAGCCAGTGCGCATGGACTGATACCCGAGCACGAGCAACAAGTTGCCCGTGGCACACGCCCATGAACACTGCAACCCTCCGAATCTTGCAGGATTCGGGGATGTGTACGACAATCAATCGAACAACGCAAAAGAGCCCGGAGCGTCAGCGACGGGCCGTGCGTGTTGTTGTCATCCACCCGCCCCTTGGCCCCGCGCTCACGCTTGGGGCTCCTTTCTTCATCCATTTCTCTGTGATGAAATCTGCATGATTCAGAAACGTTTGCACGCACGAGAACGAAGCGGGATACGAATGAGGCGCCGCCGGGAGGTGATATACCGGTTGAACGTGCCCCCAAAAAAACACCCGGGCTTTCGCCCGGGTCTGGTCAATGCACACAAGTTGTCTTGGGATCGGCGGGAGCCGCGGTTACGGGCAGCCCGCGTTGAACCCGCCGATGAACGCCTGCAGATCGGAGAGATCCCACACGCCGAAGGGGGCGGCAAAGTCGGCGGCCGAATCGTTCGCGAGGAACGCCGCGACAAACAGCTGGATATCGGTCAGGTCGAGCACGCCGTCGCTGTTGAGATCGAACGCACAGGTCGATCCCGCGCAGCCCAGGTCGAGCGTGAGCAGCACGGCGAACCCGTCGCCGGTGTTGAGATCCTGCCCGTCTGTCCCGAGGACGAGCGTGTTGCCGCTGAGCACGGGCGAGACCCCGAAGTTGCTGTACGACACGAACCCCGAGACCCCGCCGACATACGTCGAATCGACATTCCAGTCGGCACCGTCCGCGGTGTAGACCGTGACGCGACCCGGGCCGGGGGGCGTGGGGAAGAACCGGCCTTCCTTCGCGTCGACCACGGCCACGCCGCCGTCGATCGCGACATACTCGCCGAAGCGGTCGCCGGGCTGGAGCGTGCCCGCGGGCATCAACCGCGTGCCGTCGTCCCAGACGCCGCCCACCCGGCGGTAGACGAACGCGGCGCCGGTGTGCGTGCCGGGGAAGGACGAGTTGGGGGCGCCGACGATCAACTCATCCCCGGCCAGATCGACCGAGGTGCCGAACGCGCCGGTGCCGGCGAACGACGAGGCGGGCGGGAAGAGGTTCGCGGTTTCGGTCCAGCCCGAGGCGTCGCGGCTGAAGATATAGACCGAACCGGGCACGGTGGCGGGCGGCCCGCCGGGCGGCTCGTTATCGAACGCGCCGATCGCGACGCGGGAGCCGTCCGTCGAGATCGACCATCCGAAGAAATCGGACGAGTCGTTGTCCGCCGGGCGGATGGTCTGCGAGAGCGACCACCCCGAGCCGTCGTTGGTGAATTCGTAGACCGCACCGGCCCACATGCCGTTGGCGGTGTCGCCGGGGGCGCCGACGAGAATGCGCCCGTCGGTGATGCCGACCGCGGTGCCGAAGAAGCTGGGGTCGTGCAGCAGCGTGGGCAGCAGCTTGGCCTGTTGTGTCCATGTGTTGCCGTCGAACGTGAAGACGTAGGCCGCGCCGGTATCCGTACCGAGCGAGTCCTGATGGTCGGCACCGACGACGATGGTGTCGCCCTCGACCGCCACGGAGGAGCCGAACTGGTCCTGCGCGGAAACGTCATCGGGGATCAGCGTGGCCTGGAACACCCACTCCGAGCCGACGAGGCGGTAGACGTGCGCAGCCCCCGCGGTCAGGCCGTTGGTCCCGTTGTGGATCGACCCGACGACGATGGTGTCGCCGTCGCGGGCGATGGCCTTGCGGCCGTTGGGCAGCAGCCCCTCGGGCAGATCCGTCGAGGCAACGGGCTGGACCTCGCACTGTGCAAACGTCAACGGCGCGAATGTACCCGCGGCAACAAGAGCGATCAGAGCGCACGGCATACGACTGTTCTGTGTCATGGCATCCCCTTTCTTTGTGCATCGTCTCCGAATGAGTCGCACAGTGCACGCGCCGGTCACAGAAAAACGAGAATTTTTCAGCCATTCGATCAGGTGTGGAAAACATCCCTCGACGCGGCTATTGACCACCCGCTGGGGGGAAATGGGCATCATCACGTTCCACCCGTGGAGATCATGCGCTTCGCGGGCCCCGGCGTCCGTGGCCATCCCGGAGGCAAACCGCCCGTTTACAACTCCGGGTGGTATGGAACGAGCGTTTATATAGACGCCGGGTCTGAGCGAGTCTTCGAGCGAAGGCTCGGATCGATCAACACGACATCGACTCAGAAATACAATGATGCAACGTGTGCTTCAGCCTGTCGAGACATCGCGGGCGTGTCAGTGCCCGCAATGCCCAGCGACACCCAGCCGGAACGTCCCGTCGATCTCACCGGCGAGCTTCCCCCGGCTGAACAGGAACGCGAGCAATTCATCGGCCGACATGCCCGCCCGCGAACACGAGCAGAACGTCGCGTCGGAGCCGAACCGATCGACGAGGGCGGCCTTGAACGTCTCCCGCGTGTAGTCGGCACCGGAATCGGCCATCATCTGCATGACTTCGTGGGCGTGGTGTTCGGCCATGAATCAATACCTCCGTTTACGGCGTACTTTCTTGCGATCCGTACATGCCGGTGCGACCAGTTCCCCCGTCAGGCTCAGCCCACCCCCGCCCGTGATGCGCACCCGGCGGATCGTCCCGATCAACGCGTCGGCTTCTGTATCGCCGGGAACTTCGATGTGGACAATCAGGTCGCCGTCCGTCCGCCCGGCGAGCTGGACGGGGGTGTCCGCAGCCTCGATCCGATCTTCGAGACGAGCCCCTCGCGCGAGCGAGGGGGGATCCTGTGTTTCCTCAGAGAACCCCCTCGCTTGTGCGAGGGGTTCGTTGGCGGACATTCCACTGGTTGCGGCGTCCGCGGCGCTCACCGTCAGCGCCACCATACCCGTGCCGGGCTTGACATCCACGCCGCGCTTTTTCCGCTCCGCCCGGCTCAAACCCTCGAACAGCACGTCGAACTCGCGGCCGACCTGCTCGCGGCTGATCGCGTCGGAGATCTCGGCCTGCACAGCCAGCAGGCGGTTGTTCCGTTGCCGCTTCACCGCGTCGGGCACGTCATCGGGGATCTTGTCATAAGCGACGGTGCCCGGACGGGGTGAATATTTGAAGATGAAGCAGTTCTTGTACCGCGTGCGCTTCAGCAGCGACACCGTCGCCTCGAAATCCTCGTCCGTCTCGGTCGGGAAGCCCACGATGATGTCGCCGGAAAGCATCAGCGGCCGGCCGATCTCGGGCTGATCCAGATACCCCCGGCATCGGTCGATGAACTCGTCGTACTCCGCGATCGAGTGACCCCGGTTCATCATGTCGAGCATCCGGTCCGACCCGGTCTGGGCCGGGACATGGATGTACCGGCAGATGCGGGGATGGTCGCGGATGACCTCGAGCACGTCGTCGCCGAAATCGCGGGGATAGCTCGTGACGAACCGCAGCCGCCGGATCGCGGGCACCTCCTCGTGGATACGCGCCAACAGATCGGCGAACGTCGTCACGTTCTCACCGGCGAGCGGGTCGCGGCGGTGCCCGCCCTTGAACGCCCGGCCCTTCTGCGGCTGCGTGATCCCGTCCACCATCACCGCCGCCCCGTGCTCGAATCGGTAGTGGTTGACGGTCTGGCCGAGCAGCGTGATCTCGATGATGCCGGCGTCCGCCAGACGCTTGCACTCGTCGACGATGTGGTCAGGCGGGCGGTGCACCTCGGCCCCGCGCGTGAACGGGACGACGCAATACGTGCAGAACTTGTTGCAACCCCGCGTGATGCGGACATACGCGCTGAATTTCTTGCGCCCCGTCGCGTCCGCCGGCGAGATCGAACGGTTCAGGTCGAGCAGTTCGAGTGAATCGGCGGCGGCGGCGAGCGTGGCGCTTCGGCGGGAGGTGTTGCCCGAAAGGGCGAGTTGGTGGGCGCTGACTTGTGCTGCCTTTGTCCCAGTGAAAGAGCCGCGAGCGTGAACGAGTGGTTGATCTTCACACGCACCCGAAACCCCTCGCTCACGCTCGGGGCTCTTTTTCTCTGCGTTGTCACCGTTCAAGGAGATCCTCGTCCGCACGGCGTTGTCGATCAGCACGGGCAGTTTGTCCAGCTCACCGGGGCCGCAGAGGATGTCCACGACCGGCATGCGGTCGATCAGGCCCTCGCCGTCGCGCTCGGCCATGCACCCGAGCACACCGACGACCATCTCGGGCCGGCGTTCCTTGGCTTTCTTGATCTCGCCCAGTCGGCTCCAGACCTTCTGCTCGGCACGCTCACGGACCGAGCAGGTGTTGTAGAGCACGATGTCCGCCCCCCGCGCGTCGGTGGTAAAGCGGTACCCCAGCGACGACAACCGACCGACCACCAGCTCCGAGTCGAGCTCGTTCATCTGGCAGCCGAAGGTTTCGAGATAGACGGATCTGCAGGTCACGGCGAAGTTTAGACGCGTTGTCCATCAATCACACGAAACTGATTCCTGCGAGCCACGGGTGCAAGCCCGTGGAGCAACGTCGATCAACCCCCCCACGGGCTCGCCGCCCGTTCGGAATCGCCCGAGACCGATACCATGGCCCGATGCGGCTGCCCCTGATCGGAGAACTGAATCTGGCGAGCAAGCTGCTGGGCTTGTTCGGCCTGGCGACCACCGGGGTCGTCGTGCTCGCCCTGCTCCTGCTGTTCTCACGGATGCAGCACCTCGTCCGCTCCGGCCAGCTCGAGGCCGCCCGCGTGCTCTACGACGCCTGGGTTCTGCTCCCGCTCGACGCCGACGAACACCGCCCCGGCCAGATCGGCGACGCCGCCATCGCGCCGCTGACCACCGACGAGATCCGCGACCTCGCCGGCGAGGACTGGCGCCTCGCGGAGATCCTCCGCCGAGCCGAGAACCCGGACCACGCCGAGGACACCGAGGTCTTCCTGAGCGACTGGGAAAACTGGGCCCGACGCTACACCTACGCCCGGATCGAACGGGACGAGAACCTCCGCCCGACCCGCTTCGTCGTGCTGACACGCACCAGCGAACAGGCCGCCGGAGAGATGGCCGTCAACTCGCTCTTCCTGCTCTCGGCGGGGCTGCTCGTGCTGGCCGTCGCGCTGGTCGTTTTCTGGATCATCACCTCCCGCCTCATCCTCAAGCCCGTCAAGGCGCTCAAACTCTGGGCCGAGAGCGTGGGCGACGGCAACACCGACGAACGCTGCGATCTCACCACGGGCGACGAGTTCCAGCAGCTCGCCGAAACTTTCAACGCCACCCTCGACGAACTCGAAGAACGCGAACGCACGCTCCGATCGATCAACATCGCCATGGACGTCCGCCTCAACGAACTCGCCGAGGTGAACGAAGCCCTCGACAAAGCGGCCCGGCTCAAGAGCGAGTTCCTCGCCGGGGTCAGCCACGAGCTGCGGACCCCGCTCAACTCGATCATCGGGTTCGCCGAGCTGCTGCTCGACATCGCACGCCAGGAGGTCCGACGCACCGGGGGCGACGACGAGGACCTTATCCGCAGGATGCGCTACCTCGAAAACATCACCGACGCCGCACGCGGGCTGCTCGAACTCATCGAGGGCCTGCTCGAGATGGCCCGCCTCGAAGCCGGCCGCACCGAGATCCAACTTGAAAAAGTCAACCCCGAAGACGCCTGCCGCGGGCTGGTCGGCATGATCGAGCCGCAGGCCCGCCGCAAGGGCATCACCGTCGAACTCGACGCCAGGCCCGGGGTCCCGCTGATCGAAACGGACCCGAGGAAAATGCGGCAGATCATCTTCAATCTCGTCTCCAACGCCGTCAAGTTCACACCCGAAACCGGCTCCGACGGCAAGCCCGGACGCGTCACCGTCCGACTCGAACGCGTCGCCGGCGAGGACGGCGAGCCCCGCGTCCGCGTCAGCGTCATCGACAACGGGCCCGGCATCGCGCCCGAAGATCAGGAGGCCGTCTTCGAGCGGTTCAGCCAACTCGAAGCCGGGCACGCCCGCTCGCACGGCGGCGTCGGGCTGGGGCTGGCGATCTCACGCGAGCTCGCCGCCCTGCTCCAGGCCGAGATGCAACTCGTCAGCGACATCGGCCGCGGCGCCATGTTCAGCGTCCTGTTCCCCATCACGATCGACCCCGACCGGCTCGACGAGGCCCGCCTCGAAGCGCAGTTCCGCGGCGCACTCTCGCGGCAAAAAAGCTGAAGCGCGGATTGATCATCCCCAGCGCACACGATCCATCCGAACCACACCGCCGACAAGCCCGGACGCAAACTCACGCCGCCTCGTCGAGATCCTCGTCCCACAGATCGTCCGGCATATGCCGGTGGTGCACATGGATCACCCGCGCCAACTGCCGCCCGAAAAGGTCCGAAGCGATCTGCACCGTCCGGACCGCCTGCATCGAGAACGGCATGCGACGATCGCGGAACAGGCACAAAACCGCAAGGCACTCCGCGTTCGGATCGTGCGGGTGATCGTGGCAACCCACCGCCAGCAACGCCTGATCCTCGAACCACGAGCCGTGCTCGCCCAGACGCTCACGGATCTGCGCCGGACGCGTCAGCCGAACCACCTCGCGCTCGTCCTCGAACACCGGCGCGATCACGCCCGCCATCGATTCGAGCATCGGCTCGGCGGACTCCTTCGGCCTGTCATAATTGATGTACGCCCCGAGCGAATACTCCCCCATCGAGTTCGGCAGGAACACCCCCGCGTTCGTCGAACCCACACGCGCCAGCAGATACTCCAGGAACGTCCGCAGCAGGCTCTCGATCCCAAGCTCCTGACGCAACAGACCGTTCAGCTCGCCCGCGATCGAGAGATCCCCGATCTGCTCGCTCAGGTCCTTGTACGCCCCGGCCAGATCCGTGCACAACTCGCCCACCTGCCCCGTCACCTCTCGCCTCGCCCGGTCGAGCTTGCTGCAGAGCCGCTTCAGCCGGGCCTCTCGCTCGAGCCCCTCCCGGCGTTTCGCCGACACCGCCACCGCCGACCGGATCCGCTCGACGATCTCCGCGGCGCTGCTGTCGGCCTGCAACAGGTCGTCCGCCCCGCAGCGCATCGCCCGCGTCGCCAGCTCGATCGTCGCGTCGCGCGTAAAGACCACCACGCCCGGGTGGTGCCCCCGGTCGCGGAGTCGCTCGCAGAGCGTCCAGACGCCCCCGCCATCGAGACCCTCGTCGATCACGACCGCGTCATACCACAACCCCTCGGTCAGACGCAACGCCTCGTCCACCGAACCCGCGCGTTCCACACGGTCGCCCATCGGCGACAGGATCCCCCCCAAAGCGCCCGCCACACGCTCATCGCCGGACACGATCAGCACCGTGTGCACGCCGACCTCGGCGGCGGGACTCCCTCGATCTGATGATGCATTCGCCATGTGCTCACCCCAGATTCTGCTCCACCGGCGACGAGGGCGGACCAGGAACAGGACACCCACAACCGCCGCCAGACCCCCGGCATCGGCAATCGGCGTAACCGGTTTCAGGAAACCTCACCCATCGGCCCAAATACACGCCCCGAGTTCACCACCGACAGCCACGAAAAGCCCCGATCCGGTGCCTTTTCGGGCCTCGGGCGAAACAACCCCATACCGCCCAACGCTTGCTAATAAAATATAAACACCCGATGCCCCGATCCTGCTTTGATGGGTCGTGCTTCTCAACACAAACAGACGCCGACGCTGAGCCAGCGTCGGATTCTCCGACAGATCAAATGCGTGCCGATGTCTTCCACCCTCTCCCCGCATTGCGGGGAGAGGGCCGGGGTGAGGGGCTTTCTCTTCTCTCTTTCTCTCGGTGGGACAGGCGTCCCGCCTGTCTCTCCATCTCCTTCATCCTCCACAACGAGCCCCGACCCTCAATGAGCGGTCTCCGCACAATCAACCAGAAAAGAAACACCCGGGCTTGCACCCGCGACAGTCCGTTGCACACGAGTTGAGATCAACCTCAGACCGCTTCAGAAGGGTGCCCGGCCCGCACCCGCACAGCCGCGACATCCCGCGTCCGCCCGGCCCGGCGGTGTGCCCCGCGACGCCGACACGCGTCCAGCTGACGATTCGCCTGCGCCGCGATCCGCACCGCCATCTCGCCCGCGCCGAAGGCTTCATCGATAAACCCGAGATCCGCAAGACGAACCCCGCACGCCGCGATGATCTCGGGCATCAGCACGCGCGGGCTCGACGGCTTCATCCCGAGCGATGCGCATAATCCGCGGGAGTCCCCCGGGTCGTGCCAGTCGCCGCTCCATCCGATGTGGTACCGGCGGCACGCCCACTTCGCCAGGGCCACCACCGAGACGATCTCGCCGTGCGCCCCGATCACCCCCGAAGGATCGTCGTGCCGATCGATCACCGCGATTACGTCATCGGGGAGCCCCCACCGCTCAGCCAGCCGCCGGCCAGCCCCGTGGTGGTCGATCCCGAGCACGCGCCGCTCGGCGACCGCCCCGGCGACGCCCTCGGCGGCCGCCAGTTCCATGATCCGCGACATCGCCCGCGGCGCCACCAGCTCGAGCGCGAGCCGGCCCACCCCGTGCAACAGGCCCGCGATAAACGCACGCTCGGGCGCCACCAGCCCCGGAAGCCGGGACGCGAAACGCTCCGACGCGACCGCGACCCCCACGCAGTGCATCCAGAACCCGTCGCGGTCGAAGCCCGACAGCCCCATCGTCCGGCCCGAATCGTCCAGAGCCGCGGCCTGTTCTCGCAGCGTCTCGCACACCTGCGCCGACAGCACGAGCCTGCGGATGCAATCCACGCCCAGCATCACGGCCGCATGCCGCACCGTCCGGATCCGATCCCCCAGCCCGGTGTGCGCCGCCCGGCAGACACCCAGCACCCGCGCAGACAGCCCGGGGTCCAGCTCGATCAGCCGGGCGATCTGTTCGATCTCGGCGTGCTCGAGGTCGCCCAGAGACATGAGCTCGCGCGCCACCGGGGGCAGCGGCGGCAACGCATCGACCCCATCGAGCAACGCCCGCAGCCGTTCACCTCCGACCGATGCCGCGCCCGTCCCCATCACAAACCCCGCGCCCGTTCGATCCAGCCGAGCATCACCCGCTCAAGCTCGGCATCGGGCATCGGCAGCTCGATCACACCGCTCGCGCCGGCCTTCAGCCGCTCGTCCCGTTCCCCGTTGCCGTTGAACCGCCCCACATACACCACCAGCGGGACGCCCGAAAGCCCCATCTCGGCGAACCGCTCCCGCAACAACGTGACGGAAACCCCCCTGACCCGGTGGTCCACAAAGAGCAGGTGCGGCTTGGCGTGCACCGCCTGCATCCCCGCGTCGAACGCGCTGATCGCCCGGTGGATCTCGATCCAGGGCTTGCTCGAAAAGCGATCGATCATCGTCTCGATCGGGGAGGGCGAATCGCAGACACACAGCACACGACGCAGCCGACCTTCGAGCAGATCCACCGGCATGCCGTTGGCACGCATGAACCGGATCAGCTCCTCCCGAGGGATCCGTCGGAACTTCGACCCCGGCACACGGAAACCCTGCAACCGCCCGCTGTCGAAGCAGCGGATGATCGTCTGCTGCGAGACTTTGCAGATCTGCGCCGCCTCGCCGGTCGAGAAGACCTGCTTCCCGGACCAATCCTGCTCATCGGCGTTTCCGCCCATCCAACGGTCCCCGATCTGAAAGCGCGGCATGCCGATCCGTGGCATCTGCTGTCCGTCGTGTCCCCGACCGCGCCACCGCGGTTATCGACCCCGCACCGTCTCCACTTGACGGTGATCCACCATCGAACCGACGACGAAAAACGCCGTCCACACGATCTCCCTCACCCCTGTTCCCGGGATCGCCACAGACGGACAGCCTCCGCCTCACGGGCGTACACGGGCAACGCAACCCCCACCGGTTCCATTCCGAGACCGACACGCAAACACGCACCCGGCGAAAAAACCGGCGGTTCAACCCGGACCCCGATTTCCGCCGCCCGTTCCCGAATCGCCCCCGGCAGGAACCGGTCCGCGAGAAGCAGATCGACCCCCAGCGAACCGACATCCCCCGGCCCGATCAGCCCGACAACCCGGCCCGACCCACCCGATCCATCGAAGACCGTCGCG
>JALWOY010000227.1 GCA_027083355.1 Phycisphaerales bacterium | reverse complement strand
TCGTCGCTCCCCAACTGGGTCCGCCGGCGGGGCCGCGTCGAACGCTGGGTGATCGGAAAACTCCTCATCGACGCGGCACACCGACGAAAAAGAAAGCTCCCAATCGCCGCATGATGCAAAAGGCCCTGACGCTCCGGGCTCTTTGTGCCGTTCGATCAGTTGTCGTGAAAATCCCCAAATCCTGCACGATTCGGTGGGTGGCACTGTTCCTGGGGCGTGTGCCACGGGCAACTCGTTGCCCGTGCTCGAGTTTCGGTCGATGCGCACTGTCGGGCAAGCAGCCATTACCACACACGGGTTGAACAGTGCCACCCCCCGATTCAAAGCACCACGCTCGCCCCCCGCTCGATCTCCGGCGGGAGAGACTCCCGCTTGGCAACCAGCTCTTCCGCACACGTCGCCGTCAGCGGGCCGATCTCGATCACGCAATCCGGCGAGCCGTCGGGCTTGCGGGGCACCTTCACACCCGCGGCCTCCAGCCAACGCGCCGCCCGCTCGGTCTGCAACCGCTTGCTCGTCACGATGCTGTCCACGCCGTCCTTGTTTTTCACCGGCGCAAACTCCTCGACGCGGTCCGTTTCCAGCACGATCGACGACTCCGCCAGCGGGATCGCGTCGAACACGAACCGCTCCAGCTTCACCGCGTTGGGCTCGATCGGCTCGACCCGCTTGCCCGTCTCCAGATCGACATGCGGCACCTTCTTCACGGCCCGGTGATAGGGCAGGGCGAACTCGGGGTCCCGGGCGAGTTTCTCGACGAACCCGACGCCGAGCATGTGGATCGCCGGGCTGCCGGCGTTAAACCGCAGCGAGCCGTCGGGGTTGGTCTGGCAGGCGAGCGCGTCGGGCAGGTCGGAATATTCGACCACCATCGTGCGCCCGCAGGATCGGCAGAACACCCCCACTTTTTCCTTCGCGTCCGCCTTGGGCAGCATCTTGCTGGACATCTCGCCCGACGAATCGTCCGCGCCGGCGTGCAGCCCGATGAACACCGGGTCGAGCACACGCACATGCGGGTTGTCGACCTGGAAATACGAGACGTGCTCGATGCCGCGTTTTTGCATGTCCGCCGTCGCCCCGCTGGCGACCATCGCCTTGAGCGCCCCCCCGTGGCCGTCCGGGTTCGTCGCGATGGTGTGCCGGTCCGCGAGCAGGATTTTTCCCGTGGCCTTGTCGAACGAGGGCATGGTGCCCTGCGGGAAGAACATCACGTCATCGGCGCACAAACCGAAGAAGTTGTGTTCCATGAAGAACGCCACCGTCGCGTCGTGGTTCAGCGGGCTGGTCATGATGTACCACGGGATGGGCCGCGCGTGCGCCCGGCTCGCCGCGAGGATCCCCTCGGCGAAGATCTGGAACAACGGCTTGCCCGAGATCACCCCGGCCGGGTAGCACCCCTTCGGCCCGTCGTACCCCAGCCGGCTGCCCTGCCCCCCCGCGACCGTGAAGCAGCCCACCTTGCCGTCGGCGATGAGTTTTTCTCCAAGTTCCGCCGCCGCGTCGCGGTCCCACGGGCGCACCGGCGAGGCCGGGTCGCGGGGGTAGTACGGCGCCGGTTCGAGATCATCGGGGATCTCGAACTGCTGATCGCTCAGCACATACCGCTCGATCAGCCCCGGCAGCGCGTCGAGGTCGATCGCGTTGATCTGCTCGACGAGCACCCCCACCTCGTCGGGGCCGAGCCGATCGCAGAACGTGAGCAGGTGTTCCTGCCCCACCGCGGCGAGTTTCTGGCGAACGGAATCGAGTGTTGCGGTGGTCATCACGGGTCTCCCGGAAATCGACGCGTCGACGGACAATGCCCCGCCCATGCCACGGCCGGCATCGGCTCGCCGATGAGGGTATCACGCCGACCGCGTGTGTACGCTTGTCGATGCCGATGCCGCAACCGATTTCGCTCAAGTCCCCGCCGCGTCTGCCGCTCGTCGGCGCTTCCCTGCTCGCCGCCGACTGGGCGCGTCTGGGCGACGAGGCCCGCGGCGTGCTCGAAGCCGGTGCCGACCTGCTGCACATCGACGTCATGGACGGGCATTTCGTCCCTAATCTCGCCTTCGGGCCGGATGTCTGCGTCGCGCTGCGGCGGGCGATCCCCGACGCCTATCTCGACGTGCACCTGATGGTCACCGATCCGGCTCACTTCATCCCCGTCTATGTCGAGGCGGGGGCCGATCACGTCAGTTTCCACGCCGAGACCGTTTCGCCCGAACAGGCCCGCGGTCTGGCGGCCGAGGCCCACGGCCTGGGGGTTGAGGTCGGCTTGGCGATCAACCCGGAGACCCCCGTCGAGCCGTGGCTGGGCGTGCTCGACGCCTTCGATCTGCTGCTCGTGATGAGCGTCCATCCCGGCTACGCGGGCCGGAAGTTCATCCCCGAGGTGCTGAAAAAGGTGCGCACGGCCCGCGACATCCTCGGCCCCGGCATCCGCATCGAGCTCGACGGCGGCGTGGGCCCGGCGAAGGCCGAGGCGATCCGAGACGCGGGCGGGGATGTCCTCGCCGCCGCCAGCGCAATCTTCGCCCGACCCGAGCCGGACCGCCCCGGTGTGATCCGAGAACTCCGTGGTTGACCCACCAGCACGGCATAAAACAGGAGTATGTTTGGGTTGCTGACCGTATATCTCCCTATAATTGTGGGCAAAAAGAACGGCATCGGGTGATCGAACCGATGCATGACCGGATACACTCCGGGCTTCCCGGTTGAGCGTTCAGCCGGGTCCCGACGGGACACGAGGCCGAGATCTATGGCGCGTGCTGATGTTTTCCGTGTTCTGCTGATCCGCAGCGGGGCGACGTCGTGGGACGAGACGGAGCACCTGTCGGGTCAGAACGACCTGCCGATCTGCGACGAGGGGCTGGCCCGGTTCTCGATCAACCCCGAGACGGTCGGGTCGGCCAAACCCAGGGTGGTGCTGTCGGCCGATGACCAGGCGAGCACCCAGAGCGCGGCGATGGTCGCCAAGGCCCTCGGTTGCAAAGCAAAGTCGTGCCCGGGGTTGCGGGACGTGGACCTCGGGCTCTGGCAGGGCCTGCGGATGGATGACATCCGCGAACGCACACCGAAGATCTACAAGCAATGGTGCGATGATCCGCTCTCGCTCAACCCACCGGAGGGTGAATCGCTCCGCTCGGCCCGGGGCCGGCTCATTGACGAGATGTTCCGCTGTATAGAAAAGGCAGCGAAGGGGAGCAAGGAGCCGAACCCGGCGGTCGCCGTCGTGCTGCGGCCCATCGCCTTGGCGTTGGTCCGATCCCGCCTGCTGGACGACCCGGGGCTGGTGTGCTGGTCGAGGATGAAGGCGGGGCCGGAATTCGAGTGGCACCTGATCCCCCAGCAGCGGGTTGATTCGCTCCGTGAGCCCGCGGCGGTCTCCTGAAAGACGCCCGAGACCGAAACGAATACACTGGCATAGCAAGGATTGCCCGAGGATCTCCCGAGGATCTCCCATGACACAGACCCAGACGCCCGCCCGCACGTGGACCGAGATCAAGCCGCCGCGCAAGGCATCCGTGCCGGAGGGGCTGTGGCTGCGCTGCCCGGGCTGCGCCGCGATGATCTATCGCCGGCAGGTCGAGGCGAGCCTGAACGTCTGCCCCGAGTGCGGGCACCACTTCCGCATCTCCGCTTCGCAGCGTGTTGAGCAACTGGCCGACCCCGGCACGTTCACGCGGATGTTCACGGGTCTCGAGACGGGGGACCCGCTGCGATTCGAGGATCTGAAGCGTTACCCGGATCGGGTGAAGGCCGAACGCCGCAAGAGCGGCAACGATGAAGCGATCCTGGCCGGCGAGGCGTTCATCAAGGGCCGGCCGACGGTGCTGAGCTGCCTCGATCTCACGTTCATGATGGGCTCGATGGGGTGCGTCGTGGGCGAGGTGCTGACCCGCGCGATCGAACACGCCACCGAGAAGGCCCTCCCGCTGGTGATTGTCTCGTGCTCGGGCGGCGCGCGCATGCAGGAGGCCGCCCTCAGCCTGATGCAGATGGCCAAGACCTCGGCCGCCCTGGCCCGGTTCGACGACGCCGGCGGGCTGTTCATCAGCGTGCTCACCGACCCCACCACCGGGGGCGTCACCGCGAGCTTTGCGATGCTGGGTGATGTCATCCTCGCCGAGCCGAAGGCGTTGATCGGCTTCGCCGGGCCCCGTGTCATCAAGCAAACCATCCGGCAGGATCTCCCCCCCGGGTTCCAGCGGAGCGAGTTCCTGCTCGAGAAGGGCCTCGTCGACCGCGTCGTCCCCCGGGTCGAGCTCCGCGATGAGATCGCCCGGATCATCGACTACACCGGCTGATCGCCGTGAAACCGCCCCACGATCGACCGCCCGAAGCGGCACATCCCGGACACCCCAGACGCGACGCACTCCTGGCGGGGCTGATCGCCGGGCTGGGCTGGGTCTTGGCGTACCCGCCCGTCTCGTTCTGGCCGGCCGCGGTGCTGATCGTCTGGCCGGTGGTTCGCCTCGCCGATCGCCGATCCCCGCGCCCCGTCCACGACGCGGTGCTGTTCGGCCTCGGAACCGTCCCGGCGTGGGCTTGGCTCACGCGATGGGCGGCCTTCGGTGCGCCGGCCGGGTATCCCCTGCTCGTGGGGTATCTTGCTCTCTTTGCCGCGATGACCTGCTGGGCCGTCGCCCGGCTCCGGCGCGTGGGAGTGCCGATGCTGTTGGCGGGGCCTCTCGGCTGGGTCGGCGTCGAGTTTTTCCGTGGACGGATCGCGTTCGACGGGTTCCCGTGGTTCCTCGCCGCTCATCCGTTGATCGACGCGCCCGCGACAGCCCACAGCCCATCGCTGGCCTGGCCCGCATCGCTCATCGGGACCTATGCCGTCTCGGGGTTGCTCGTGCTGGCCGTGGTCATCCTGGACCGCCTGATTCGTGACCCCCGGAACCCGCGGGTGTTGGCTGCGTCTCTGCTCCTGTTGCTCTGGCCGGCCGGGTCGCAGGTGGGGTGGACCCGCTGCCCCCCTGACGCCCCCCGCCCGGTCGTCGGCATCATCCAGAGCAACGTCCCGCAGTCGATCCGCGGTGGTTGGGCGCCGGACGATCGGCTGGCGGACTGGAAAACCATGCGTCGGCTGCTCACCGAAGCGGCCGGGCACACGCCGCGACCCGATGTGCTGGTGCTGCCCGAGACGATGTTCCCCGGCAGCGTGCTGCAGGACGACGCCGCCCGGATCGAGCGCGACAGCCGCGTCGTCTGGCCGGTGACCGCCCCAGACGGACGTCGCGTCGAGCTGCTCGTGGGGGCGATCCGCGAGGACGTCCTGAAAACCCAGCAAACGCTCGGCGTTCCTCTGTTGATCGGGGCGACCCGGTTCGAAGGTTTCCGCATCATCGAGGAACCGGACGGCCTGCGGTACGAGAGCGATCACCGATACAACAGTGTTTTTCTGATCCGCCGGGGCCGCGTCGAGCCGGCGGTGTACGACAAACAGCATCTGACGCCGTTCGGCGAGATCATGCCGTACATCTCGAATTGGCCCTGGCTCGAACAAAAACTGCTGGCTGTCGCCGCGTCCGGGATGCGGTTCGACCTCGACGAGGGACGATCGCGGACGGTTTTTTCGATTCCTTCGTCTGACGGGGGCGTGGTCCGGGTCGTGACGCCGATCTGTTTCGAGGCGACGCTTTCGGATATCTGCCGCGGGCTGGTGTTCGGCGAGAACGGGCGCAGACGTGCGGACGTGATCGTCAACATGACCAACGACGGCTGGTTTTACGACGCCGCGGGGGGACGGGCGTTGCACGAGCTCGCCGCTCGGTGGCGGTGTGTCGAGTTGGCGACCCCGATGGCCCGGGCCGCCAATACGGGGATCTCGGCGGTGATCGACCGTCGGGGCGTCGCCGTCGCATCGCTCGAACCGGGGCGTGAGGGCCTGCTGGTGTCGCCCGTCGAGACCTGCGACGGATCGACGGTCTACGCCCGGATCGGGGAACTGGTCGGCTGGATTTTCTTCGCGGCAACGATCCTCGGGCTTGCTTTCTCGTACCTGCCGGGGCACCGAATTCGAACAGATCATGCCCGGGATGACGACATCAAGAGTGAACGAGGCCACGACCTGAAGGGGACATCGGCATGAAACACACTTACCGCACCGTCGGGCTGCTTGTGCTGGGCGCCTTTGTTGCAGGCTGCACGGCTCCTCGGACCGCCGACCGCGCCGATCAACCCGCCGCCCGGCCCGCATCCGAACCCGCGGCTCAGCCGGCACGCACCGCTTTCCGGAGCACCATCGCCCGATCCGCCCTGCGTGAACAGGCGATCACCGTGCTCCAGACGCTGTCGGTGTCGAATGATCCCCAGACACGGGCCAACGCACTCGAGGCCCTGATGCCGGCGCGGACACGCCTGCGCGGCCCGGTGGCGGCCGGGCTCGCCGACGAGAACGAGGGGGTCCGCGCGGTCGCGGCGGTCATCGCCGGGCGTGCGGGGATCCGGGATCTGGCCCCCCAACTGAGGGGTTTGCTGAGTGACCCCTCTCCGTATGTCCGGGTCGGGTCGATGTACGCCCTGCGTGCGATGAGGCAGAACATCGACCTGACTCCAATGAGTGTGCTGCTTCTCGAATCACCCGATCCGAGGCTCCGGGCACAAACGGCGTTCCTGCTGGGTGAACTGGGCGACGACTCGGCTTTGCCCATGCTCCGCCAGGCCCTCCACCAGCGTCTCAACACCGCGACAGAGGAACAACGCCGACTTCTCGAACTCCAGATCGCCGAGGCGATGGTCAAATTGGGGGATGATTCCGGGCTCGAAGGCATCCGCGCTGCGCTCTACCCGGCGTACCCGAACGAGCTGGAACTGGCGACGCTCGCGGTGCAGATCTTGGGGCGGCTCGGCGACAAGAGCTCGATCGGGTCGCTGATCAACCTGTCTGAGTACCGACAGGGCGGGCGGAAAATGCCGGCAGAAATCCGGCTTGCCGTGGCCGAGGCCGTGGGCCGGATGGGTCGGCGAGAGGGCTGGTTCATCGCGGAGGAATATATCCATGATCAGGACCCGCTGAAGCGAGCATTGGCGGCCCGCGTGCTGGGTCAGACACGCCGTGCGGTGGATCTCGCGACGCTGCGGACGATGATGGACGACCCCAGCGAGGCGGTGCGGGTCGCGGCGGCGGGCGCGGTGCTGGAGGCGACAAGCCCGGGCGGGCGGCTCGAAGCGGGGATCGTGCCCTGAGGGTCGCCCACGGCGGGCAAGAGCCGCTATACTGTCCACCCGATGGCCCGGTCTCGCGGCGAGCGGGTACGGTGCCATCGGAGCCAGATCCGCCCGCGGGCGGACCCCCGGACAGCGCCCCTCGCACGGGGGCAGGACCCCCAAGGAGCAAGCCGTGCACATCCTGACCAAGGTATTCGTCGTCATGGCCGCCGTGCTGAGCCTGATGCTCGCGGCCGCGACGATGATCTATGCGAACAACGCCGAAGCGGTCCGCCAGGCGTACATTGATGCGGACCTGGCGCGCAACCTGAGCGACCGCGCCCTGACGGTGCAGGCCAGCGCCCACGCACGGGACACGGCCAACCTGATGGGCGAGATCGAGTCTCGCGAGCAACAGCTCGCGGATCTCCGTAAAGATATGGACTCGCTGAAAACCGAGAACGACCGTCTGCGTCGGGCCGCCGAGGACGCCGTGATCGCCAAGGAGCGGATCGAGGGCCAGATCGGGCAGCTCGGCGTGGCGAGCCGAACACAGGCGGCGTTGATCGCCAGCTACAAGGACGAGGTCTCCAAGCTCCGCGACGCCGAGCTGCGTTTCCGTGATGAACGGCTCCAGCTCGAAGATACTGTGGCGGACCAGGCCAGCCAGATCGAGGTCCTGCTGCAGGAAAG
The DNA here is from genome assembly GCA_027083355.1 of Phycisphaerales bacterium. Classification (GTDB taxonomy): domain Bacteria; phylum Planctomycetota; class Phycisphaerae; order Phycisphaerales; family UBA1924; genus UBA1926. Next base: position 2,346 of record JALWOY010000227.1, on the reverse strand, counting down.
CCGGGCGTTGCAAGAGCAGCTCGCCGCCCTGCGGGCCGATCTCGAGTCGGCCAAGGCGGGCGGGAATACCCTCTCGGCCAAGAACGCCGGGGTGACCACCCCCGTGAACCTCTCGGGCCCGCCGATCTTCGGCACCGTCAAGGCCGTGCGGACCGAACCCGGCACCGGCAAGACCCTCGTGCAGGTGGATCTGGGCGCCAACGACCGGATGCGTGAGAACGTGAAACTGCTGGTGTTCCGCGGGGATACGTTCATCGCCAACCTTGTGCTGAAGCGCGTTGATCTTCAGGATTCCATCGCCGAGATCCTGCTGACGGCCCCCGGGGCGGAGATCCATCCCGGCGACCGCGTGACGACCCGGCTGACCCCGTAACGCGTACCCAGGAGATCGACCATGAGCCAGTTCGGGATGCAGATGCCGGGAGGCGGACCGCAGATCCGCAAGCCCCAGCCCGACGTGTACACGGGCCTGATGCTCTTCTCGCTGATCGCCCTGGGCGCGGCCCTCGCGTTCGTCTGGATCGCCGGCCAGAAGGTCGGCCCCGACGGCAACGCGATGGCTCTTCAGGAGCGGGGCAACATCAAACTCGCCGATATGCCCAAGCCCTGACGCCGGGCAACGACCGTCGCCGCGAAGCCCCCCGTTTCGCGGTTTTTTTCTTGCCTTCATCGCCGCCCACGGCATACACCGCGTGCGGCAGACGGGCTATGATCGAAACCCGAGAGGGAGACCCGGGCGCATAGCTCAGTTGGCTAGAGCGCTGCCGTCACATGGCAGAGGTCACAGGTTCGAGTCCTGTTGCGCCCATTCGCATCAACGCCGCGATCATCAACACGGTCGCGGCGTTATTCGTTGGGGGCCACACCCCCGCCGATATCCACCCCGGCTCTGTTCCCCCTTGCCCGGCGAACAAACCATCACGCGATGAATCCGGCGATAAAGCGTCCAGCCGAGGGGCCGGGATGCCGCTCAAGCCGGCGGAATCAATGACAATCGTTCCCGAATCGGTCGACCCGCCGACGCAGAACCTCGAAACCACCCACGTCCCACGTGGAGATCCTTCCCCCGTGAAACAACAGGACGGCCTCGTTATGGATTCAGGTTGAACCAAGCACCGAGGATCAGGGCAAGACACGAATGTAATACACCACCCACGCATACTCCTCACGCTCGACCACGACGGGCACGAAGATCGTCTCGTTGTACCAGAACGAATCGTCGTCGTGCCGGCCGTCGCGGTCGCGGAAACGACGCGAGGCGTAGCCGGTCCGCGTCACCGGCTCCTGCTCGACGGTCTGCGCCTTGCCGAGCGAGGTCGTGCTCCAGATCGCATAATCAGCCCCGATCGAGCGTGCGAAGCGTTCGAGCGAACCGTCGATCGGGTCGACATCCCGCGTCGTCCTGAACACGCTCCGCCCGAGGATGACCACTTTGGCGGGGTCCTCGCTGAGCTGGAGGGCCTTGACGAGACGGACGCGTTCCGCCGCCTGTTTCGAAGGGGGCCACTCGTCCGGGTGGATGTCGCTCTCGGCCCGTTCCCGGTCGATCGCACGCAAGGCCGAGTTCAGACGCGACCACGGCACGCCGCGGATGACGACATCCTCTGTCGGCTCGAATCGTGCCGGCGACGATGCCGCGGACGATGCCTCGAAGGTCCGCTGCCAGGTCGAGACGCAGCCGCCGAGCGTGGCCGCGAGCAAGGTCAACACAAACACGAAACCGGTGCGTCTCATTTCATCCTCGGCTTACCCACGCCCCTTCACCCCGCCCGATTGCCCGGGCCGGTTGCTATGCAATGCATGGCTCAATTGTACGGCCCGTAGCCGACACCGCCGACGGATATTCCTCGACCAGCTGCCACGCCGCTTGACCCGCGTAGATGAAGTATGTGAACTCGTCGACCATCCCGTCGCCGTCGGCATCGATGAGCGACGCGACACGCCCGGAGGCACGAGTTTGTCTCCACGCCACCATGATTGCAGTATAACAGATCCCGGTCCCCTGTCACGGCCCGTCAATGTTCGAGCCCAAAGGCCGATTCAATCCATTCCTGCATGACTCTTGCCGGGGATCACCCCGGCGTCGGATCGGCTCGGGCAGGTATCGGGCAGACGGGATCAAACGTTCAGATCAGGGCGCCGGATCCTCGTGAATCGCAGCGTTCGACTCGAACCGGTGCGATTGCTTCGCGGCCTGCTAGGACACCTTAAACAGCAGTTTGGAGCCTCTGAACAACCTCCGCCTTCGCGCATGATATGCTGACGCCGTTGTTCCGGGGCTCGGATCGTGACGGGGGACGGAGGTCTGTCATGGCGGTGCGCAAGAACGCGGCGATGGGGTTTGTG
>JALWOY010000226.1 GCA_027083355.1 Phycisphaerales bacterium | reverse complement strand
GAGCCGCCGACAGCCCAACGAATCGGCAGCGGGCAGCATCGCCCAGCCCGCAATCCTCGACAATGCAAAGAAAATCCGCTCGCTCAGGATGAAAATCCGCTATGATGGGGGTAGTTCAGAGGTTTCACTCTTTGAAAGCGCAAGTCTTACACGCATGGCGCAAAAGGCCCTCACGCTCCGGGCTCTTTTCTGCATCAATCAGGATCGACCACAAGGAGCCCCAAGCGAAGGAGTGACGGGCTGGAAGCCCGTCCTACTGAGGGGAGGAGGAGAGGGAGAGACGGGCAAGATGCCCGTCCCACGAGATGATGAAGGGAATGGAGTGACGGGCTGGAAGCCCGTCCCACGAGAACAAGGAGATGAAGAAGAGACAGTCGGGACGCCTGTCCCACCGGGAAAGAGGAGGGAAGGGAGAAAAGCCCCTCACCCCGGCCCTCTCCCCGCCAGCGGGGAGAGGGAGGAAAAGACATCAGGCTCTCGCTCCGGAAAGCACGCGAATCCTTTGGAATCCGTATGAGATCTGTATGAAAGGCCGGGTTCAGGCGGCCCGCTGATTGCTCTTGCCGGCCCATTTGCTGATCGTGTCGATCAGTGTGTCGCGCGGGATCGGTTTGGTGAGGAAGTCGTCGCACCCGGCGGCGAAGCTGATCTCCCGCTCGCGGTCGGTCGCGTGCGCGGTGAGCGTAAGGATCGGTGTGCGGCAGCCGAGGGCGCGGATCTTCTCTGTCGCCTCGGTCCCGCCCATCTCCGGCATCTGCATGTCCATCAGGATCACGTCGTACGAGGCCCCGGCGGCGACGGCGTCGACCGCCTCGATCCCGTTGCCGGCGAGCACGACCGAACCACCGGCCTTGCGGATGAAGTGGGAGATGAGCCGTTGGTTGTCCGGGCCGTCCTCGGCCAGCAGCACCGCGACCCCTTCGAGCGGTTTCAGGTCTTCATTGGTCCTTTGCGCATCGCGCTCTCGTTGTTGCTGGAGCAGCGCCCATGCCTGCTCCGGGTCGATGAGCGAGGCGGCGTCGATCGGGCCCGTGGGGATTCGGACGATGAACGAGCTGCCGCGGTCCGGCTCGGACTGCACCATGATGTCCCCGCCGAGCATCTGCGCCAGTCGTGACGAGATATGCAACCCCAGCCCGGTGCCGCTGAAGCGGCGTGTTGTCGAGGTATCGGCCTGCTCGAACGGTTTGAAGAGCGAATCGACCTGCTCGCGGGACATCCCGATCCCCGTGTCGGCGACCTCGACGCGGAGCAGGGGGTTCTCGCTGCCCGGGTCCTCGATCCCGACGAGGACGCGGACCCCACCGACCTCGGTGAATTTGATCGCGTTGCCGATCAGATTGAGGAGGATCTGACGGAGCCGGACCGGGTCGGACGTGATCGCCGCGGGGACGGGTGTCTCGAACTCGAGCTCGAGCGGTATCCCCTTGCCCTCGGCGCGGACCCGCATCAGAGAGATCGAATCGATCAGGATCTCGATCGGCGAGACCCCGATGCGCTCGATCTGCATTTTGCCGGCCTCGATCTTCGACATATCGAGGATGTCGTTGATGATCGCCAGCAGGTGCCGACCATTACGGAGAATCGTTTCGACATGGTCGTCGTGCTCTTCGGGCGTGAGCTGTTTTTCCTTGAGCAGCTCGGCGTAACCGAGGATCGCGTTCATCGGCGTGCGGATCTCGTGGCTCATGTTCGCGAGGAACTCGCTCTTGGCCTCGCAGTCGGCCCGCATGCGGTCGACCGCATCGCTCGCCTCGGATTCCCTCACTTTACGTTCGGTGATGTCCTGCCTGATGGCGACATAGGACTCGATCCGGCCGTCGGGCCCGGGTGTGGGGACGATCGTGGTGTCGACCCAGTAGAGGGACCCGTCTTTGGCGCGGTTGCAGACGTCGCCGCGCCATGTCCGGCCCCGGGCGATCGTGCGGAACATCTCGGCGAAGAAGGAACGCGGGTGCGTGCCGGAGTTGAGGATGCGGTGATTCTGCCCGATCAATTCTTCACGTGTGTATCCGCTGATGGCACAGAATTTGTCGTTGACATAGGTGATCGTTCCGGCGCGGTCGGTGATGGCCACGATAGCGGTGTGGTCGAGGGCGTAGCGGTAGCACAGATCCGTGCTGCGCCCATGATCCTCGCCCGCTCTCCGCATGGCCGCCTCCGTCGCCGGCCGCACCCACGGTACGGCCCGCATCGAGAGATCGGAATGTGGAACCGTTTCAATCACCCGTATGGCTCGGGCGAGGTCAAATGCCGGGCTGAACATCGATAGGGTCGGTTTACTCGCCTGAATGGGCGGGTTCAACGCTGATCCGGAGGACTCTGGTTGGTTCTGCTTCGAGCACGGTGACGAGGATGCCGTCGTGTTGGAGTTTTTCCCCTGCTTCGGGGATTTTCCCCATGGTGGTGATGACGAACCCGCCGACAGTGTCCCAGTCTTCGCTCTCGGGGATGTGCAGGCCGATGGATTCGAGTTCGTCGTTGGCGTCGTCGACGTCGGCGCGGGCGTCGATGCGGGCGGAGCGTGACGCCTCGTCGAGCACGACCTGGGGGGAGTCGTCCTCCTCGGGTTCGTACTCGTCGCGGATCTCGCCGAAGACCTCCTCGATGATGTCCTCGATGGTGACGAGGCCGGAGAGCCCGCCGTACTCGTCGGTGGCGAAGGCGATGTGGACCTTCTGTTCGAGCAGTTCGGTGAGCAGCTCGCGGACGGTCTTGGTCTCGGGGACAAAGGTTGCGTCCCGGAGGATGTCGCGGAGCCGGAACGCGGCGGGGTCCGCGTCGTCGGAGATAAGCCAGCGGAGCAGATCCTTGAAATAGAGCACGCCGACGACGGTGTCGAGGCTCTCGCTGTAGACGGGGACGCGGCTGTGCGAGGTGCTCCTGGCGGCCTCCTTGACGGCGTTGAAATCGTCGGTGTATTCGATGCCCTGGATCTCCGTGCGCGGGGTCATGATCTGTTCGACGGTGGTCGAGCGGAACTCGACGACGGCCTCGATCATCTCGCGTTCGGTCTCGTCGAGGTCGCCCTCGCGCTCGGATTCCTCGACGAGGCTGAGCAACTCGGCCTCGCGTGCCTCGGGGGTGTCGCGGGGCGGCCCGCCCGCCAGGCGGCGGACGACCTCGTCGGTGAAGGCGACCATCGCCCGCAGGGGCGCGAGCGCCACCGCGAGCGCGCGCACGAACGGGGCGAAAACCGCCACGACCCGGGCGGCGGCGTGCTCGGCGAGCGCGAGCGGGAGCACCACGCCGGTGAGCCAGATCACCACACCCGAAACCAGAACCCCGAGCACGGCATCGACGAGCGTGACCGAGGATGAGCCGCGGAGGCCCGAGATCCAGAGCACCGAGGCGATCCCGACGATGAGGTTGCAGATGACCCGCGGGACGGCGACGGCGGCGGTGTGCCCGGGCAGGTCGTCGAGGATGGATTCGAGCTGCGGCGAGAGATGCTGCTCGTCGCCGTTGCCGGTGCGCCTGGGGCCGGCGATGTCCTCGAGCGCGACACGGGTGACGGTCCGCAGCGCCCCCTGCACAGCCGAGAGCACCGCGCCGATCATGGCCGCGCCGGTCGCCGTCCAGAACCACGCCGCGGGGATCATGGTTCGCCCTCCCGCCCTGATGAGAAGACCGGCCCGAGCCCGACGGCGGACAGGATGCGGTCTTCCTCGCGGTGCATGGCCTCGGCGTCGGCGGGCGACGCGTCGTCGAAACCGACGCAGTGCAGGACGCCGTGGATGATGTAGAGGACCAGTTCGTGCGTCGCGGGGTGATCGAGTTCTTCGGCTCGTCGTTCGGCTTCGTGTGCACAGACGAGCAGGTCGATGTCGAGGGGATCTTGTTCGGAGAGATCGAACGTCAGCACATCTGTTGTTCCGGGGACATCTTTATAGCGGGCGTGTGCTTCGGCCATTTCTTCGTCGCCGACGATCCGCGCGCGGACCTCGCCTGGGCGTCCGATGATCGCGAGGGCGCCCTCGACGAGTGTTCGGATCTCGGCGCGTTGCGACTCCGTCAGGTGTTGCCCGGGATCGATGAGGTCGAACCGGGCGTGGTGTTCCGGGCCGGGGTCGTCGTCGTTCTTCGAGGGGGGTTCGGAGGCGTCGTCGTCCATGTCTTCGATCCCGTCGGGGTCTCGGCCGCAAGATCGGCCCTGCCGGGAGTCCACTCTAGCGGATCGTCGTGATGAATCCAGCGGGTCGTCACCCCGTTATCCGGGGGGTCCCGGTGCAGAGATGCCGGGCGGGGGTCGATTTTTCGCCCCGTCGTGGATCGGGCTGAAGCGGGCGGTGCGCCGGGTCGAGGCGTGCGGGGTATGGTCCGCGAACCCGGAAAGGCCGATCTGTTGATGGCGTCGGTGCGTGCGGAGGAGTCGCGCGTGATGGGCGACGTGATCGACGCGTCGCTCAAGCGGATGGCAGAGAACCGGGCCCGGCGGGTCGAGGAACAGCAGAAACGCGAGCGTGAGGCCGAGCGGTTGCGGCGGATCGAAGAGCGCGAGCGGGCCGATGCGCGGGCGATCGCGGAGCGGCACGAACGCCGGCGGGCGTATTTCGAGGATCTGGCGAGCCGGGGCGATGAGTGGGCCGGGGTGCAGGCCGAACGCGAGGCACGCGACGCGGCCGAGCAGCGCCTCAAGGCCCGCGGCAAGCATCTCGACGTGCATGGCTGATCGGGCCGTGTTCAGAAAATGTCATATTCATGCGGGTCCGGGTCGCCCGGGGGCGTCGGCGACGGGACAATCCGTGCAGACGCGGGAGGTGTCCGATGCTGATCGAACGGGTGGAGATCCTGAAAGCCGCGTGCTGCATCGCCGGCGCGGACGGGGAGATCTCGCAGCGCGAGCGGGAATCCCTGAAAAAGATGGCGGACGAGATCGGCGTCGGGGCGGCGTCACTGGACGCGATGATGGATCTCGCGATCAGCGACGAGTCGTTCCGCGACAGCCAGCTGCGGATGGTGCACAAGGACCCGGCCGGGGTGTTCGAGACGCTGTACCGAATGGCGAGGCTGGACCCCGACGTGCCGACGGCGGAACGCAAACTGCTCACCCGCTTCGGGCGCAAGCTCGGGCTGGAAACCGAGCAGATGAACGAGATCATCCGGCGCGCGCACGGGGCGTGAGCAAACAGGGCGAAAGTTTCCGCCTTGATGCACCCCCGTCCGCCATTCGGCCCCGCGCTGACGCTTGGGGCTCTTTCTGGTTCGGGAACGTCACTACGCGACATAGGAAAAGAGCCCGGGCATGAGCGAGGGGCCAGGGGGTCTGTGCTGTTGGTGACGGGCCGGAGCTTGGCCCCGCGCTGACGCTTGGGGCTCTTTTTCGTCGGTGATTTGCCCCGCGCCGGCGCTTGGGGCTCTTTGTCGGAGCGATGATCAGGCGGTGGTCCCGGTCAGGATGCCGACGTCCTTGAGGGCACTTTTGAACTCGTCCCATCGGCGTTCGACATCCCCGGTATAACCGATGGAGAATCGGATGTAGCCGGGGAGGATGCCGGCGGCGCGCTGCTCTTCCTCGCTGAGTTCGCTCGACGTGGACGCGCCCGAGCAGGACATGAGCGTCTCGAAATAGCCGAGGCTGACGGCGTCGTAGCCGAACTTGTATTTGTTCTGGAGCGTGTCGAGCAGGGCGAAGGCGTTCTCGCGTGTGCCGGCGTCGAGGCCGAAGAGCCCGCCGAACCCGAAGCCCTCGTTCATCATGGATTTCAGGCGTTCGTGGCCGGGGTGGTCGGAGAGCCCCGGGTAGACGACGGGCAGCCCGAGTTCCTTGAGGCGTGTGGCGAAGAGCATGGCGCGTCGGCTGTGCTCGGCGACGCGGAGGCCGAGGTGGGGCATACGCAGCGCGAGGTCGAACGCGACTGCGGGGTGCATGGTCGGGCCGAGGAGCATGAGGGCGCCCGTGTGCGGGTCCATGAGTGAGGTGATGAAATCTTTGGAGGCGCAGATGGCGCCCGCGATGATGTCGGAACACCCGCCGATGAACTTGGTCATCGAGTGGATGACGATGTCGGCGCCGAGCTGCGCGGGGGAAACAATCAGCGGGCTGAAGGTGTTGTCGATGATGAGTTGCGCGCCGCCGGCGTGGGCGACCTCGGCGAGCGCCGGGATGTCGGCCACGTCGAGCGTGGGGTTGGCGACGGTCTCGGCGTAGACGAGGCGGGTCTTTTCGGTCATGGCGTCGCGGACCTGGTCGGCGTCGGCGGCGTCGACGAAGTGGACCTTGACGCCGAGCCGATCGGGCAGGAAGTTCTCGAAGAGCGCGTGTGTGCCGCCGTAGATGGTGCGTGCGGAGATGATCTCGTCACCCGGCTTGCACAGCTGGATAACGGCGCCGGCGATGGCGGACATGCCCGAGGCGGTGCAGTAGGCGGCCTCGGTGCCCTCGAGCGCGGCGAGGTAGCGGCCCAGGGTGTAGACGGTGGGGTTGAAGTGCCGGCCATAGAGATAACACCCGCCGCGTTCGTCGTCCGGCCCGACGACCCCGCCGAAGATGTCGGGCATGGTGGTGGCGTGCATGACGGTGAAGGTGGTGGACTGCTCGATGGACATGTTGACGCCGCCGTGCTCGCCGAATTCGTGGCGGGCGTCGGCGAGGGACTGGATGGGGTCGAACGGCATGGGGGTGCTCCTTCCAACGGATCGGTGGCGCCTCATTGTATAGGAGCGTGGCTGTGCGGCATAGAAAAAGAGCCCCGAGCGCGAGCGAGGGGCCGCGGGGGTCCAGTGCTATTTGGTGACGGACCGGGGTTCGGCCCCGCGCTGACGCTTGGGGCTCTTTGGGTTGCACCGCGTCCGACACGCCCATATGAACCCGGGGGCGGGCGTGTGCCGGCGCGGTCTCAAACGGGCGTTGCCGTGATCTGTTTTTCGAGCATCCGGGCGACGCGGAGCAGGCGGTCCTCGGCCCATGCCGACGCGACGAGCTGCACACCGACGGGGAGGGTGGAGCCCTCGACCTCGGCGTTGTCTACGGGGACGGTGATCGCGGGGAGCCCGGCGAGGCTGACGCCGGCGGTGTAGACGTCTTCGAGGTAGAGCGCCAGCGGGTCGTCGGTCTTTTCTCCGAGTCGGAATGCCGGCCCCGGGGCGGCGGGCATGAGGAGTGCATCGCACGGTGCGGTCGAGTCTGATTCGGCGTGATCGCCCGGCTCTCGGGGCTTCGGTTCCAGCAGGGCGTCGTAGCCGGCTTTGATGACCCGGCGTGCTTTGAGGGCGGTGGTGTAGTAGGCGTCGTAGTAGCCGCTCGAAAGGATGTGGGTGCCGAGCATGATGCGCCGGCGGACCTCGGGGCCGAAGCCCTCGGTGCGCGAGCGGACGTAGAGGTCTTCGAGATCTGCGGGGTTCTCCGCGCGTCGGCCGTAGCGGACGCCGTCGAAGCGGGCAAGGTTGCTCGACGCCTCGGCCGGGGCGATGAGGTAGTAGGCGGCGACGGCGTGCTCGGTGTGGGGCAGTCCGATCTCGACGATCTCGGCGCCCGCGTCGCGGAGGGCGTCGGCGGCTTTTCGGAGTGCGGCGGCGACGGCGGGGTGGGCGCTCGGTGAACTCGGCGTCCTCCCCACCTCTCCCCCCACCGTTGCCACCGCCGGCACCCCCACGCGGAGGGATTCGATCGGGGTTTCGATGTCGGCCAGAGGGTCGCCGGGATCACGGGAAGAACTCGTCAGGTCGTTGGCGTCGCGTCCCGCGATGATCGAGTAGGCCAGTGCGGCGTCGGTGACGGTGGTCGCCATCGGGCCGATCTGGTCGAGGCTGGAGGCGAAGGCGACGAGGCCCCATCGGCTGACTCGGCCGTAGGTGGGCTTGAACCCGACGGTGCCGGTGTGGGAGGCGGGCTGGCGGATCGAGCCGCCGGTGTCCGAGCCGAGCGCGAGCGGGACCATGCCCGCGGCGACGGCGCAGGCGGACCCGGAGGACGACCCGCCGCAGGTGCGCGCATGGTCGTGGGGGTTGCGGGCGGGGCCGAAGACGGAATGCTCGCCCGAGGCGCCCATGGCGAACTCGTCGAGGTTGGCCTTGCCGACGACGACCGCGCCGGCGTTGATGAGGCGCTGGGCGGCGGTGGCGGTGAAGGGGGATCGGTAGTGTTCGAGCATCCGGCTGGCGCATGTGGTCCGCCCCCAGGCGAGGCAGATGTTGTCCTTGAGCACGACGGGCACGCCGGCGAGAGGGAGTTCCTCCCCGCTCTCGACGCGGATGTCGACGGCCCTCGCCTGCTCGGCGGCGCGTTGGTGGAAGACCTGCGTCAGGGCGTTGAGGCGCGGGTTGAGTTCGTCGATGCGCCCGAGTGCCATCGCCACGACCTCGGCGGCGCATGTCCTGCGTGATGTAACGGCGTCGACAATGTCGCGCGCGGTGAGCATGGGCGAGTGTACGGCCCGGTGGCCGGGACAATCGCCGGGCTGGGGCAATCACGGCATCGCGGCACCAACGCCTCGGCCGGGCACCGGGATCGGGGATTTCCCTGTCCAGGTGGCAATATCGGCGCGGTGGACCGCGCCCCGCGCGGTCGGGCGGGAGGCTCCCCGGGACACGTGGAAGGTGGAACGAACACAGCCCCGGAATTCGCCGAAGAAAAGAGCCGTATTGTGGTTGAGGAAGGGAATTTTCTTGGAGCCGGGCGAACCCGATCAAATATGGAACAATGCGGATGATACCGCCCGATCGAGCGTGGCGTCGGCGTTCGAATGGTCGGCTTCGCGATCCGGCGATTCCGTGGCGGCGGTCGAGGGGGATGACTCCCTGACCTATGCGGATCTGACGGCGCGGTCGGGGGCGGTCGCGGGGGCGTTGCTGGCGCACGGTCTGCGGCCCGGCGACCGGGTGATGGTGGCATTGCCCAGGGGGCTGGAGTATCTGGTCGCGGTGGTCGGCGTTGTGCGCGCGGGCGGGGTGTATGTGCCGGTGGACCCGCGCTGGCCGGGGGCGCGGATTGCGGAACTGCGGGCGATCGTCGACCCGGCGCTGACGATCGGCGCGGGCGGGATCTCGGTGGGGGAACTGATCGAGGAATCCCCGGGGGGGTTTGAAGCACCCGAGATCGGGCCGGAATCGCCCTGCTACATCATGTTCACCTCGGGGACGACGGGCGAGCCGAAGGGGGTGGTGGTTCCTCACCGTGCTGTGGTCCGTCTCGTGGTGGATCAGGACGCGTTCGAGACGGGGCCGGGCCGTTCGTGGCTGCACGTCTCAGCGGTGTCGTTCGACGCGTCAACCGTCGAGATCTGGGCCCCTTTGCTGAACGGCGGTCGTTGCGTGACGGTCGCGGAGGAACTCCCCTCGATCCACCGGCTCGCGGGGATCATGCGTTCGAGCGGGGCGACGGACGCGTGGCTGACGTCTTCGCTGTTCAACGCGATCGTGGACGACGCGCCGGCGGCGTTCGAGGGGATGCGGCAGGTCATGACGGGCGGCGAGCGGGTGTCGCCCGAGCACGCGCAGCGGTTCCTCGAACGGTGGCCGGGAATCCGGCTGATCAACGGGTACGGCCCGACCGAGAACACGACGTTTACGTGCTGCCACACGATCACGATCGAGGACACCCACAACCCGGCGGGGATCCCGATCGGGCGGGCGATCCGTGGGACGGACGTGCTGATTGTCGACGAGGCCGACCGGCCCGCCGACGAGGGCGAGCTGCTGGCCGGGGGCTCGGGCGTGGCGCTGGGTTATATCGGCGACGATTCGCTCACGCGGGCGCGGTTTGTCGAGCGGGACGGGGAGCGGTGGTATCGCACGGGCGATCAGGTCCGGCGTCGGGCCGACGGAGTGATCGAGTTCATCGGCCGGCTCGACAGGCAGGTCAAGGTGCGCGGGCACCGGATCGAACTGGCCGAGGTGGAGGCACAGATCGGGGCGCACGAGCGGATCGACCGCGTCTTTGCGTTTGTCCTCGGCGACAGGTCGGACATCAATCGTCTCGCGGCGGGCTACACCTGCCCGGGCGAACCCGTATCGCCGGAGGCGTTGCGGGTGTGGCTTTCCGGCCGTGTGCCCCGGCACCTTGTGCCCGACGTTTTGTGCGTGCTCGGAGAGGTGCCCATCGGGCAGACGGGCAAGGCGGATCTGGACGCGGTGCGGCGTCAGATCGAGGCGTCGATCGGCCCCGGCGGGGAAGAATCCGACAGCCGCGGTACGGGGGGGATCGGGTGGGACGCGTTGGCGGGGAGGCCCCGGGAGG
>JALWOY010000225.1 GCA_027083355.1 Phycisphaerales bacterium | reverse complement strand
GCCCCGCCCCGCCCCATCCGCATCTACGAGATCCCGATCTCCTACGCGGGCCGGACCTACGAAGAGGGCAAGAAAATAGGCTGGCGCGACGGACTCGAAGCCATCCGCTGCATCATCCAGCACAACCTTTTTGGCTGAATCAGCCGGCTCTGCCCCGGCCTCCGGGTTCTCGTGCTTTCCGGAACGAGGCCCGGGCGCGAGCGCGGGTGCTCCCTCTCCCCGGCTTTGCGTGGAGAGGGCCGGGGTGAGGGGCTTCATTTTCTCCTCTCTCTCCTGCACACCCCGATCGACGAAGTATGGAGAAGAAGTTTTCGCCCCACACCCGCCCTTGCGCACGGGCCTGTCAAAGCACACGGATTGTCTCGGGAGCCTTCACTCACCCGCACCCTCGATCGGGAGCGGGTCGCTCGCCCGGCCCTCGGCCCACTCGCGGAAACGGGGCCAGAACACCTCGACGATCAAAATCTTCAAACACGCCGCGATCGGGATCGCGATCAGCATGCCGAACACACCCAGCAACGCCCCCCCGGCGAGCGACGCGAACAAAATCGTCGGCGTGTCCATGTTCGTGCTCTTTCCCTGGATCGCGGGTGTCAGCACATAATCGTCCAACGCCTGCCCGATGAAGTACACCACGCACGGCGCCCCAAGAACCCACCACCACGCGCCGCGGACACCCGTGTGCCCCTCCAGCCAGAGCAGCACGATCGACACCGGGATCCCGATCAACGCGAGATACGGCACGATCGAAAGCACCGCCACAGAGGGCCCGATGATCAACGCCGCCGGCACGCCGATGATCCAGTACGCCACGGAAAAGAACACCGCCTGCACGAACGCGATCGTCAGCCGCCCGCGGACGAACCCCGAGATCACCGCGTCGAACTTCCGCGCCAGGTCGATGATCCGCTCGCGGTGGCTGTCCGGCAACACACGCAGCGACAGCATCCGCAACGATGACCACCCCGTCGCCACGAAGTAGAAAAAGAACCCCGTCAGGAACACGCCGAACGCGAAGGTGAACACCCCCCCCACCACCCGCAGCGCCGATCGCAGCGCCCCCGCGCCCACGCTGGCCGTCGCGCCGAGAAGCGACCACGTGCTATTACGCAGCCAGGCCCCCACCATCTCGAGCACCCGGTCCAGCTCGTCACGCTGCGCGCTGTCGGCGATCTGGTCACGCATCCATGACCACGCCGGGCCCGCTTCGTTCGAAACCCGCCCCTCGAGCACTCGGTCGCCCGGTGATTGCACCGACTGATACACCAGCTCGATCCTGCTCGCCGTGCTCGAAAGCAGCGTCGCCGTCTGGGCCACGCCGAGGCTGATGCCGGCGAGCGTCGGCACCACCACCAGCAGCACGAGCAGCGCCAGCAGCGTCACCACCGCCCCGCGTCGGTGCAGGCTCGTCCGGCGTTCCATCCACCGGATCACCGGCTCGCACAGATACGCCAGCAACACCGCCAGAAGCAGCGGCACCGTCACCACGCTGATCTTCTTCCCGAGCCAGAACAGCCCCACCACCGCCAGCGCCAGCAGCACATCCCGCACCGGCTGGATCTGCCACAGGTGCAGATCCCGCCACGTCACGCGCCCCTCGCCGTTCCCGTCTGCGTCGCTCATGCCGGGCAGTCTACCGCGACCGGCCCGTCCGGTCCCGCGGAGTGATGACATTCATCTTCCGGTGGGACAGGCATCCCGCCTGTCTCTTCTCCATCTCCTCTCTCTCGATGGGACGGGCTTCCAGCCCGTCACTCCATCTCTCTCCTTCCCCTCGTGGGATGGGCTTCCAGTCCGTCTCTTCATCTCTCTCCTTCCCCTCGTGGGATGGGCTTCCAGCCCGTCTCTCCATCTCTCTCCTTCCCCTCGTGGGACGGGCTTCCAGCCCGTCTCTCCCACGTCTCCTCATCCCTACAAAGAGGCCCGAGCGGAAGCGAGGGCTTTCATCCCCCAGTGGGGCAAACGCCCCGCCTGTCTCGACATCACGCAGACCAACAACACCGGGCGTCAAGGTTCAATACAAACGTCACAGAATCGTTTCCCACGTTCGTTGTTGACCATGGGAAGACCGCTCCCTCCCGGTCGCGGCTCCTTGTCGGTGGTGCAGAGAAGTTTCCCCGAAACGAGACCCGGGCGCAAGGTGTTCACCGCCCCGCCCGGCGGTTCAATCCGACATCCCGATCACGTCCTCGAGTGAACCCGAGAACTCCTCGTCGAAGTCGAACACACCCTGGAAATCTTCGAGCGAATCCTCGTCGGTCTTGCGCATCAGACCCGCGTCGACAAGCGCGAACACGATCTTGCCGAAGTCCTCCGTGCTGTACAGCCCCCAGTGGTTCAGCACCGTCTTGCTCAGCAACCCGTACCGACGCAGCGCATAATCCCGCAACCCCAGACAGAGCTGCCGGCCCGAGACATGCCTCGATTCATCGTCCTCGTCCGCCGGCATGGCCGCCGCGTCAGGGCCGTGCACCATCTCGACCGTGTGACCCAGCCCGTCGCGGATAAACGCGTACGCGCCCGGGGAATATCCCCCCGCTTTCTCCATGATCGTCTTGAGATCGAACTCGGGCAAGGCTTGCCTCCCGATCAGCAACGGCGACGCCGCGATCCACTCACCATACGCGGCCCACCCCCCATCCGTTGCACCATCAATAGTAGGAAACACCGCCCGCGGGTCCACCGCCTTCACCGCAACACACCACGCGCGTGCGGGTTCCCGCCCATGATCGGACCTTCACCGCCGGCTCACGTGCGCACTATCCCCGATGTACCACCGCAGCGGCGCCTCGACCCACTCGCCCGCTTCCCCGATCCCCACCCGCGTCGTGTTGACGACATCCGCCGGCGGCTCCTCCCGTGGCTCGATCCACATCCGTTTGTCCGAAGTCAGGTCCAGCCCGTTCAGGCCCAGGTCGATCTCCATCGCCTGACACAGCCGGGCCGGGCCCGAGCACAGATCACGCTCGCGCAGGGGGTGCTTGCGGGGTTTGGCCCCCGCGCGGTTGACGAACATCCGCCCGATCCCCTCCACCGGCTCGAGCGCCCGGAGCAGCACCGCCACCGGCTCATCGACCGCCCCGCACACCACGTTCATGCAGTGGTGCATCCCGTAGGTGAAATAGACGTATGCGAGCCCGGGCTTGCCGTACATCACCTCGTTGCGGGCCGAGCGGTGCCCGTTGCGCGAGTGGGCGGCTTGATCCTCGGGCCCGCAGTACGCCTCGGTCTCGACGATCCGCCCGGCGAGCCGGACGCCGTCATCGGTAACGCGGACAAGGGTGCAGCCGAGGAGGGACCGAGCGAGCGATTCGGCCGGACGGGCAAACTGGACGAACCGCGAACCGGGCATGGTGCAGGATAGTCATATGAATCCCAAGAATAACCCGTGTGCATCAACCAGACCAGGGCGCGAGCCCGGGTGATTGTTCTTGGTCCACGGGCTTTTCCGCGTCCGGGGCTCGTGGTGAGGACAAAGGGATGCCGTTCCACCTCTCCCCGGTCGCCGGGGAGAGGTCGACGACGCGCCAGCGTCGGCGGGTGAGGGGCTTTTATCTCTTCCCATTCTTCATGCCTCGCCGATCGACGCGTGCGACAGAATGAAGAGAGAAAGAAGAGTACGGAGCCCCTCACCCCAGCCCTCTCCCCGCAGGCGGGGAGAGGGAGCACCCGTGCTCGCGCCCGGTTCTTGTTCCGGAAAGCACGAGAATGATCTGGAATCCATATTTTGGAGCGTGAAGCCTTACCGAGAAATCCCCATGAGAAAGCGGACTTCTCACGATCAACCCGTGACCTTGGAAAACGATCCAAGACCACCCACAACGAACACGACCGACAGTGAGCGGGAATCATCTCCAAGAAACCGCTCCCTCACGGTCGCGGCTCGTTGATGCGTCAACCTACGCGTACGCGTGCAAGCCCGGCAGCAACAGGTTGACCCCGAAATACGTCCACAGCATCACCCCGAAACCCGCGACGCTCAGCCACGCCGTCACCAGCCCCTTGTTCTTCACGGCGAACCGCACGTGGATGACGATGAGGTAGACGATCCACGTCAGCAGGGCCCAGGTCTCCTTCGGGTCGAACGCCCACCACCGCCCCCACGAATGGTCGGCCCACCACGCCCCGAGCAGGATGCCCACGCCCAGCGTCCAGAACGCGAGTTGCAGGATGGTCATCTGAGCCGTGTCGAGGTCCGCGAGCGTGCGCGCGAGCGTCGGGCTTTTCCCGCCGGCCGCGGCGCCCGCTTCGCCACCCCCGAGCGCGCCGACAGCGCCGGCCGCCAGCGCGGGGGTCGCCCGGGTGCCCATGAGTTTCGCGCCGTAGTGCGTCGCCAGATAGAACACGCTGCACACGAACCCGAGCGTGATCAGCCCGTAACTCGTGAGCACTGTCGTGACGTGGTATTTCAGCAGCACCGACGTGTTGAGGATCGCCGCCTCGCGCCCGATCTCCTTGCCGGGGATGGCCGTCTGTGTGGCGAAGATGAGCACGAGGAACCCGCACGCCGCCGCCGCCGCACCGAACAGCCACTGTTTGCGCACGAGCATGATCACAAGCCCCACGAGCACCGCGAACAGGCTCAGCCCCGTCATGGACTCGAACTGGTTCTGGATCGCGAACCGCTCGGCCACCAGGCACCGCATCGTGAACCCGAACGCGTGCAGCGCCAGCGCCGCGACCAGCAGCGAGACCCCCGTCACGATCAGCCACTTCCGCCCCGTGCCGAACGCGAGCACGAGCGCCAGCAGCGACAGCAGATAGACCCAGTAGCCCCACTCGAAGGCGTTGGCGCGGTTGTAGGTCAGTTCGAGCGCACGCTTCGTCGTCGGGTACTGCTCCGGGTTGATCGTCGGCAGCGCCGCCGCCAGCGCTTTCACCGCCTCGTTCACCCCCGCCGCGTCGCCCGCGCGCCAGGCCGCGCCCAGCCGCGCCGCCGCATCCGCCACCGGCGAGCCCGCGGGCGCCGTCGCCAGGTGCCGCCAGGGCTGATCCCTTGACTCGGGTGCGATCATCAGCAGGTTGTTGACGCCGAACGTGAACAGGTCGTTGGCGTTCTCGGCCCGCTGGATGCCCTCGCGGAAGGGCGGCGAGTCGCCGTAGGCGTCGAAGATCATCCCCCCGAGCGTCTCGACCATCGCGGGCGAGACGCGGGTGAGTTTCTTCCAGCGCAGCTGCGCGTCGGGGTCGTCGGGGAACGCGAGCTCGAGGTACGCCTCGCGCAGCGGCAGATAGTTCACATGAATCAGCGGCTTGTGGACGTAGTACGCCGGGTCGATCATCATGTCGAGCATCGTGAACAGCGGGTCGTACTTGACCTTCTCGATCTCCCCGTTTTCGTGGTGGATGAAGTCGACAAAGTCGCGACGCCCCGTCAACGCCGACACCGTTTCTCTCGCCAGCGTGTCGAGGATCTTCACACGACCGTTGTGCTGCACCGCCAGGTCGCGCAGGGGCGACAGATCGACCGCCCGCGCGAACGCCGCCTTGGCCGCCTCGTCCATGGTCGACGCGCCCGACGGCACGCCGAACGGGTTCGGCGCCGACGCCGACCGCGCGAGCAAACGCCCCGCCGGGTGTGTGTTGCCCGCGGGCCCCGCCTGCACCACCGGCTCCTGCACGGGGGCGCCCGCCGGCTCCTGCGCCTCCGCCGTCGACGCGACCGACGACACGACCAGCAACGCCGCGAGAACCAGTACCAATCGGATCGTGTTCATGCCTGATCCTTTCCTCTCCCGCCGCCCCCCGGCGATGGTTGCTTCTTTTGTTTCTTTCCGGCATGCGCCGCGGCCAGCCGACGCTTCTCACGCTTGACCAGCCAGGGCTTGACATAAAATGCCCACGGGATCCCGATCGCCATCAGCACACCCCCCAGCGCGATCACGTGGATCCCCGGGTTGTTGCCCACCTGCAGGATCGTGTACCGAGCGAACGGCCGCTTGAGTTGCCCCGCGTCGACCATCTGCTGCGTCTGCATCCACCCGTCGCGGTCCCAGCCGGACTGGCTCAGTTTGAACTCGTTGGGGTTCAGCCCGTTGACGAGCCGCACCACCATGTTCGAAAGCCAGCTTCTCTTGTCCGACCACATGTACGGCGCCCGCAGCGGCGCGTTCAGCTTCACGACGTGCTCGAACGCCTCGAAATCCGCGTTCTGCACCGTCGGGCTCACCCGCACGACCGATTGATAATCCCGCGGCGCCCCGCGGTGGTCGTAGGCGATCATCTCGAAATCCTTCAGCTGCAACGCGAATGTCGGGAACGGGTGCCACACACGCCCGAACTGCAGCGTCAGCCGACGCCCGCCCGGCAGCACGACTTCCCGCTGCATGTCCGAGTCCAGACCGAGATACTGCACGAACGGCACCCACACCACCGTCGTGAACCGCCCCCCCGCCGGGTCGTCCGCAGACACCTCCACCCCCAGCAGCGACCGCGTGTGCATCCCCACTTCCTTCTTGTTGCGCTCCGCCTCGGGCACCGGCACCGGGTGCTCGAAATCCACCGCGTGCGCGTACGCCCCCGCCACGCGGAAGTCGATCTTGTCGACCACGTCCGCGATCCGGTCGCCCACGCCGATGCCCTCGATCACCCGCGCCCCGCCCCCCGGCTCGCGCACGATCAGGTCGATCCGCCCGTCCTTCTGCTCATCAAAATACAGCTGCAGCTTCGACGCGTCGATCAGCGACACACGGATCGCCGGGTCCGCGTCCGTCCGCGCCGGCCGGCCGCCCGCCCCCGGGTGCAGGTCCTGATCGATCTCCCCGAACCGGTGATACACCCACCGCTGGAAAGGCTCACCACCCCCCGGCGGCGTGAGCTCCACGATCGCCATGCTCGAAGACGCACCCTCGTACCCCTTCGTGATGATCGGGAAAGGCGGCTGCGGCATCACCTGCTGCACACGCACCTTCCAACCCGTCGAACCCACCGGACGCGCCTCGCCGCCACCCGGCTCAGCGGGCAACACCACCCGCACCGGATCGCCCCCGCCGTCCACCGCGCCCGGCACCTCGACCACCAACGCGTACCGCGACCCCGGCGGGATCGTCTCCAGCAAATCCGCACGCCGCGATGCCGGCATCCCGATCACATACTCCACCGCGATCGCGCTGCCCTCGCTGATCCGACCCGCCGGCACCGTCGGCTTGAGCGAAAACGTGAACACGGGCTTGTCCGGGTTCGAAACCACACCCGACGCGTCGGGCACCCGGCTCAGCAACTCGATCACCCGCAGCGGCGTGCGCACATCGGGCGGGATCTTCTCGAGAGCCGACCCCTCCAACGCGATCGTGCTGTGCGCCGGCTCCGCGTACGCCGCGTAGCCCACGATCCGCATCGAGATGTCCGCGTCCACCCGCGGCTTGCCCGTCGACGGGTCCAGCACCGAAGAACCCGGCACCGGAAGGTCCAGAGGCGGGCCGGGGTCCGCCCACACCCGCTCGGCCGGGCCGATCACCAATGCCCCATCGGCGATCGGCGGAGCCGCGTTCAGACCGTAATCGTTGTACCTCGGCACACCGTGCAGCGGACGAGGGTCCCACACCGGCGCCCCCCCGCGGTTCTGGGCCACCCACAACGCCACATAGGTATTGTCGTAGAACCCCCGCACCGGCGGCCCGATGCCCGGCTTGCCGGATGCATCCGGCATCCCCGCCCGCAGCAGGGTGTCGCCCTCCTTCTTGAGCGACTGGTAATACACGCTGCCCAGCGCGATGACGATGATCCCCGTGTGCACCGTCAGCACGCCGATGTTCTTGAACGTGAACTCGATCCGCCGGATCGTCGCCACCGCGAGGTTCAACACGAACAGCACCAGCAGCAGCCGCATCGGCCACCACGAATAGAACTCGAGCTCGCTCATCTCGAACCCGCGGAGCCGCCGCAGCGTCGTCGCGCTGTAGCGATCCACGAAATCCGCGAAGAACCGAAGGCCGCTGCCCGTCTCCGGGTCATACCGCAGCGCGGGCCACACCCACGACCACCACACCCATGCGCACAGCCCGCCCCCGACGAGGATCGCCGCCAGCATCGCCGCGAACCGAAGCCCCCGCCGCGTCCGGGGCACGGCACGCCCCATCAGGGTCCCGCCGATCACCGCCCCGGCCCCCACGCACGCCACCGCCGTCAGCGCGATCACCACCCACGTCGGGATCAACGCCACCAGCCCGATCGGGATGCTCGCAAGCGCCCCGTACATCGACACCAGCACCAGCAGGATCACCGCGAGCCAGATCGAACTGAACGCGTGAAGCACCCAACGCACCGGCAGCAGCGGCCCCGTCAGATGCTCGGCGTCCCACCGCTGCGTCTCTCGCCATTTCACACTCATAAAAAGCTTCGCCCCGGCTCCCACCGCTCAGCACACACCCCGGACCGCCGCACACCCGCATGGATCGGCCATGGCCCGTGGATGGAACAGTTCAAACTACGCCCGATGCTACGCCCCCGTTCACCACACAACCGTCGTCATACCAATCCGATCGCAACCCGTTCGCCCAACACCAGTTCCGGTGGGCTGCCTCCCGCCATCAACGCCTCGGCCGGATCATCGCCGCCGAAATATCCCCCAGCACCCGAATCGTGGCCCGGTGTGGCCACCACCCCCGCCACCGGGCCGCCGGGGATGAACCGGAACAGGGCCGGGTCCAGCCCGAGTGCCGACGCACCCCGCGTGGTCATCATGGCAAGCAACTCCCGTGCCGGGGTCCCGTCGCGGTGAAAGAGCAGCCGGGCATCGTCGAGCACCGAGATCCGCCCCGGCGTATCCAGATTGATGATCGAATCCGTCCCGAGGCAGACATTCACACCCCGTGCGAGCATCTCCCGGTACCGATGCGGCCCGAAGGCCCCGGGTGCCCCGAAATACGCCGACGCCCGCGGGCAATAGACCACGCTCGCACCCGTGTCCGCGATCGTGTCGATAGCCGCGTCGTCGGCGTCGTTGACATGCGCGAGCAGAAACGGGTGCCCCCCCGGCCCATCCAGCCCCCCCAGCACCGGGGCGAGGTGTTCGACCGGGTGCCGGCCCCGCCCGATCCACGCCAGTTCGCGGTCGTCCCAGATCCCCAGACGCTCGAGCATCGCCCGCTGCGGCCCGTCGGCCTCGGCAATGAACCGGCGTTCCTCGGGCGTCTCGGCAAGGTGCGTCGAAACCGGCAGCCCCCGGGCCGCGGCCAGGTGCGCACAGACGCGGTAGACCTCCAGCGACACCGTGTTGGGCGCGTGCGGCTGGAGACCGGCGCGAAACCGCCCGCCGGTCCTGCTGTTGAACCCGGCCAATTCATCGGCGAGCGGCCCGAGCATCCCGATCGCCGCGTCGGCCCGGGTGCCGATGCCGAAGAACTCGACGAACCCGACACCCCGGAGCGGGGAATCCGCGAGCGTGCGCAGGGCCGCGGTGGTCGGCCGACCGCCCGGCGCCCCGAGGATGTCCCCCACCGCGACGACCCCGCCGGCGAGGCTCAGGGCGATGCCCCGTTGCACGGCCCGTTCGATCGCGTCGGGTGTCGCCGGGCGCTGGGCGCGGACCATCTCGACCCACGGCACGAACCCCCCGGCGGGGTCGTGGGGGCGGGGGCCGATCTCGGACAGGTCGAGGTGGGTGTGGGCGTTGACGAATCCGGGGGTGAGGATGCAGCCCCGGCGGTCGATGACCCGGCCCGGGGCGTCGGCGGGGGTGGTGAACCGGCAGAACCGCAGGGCCGCGGTTCCCTCGCCCTCGGGCGCGACCTCGAAAACCGCGGCGATTTCTCCGCGGCGGGCGAGTTCGGCGTCGGCGATGCCAGAGGCGAGCACCGAGACGGTCCGGGGCTTTTGCTTGATTCCGGTCATCGGAGGGCGATTCATGACACCGGCGCGTCGGGGCCGATAGGATTGGGGCGTGCACCCGGTGTGCGCCCCGACCCGAGGATATGAGCGCGCCGCGAGGGCGCCCGACGAGGAGGCCGAACGATGAAGCAGATCACGAAGCGTGTGCCACGCCGAACGCCCTTGCTCGCTCTGGGCCTCGCCCTTGCCGCGGTGGTGGCCGGCGGGCTCGGGGGGTGCGTCAACCAGCAGGCGTACGACGATCTCGTGCATGAAAACCGGGCGCTCAAGAGCCGGAATGTCGAGTTGCAGGCCCGCATCAGCGATCTGGAATCGATGGAATCGGGCCTCCGGCGGCAGGTGGAATCGGCCCCGGACGCGATGGCGAGCCTGGAAGAAGCCCACAACCTGACGCTCCAGCAGCTCAACGAGGCCCGGCAGACGATCGCCGAGCTGGAGAACCGGCTCGACAACATGGAGTTCGCCCAGATCGACCCGGTGACGGACGACGCGCTGCGGCGGCTGGCGGGGCAATATCCCGACCTGATCCGGTACGACCCGGATCGGGGGATGCTGCGCTTTTCAAGCGATCTGACGTTCGATTCGGGCTCCGACGTCGTGAAGAAGAACGCGGTCGAAAGCCTGAAGGCGCTCGCCAAGATCCTCAAAAGCCCCGAGGCGTCGGGGTACGACGTGCGGATCGTGGGGCACACGGACTCGCAGCCGTTGAGCGCCAAGACCCGAAAGCGGTACCCCTCGAACATGCACCTGTCGACGTACCGCGCAATCTCGGTCCGCAACGAGCTGGTCAAACTGGGGGTGCCGCCGGCACGGATGATGGCGGCGGGGTGGGGCGAGTTCCGCCCGGCCGTGCCCAATACGAAGAGCGGCAACACCCCGGCGAACCGGCGGGTCGAGATTTACCTGGTGCCGGCGAGCGGCGGATCGGCCCCCGCGTCCGCCGGGCAGAACGCCGTGATCGACCGTGATTCGCTCGGCGAATCGGCATACGAACCGACGAAGTAAACAACCGGACCTCCCGGCCTCATCAAAGTGTGTAACGGGTCGCGTCGCGCGGGTGTGAAAGGGCGGTTGTCCGTGCATTCGTCGGATCTGTGCGCAGGGCGGGTGTATGCCCGGTTGATCGTGGGCAGACCGCACCCTGATCGGGGATGTGCGCGTCAACCGATCGGAATGCACACCTGAGCCCGGAGCGTGAGCGACGGGCCGGTGGTGCTGTTGTCATCCGCCCGGCGCTCTGCCCCGCGCCGACGCTTGGGGCTCTTTGAACACGCGGTTCGACGGGCACGATGGAAACACGCAGACCGCTCCATCACGGTCTCGGCTCGTCGCGGGCGGGGCGCTCCGGCCCGTGCCGGATCTGTTCGAATCGAGGCTCATACCGGTTTGACAGGTCTTGAATTCACCTGTATTGTTTCGCCGTCATGTTGCTTGCGTGGCAGGAAATCCGGGGGGGATTTCGCTCTGGCCGAGCAATACCGGCGTGGCTGGTCACAGGTGCGCTCTTCCTCATCGCGTTCGGCTGGATGCCCGAATCGCCGTTCGGCGGATCGGTCGCGAAAAAACCATGGTCGAAATGTGGCCAAGCGATGTGCTCGTGCCAGCCGGACGAGATGGATCTGCAGGAATCGGCGGCATGCCCGCTCTGTGCCGCCGCCGGGGGGAAGAGCAAGAAACACGCGGACCGTGTTTCATGGACCCGCCGGGCGGAACGGATCGACAGCCGCGTGCCGCTGGCGACGGGGTTCCTGACCGCGTCGTTCGTTTTGCGTCTGTGGAGCGAGCCGGCGTGGATCGCCCCGCCCTCGCCGCGGGGGATTGCGCGGGGTTCCGCGGGCCGGCCGTGTGTGACGTGGGTGCCGGCGGTCGAGCCGCCGCCCCCCCGCCCACGGGCGGCGTGATCGGTCCACCTTTTTTCATTTGACCACACAGGCCCTTCGCGGGTTCGGTTGTGACGCGCCCCGTGCGCATCGACAGGCCGCGATTTCATCGTCGGTTGATCGGTGACGCCGAGACGCGGGGCCTGCCCGCGGGAATCACGGTTCGGGACTCCGCCGCGTACGGCGCCGTCGGGCGGCCGGGCGGTGATGAAGGAGATTCCGCATGTCGTTGCGTTCATTCCGCTCGGCGTTCACACTCGTCGAGCTGCTGGTCGTGATCGCGATCATCGCGTTGCTGATCGGGGTCCTGCTGCCGGCGTTGCGCGGGGCTCGGGCCGCGGCGTGGAACGTCGCGTGCCTGTCGAATCTGCGTTCGATCGGGCAGGCCGTGCATCTGTACGCGGACGATTCGGGCGGTGAACTCCCGCTGGCGGATCACGCGGCTGGGTTCGGCGACCCGGACCCGATCGGCACGCGGCTGGCCAGCTGGAGCATCGCGCTGCTGCCGTATCTCGACGCGCGCGGGTTCGACCGCGGCGTGTTCGAGGACCCCGGACTGCTGGCGTCGCGCGCCGGCGACTGGCGGGCTTCGGTCGAGGCGTTGTACCGCTGCCCGCACGACCCGCGCGGGGCGGACCCGCCGGCGCACGAGGCGGGGCGGTACGACGGCAGCTACGGCTACAACGTCTACTACGTGCTCACGCCTTCCGAGTTGGACCCGATCAACCCACCGGCGCGGGTCTGGAGAAAACTCGACGCGATCCCGAGGCCGAGCCTGACGGTCGCGTTCGGCGAGGTCGCCGAGGGTGAATCCAACGGGACGATGACCGATCACCTGATGGCCCATTTCTGGGTGCAGTTTCACGCGCCGACGGACCGGGTCGCCAAGACACGGCACGGGAAGACGGCGGGGTATCTGATGCTCGACGGGCGCGCCGTCGACATCGAGTTCGAGAAAACGTTCGATCTCGATCGCGGGATCGACGACTGGAACCCGGCGACGGCGCGATAGCCCGAGGCCGGGACGAATCAGCAACAAGCCGCGCTTCCGGTGCGGTGAAACAAGGAATTCTGAGCATGAAACTTGAACACACCGGCACTCTGGCCCTGGGGGCTCTTGCTCTGGTCAATCTCGCGGCGACCGCGGGCGATCTCCCCCCGATGGGCGGGTCGATGAACCACATCATGGTGCACCTCAACGCGGCCAACGAGATCGAACTGACCGTGGCGAACCCCGGCGAGATGGTTTTCTATGAGCCGACCGAGACGTACACCGGCGCCGCCGCCGTGCTCAACGGGACGCGGTTCAACGCGCAGTACGGCTGGCTCGTCAGCGGGCTGTGGGCGCCGCCGCCGGGCGGGTTCGTGTATATCGACCAGATCGACGCGAGCCCGACGCTGTCGGTCTATGCGGGCCGGGCCTTCGGGCCGTATTCGTTCATGGACCCGATCCTCGGCACGGGTTCGTCCTCGTCACGGTTCGCGTGGGACGGCGTGATGCTGCACAATTACTACGCGGTCACGATGCCGGGGCACTACTCGGCGTCCTACCTCGTGTATATCGGCGACGAGAACGGCGAGCCGATCGCGGGCTATACCCCCGGGGAGATCACGCTCGGGTGGGTGTGGGACACCGGGTGCGCGGCGGACATCGCCGAGCCGTTCGGCGTGCTCGATCTGGCGGATATCACCGCGTTCGTCACGGCGTTCTCGCTGGGAGCGCCCGCTGCGGACGTGGCCGAGCCGTTCGGGGTGTTCGACCTTGCCGACATCTCGGGGTTCGTGGGGACATTCCAGAACGGGTGCCCATGACGAAACCGCGCGGGGGCTCCGGGGACACCCGGAGCCCTCGCTTCCGCTTGGACCGCCTCGTTGGGGCGTTCAGGTTTGTTGGGGAGTTCAGCAACAGCTGCTGTGCTCGGCCGGGAAAGAGGCCCGAGCGGGAGCGAGGGCTCTCTTCAATTTGCAAAAGAATCATGCGTAAAGCGGAGAAGATGGCGTGATCACTCGGCGGGCGGGGCGTCCTGCCCCTTGCCGGATTTGCCAGGCGCGAAGGCGAAAGCGAGGCTCAGGATCAGCACGACGACGCTCGTCGAGGCGGCCGGCAACGTCCAGCCCGCGTTGCGCAGCGCCTGCTGCTCGGTGGTGATCGAAGGCGGGCGGTGCATCAGCGGGATGGCCGCCTGATATTGCCACGAGCCCTCAACCAGTTCATCCTCGGCCCGCTTCGGCGGGGGTTCGCCGCGACGCTGGGCGCGGATCTGTCGGCGATAGAAATGCGCCCCGCTCTCGGGGAAACGGAGTGTCTGCGTCCGCCAGCCGCCCTCCGGGAGGAACTCGTAGAACGTGAACATCCATCGGTCGCGGCGGGATTCACCCCACGCCCAATCGTCCCCGGTTTCGAGGCCGAAATGCCCCTTCTCCGCCGGGGCGGCGAGGGGCTTGCGCACGACCGCGACGAGGCGCGAGGTGATCTCGCCGGCGTGCAGCCGACGCTCGAACTCCTCGAACGTCATATCCGAAGCCTCGGCGAAGACGTGCAGGCGGAGCCAGTCGCTATAGCGGGCGAGGCCGGGCAGGGGGAGATCGTTTGGGATCTCGACGGGCAGGTGGAGCGTGTCGTCGCCGTAGGTGATGACGACGTCGCCCTCGCCTTTCTCGTCGATGTCGCCGGTGATCGAGACGGGCCGGCCCGCGAAGGTGAATGTGGTCTGCGTGACCGGGATGAAGTAGAAAACGGGGGGCGCGTTGGCTTCGTTCCACGCCTCGATGCGCTCGGCGAGACGCCACGCGCTCAGCAGGAGCGACAGGAGCGAGAGCCCGGCGAGAGACAGGGCGATCTTCCGCCCGGAACGCCGGGGGCGCATCTCAGTGCTCCCCGTCCGCTCCGCCGGTGTGCGCGTTCTGCTCGACACCGTGCCCGCCGTCATGCTCCCGCCCGTCCTGAGGGTCCTCGGTGTCGAAGAGCCCGGGCGTCAGGCCGTGCTTGGGCCGGCTGTGGCTGGCGTCGCTGACCCGTCGGGCGTCGAGTTCTCTACGGTGATGGGCGAGCCACTCGGCGTGGATGTTCTCCGTGTCGTCCAGGTGGCGCGGGGGGATCTCGCCGTGATGATCCTCCACCTTGTGGTGGTAGAACTCGAACCAGAACTCCTTGTTCGCCTCGGCGAGGTCTTCTTCGTTGGGCGTGTCGCGCCCGTGGTCGGCGGCGATGGTGGCGGCGAGCCGCTCGATGGCCTGTTTCTTCCTCGCCGTGGTGATGTTGGCCCCGAGGTTCCCGCCGCCTTTGACCATGCCGATGCCGTTGCCGCCGGGCTGGATGATCTGTGCCTTGACCGGGTTGACCATGCCCCGCTTGCCGAGGTCGATGCTGGTGAACATCAGGAACAGCCCGAAGACGAAGAGGGTCGTCAGCAGGACCATCGTGTTGAGCGGGGTGTCGTACTTGAGGTGCATGAAGAACATGCACACCAGCGACGCCTTCACCACCGCGATCGAGACCGCGATGACCACATTCCAGAAATGGGTGATGTGCACGCCCATCGACACGGCCCAGGCCTCCGCGTTGGCGGCGAAGACCGTCAGGGCCGTGAAGAAGAGCAGCGCCAGGAGCACGAACACGAGGTGCTGCCAGGGGGTCACGTGCGGGTGCAGGTTGTCGTGCTCGTCGTGGTGGCCCGACGGATCGTGGTGGAACGCGTGCGGGTCGCTCCAGTCGATGCCGGCGGTCTGTGCGTTGTCGTGTGCCATCGGTTCCTCCGGCGAATCAGTGGATCAGGTACAGCAGGGGGAACAGGAAGATCCAGATCAGGTCGACGAGGTGCCAATACAGCCCGCTCGTCTCGACCATGGCGTAGTTCTTGGGCCCGTAGATGCCCTTGAACGACCGCACCAGCACCCACGTCAGCAGCCCGGCACCGACGAGGACGTGCAGGGCGTGGATGCCCGTGGCGGTGTAATAAATGCTCCACCACATCGGCTCGTAAGGGTCGGACGCGAACGGGTAGTTGAACAGCGCGCCGGGACGCTTGCCGACCGACCACTTCGGGATGTATTCCAGCCCCAGCTTGATCGAGAAGAACGCGATCGCGCAGATGAGCGTGATGATCAGGTTGACCCGGAGCCACTTCTGCTGGTTGAGCTGGGCGGCGCGGACCGCCATCGCCACGGTCCACGACGAGATCAGCAGCACCACGGTGTTGAGCCCGCCCCACCGCACGTCGAGGTAGTGCGAGCCGTTGCTGAACGCCTGCGGGTGCAGCATCCGCATGATCGCGTAGCCCACGAAGATCCCCGCGAAGAGCAGGATCTCGGTCGAGAGGAAGAGCCACATGCCGAACTTGGCGGCGTCGAACTCGTCCTCGGCGTTGCGCCAGTGGTGGCCCTGCACATACCGCTCCCACGGCATCTGCTTCCTGCCGGCGCTCTCGCCGACGGGCTTGTCGGTATTGATCGCGGTCATGCGCTCGTCTCCTGCGCGTTCGATGCGTCACGGTTCACTTGATCACCTCCGGGCCGGGCTTGGGCGGCGCCGGGACGGGCAGGGGGAATTCCCGCGCGTCGCAGTGCGGCGGGACGACCAGCTCGAAGTCGTAGGGGCCGTGCTTGATGAGCGGCTCGTGGTGGAAGTTGTGCTCGATCGGGGGGCTCTCGGTCTCCCACTCCAGCGTCAGCCCGCCCCACGGGTTGGGCGGCGCCTTGGGCCCGGCGATGAGGCTGTAGATGAAGTTGAACAGGTGGATCAGGAAGCCGACGAGGAGCACCCACGACCCGAACGTCGAGATCTGATGGAGCATCTGGAACTCGTCGACATAACTGGCGTACCGCCGGGGCATGCCGTTCATCCCGAGCAGGAACTGGCTGATGAAGGTAATGTTGAACCCGATGAAGACGATGGCGCACCCGATCATGCCCCACTTTTCGTTGTACATCCGCCCGAACATCTTGGGCCACCAGTGGTGCAGCCCGCCCATGAAGGCGATCACCGTGCCGCCCATCATCACATAGTGGAAGTGCGCGACGACGTAATACGTGTCGTGCAGGTGCAGATCCGTCGCCAGCGCCCCGAGCGGGAGCCCCGTCAGCCCCCCGATCGAGAACAGGAACAGGAACGCCATCGCGTAGAGCATCGGGGTGTTGATCGCGATCGACCCCTTGTAGAGCGTCGCGATCCAGTTGAACACCTTGATCGCTGTCGGGATCGCCACGAGGAATGTCAGGGCGCTGAACAGCGTGCTCGCCAGCGTGCCCATGGCCGTGAACATGTGGTGCCCCCACACAAGGAACGACACGCCGGCGATGCCCAGCGAGCTGAACGCGATCGCCTTGTAGCCGAAGATGTGCTTGCGGCTGTGCACCGCGATCAGCTCGGAGACGATACCCATGCCGGGCAGGATCATCACGTAGACCACGGGGTGCGAGTAGAACCAGAAGAAGTGCTGGTACAGCACGGGGTCGCCCCCGAGGCCCGGGTCGAAGATGCCGACGTGGAAGATCCGCTCGAAGACCAGCAGCAGCAGGGTGATGCCGATGACGGGCGTCGCGAGCACCTGGATGATGCTCGTGGCGTAGAGGCCCCAGATGAACAGCGGCATGTCGAACCAGCCCATGCCCGGTGCCCGCAGTTTGTGGACCGTCACGATGAAGTTCAGCCCCGTCAGGATCGAGCTGAACCCGAGGATGAACGCGGCGAGCACCATGAACACGACGCGCCAGTGGTCGGCGTCGGTCGTCGTGGAATAGGGCGTATAGAACGTCCACCCCGTGTCCACACCGCCCCCGATGATCGACAAGACACCGAAGATCGAGCCGATCACGTAGATGTACCAGCTCAGCAGGTTCAGTTTCGGGAACGCCACGTCCTTTGCACCGATCATGATCGGCAGGAAGAAGTTGCCCAGGCTCGCCGGGATCGAGGGCACGATGAACATGAACACCATGATCGCGCCGTGCAGGGTGAACAAACGGTTGTAGGTCTGGTTGCCCGCCTGGATGTTCTCCGGGTCGGCCCCGAAGAGCTGACCCGTGATGACCGTCTGCCCGGCGGCGTTCACCGTCGTGCGCACGGGCTCGAGCAGCTCGAGCCGAACCGCGAGCGCGGCCATCCCCCCGAGGAAGAACATGAACAGCACGGCGAACAGGTACATCACGCCGATCTTCTTGTGATCGACCGTCGTCGCCCAGTTCAGCACGTCCGCGGCCAGGCTGCCGCGCGAGGCGTTGTAGGGCGCGTCGTGGTGCGCGTCCGACGGGTCGGCCGGGATGGGTCGGTCCATCGTGGTCATGATCGATCTCCTCGCCGCGCCGCAGCGCGGGTCTGCCCGGGCGAACCCGCCCGGCTCGTTGCCTCAGCCCTCGCCGGAGTCCGCCGGGGGCTGCTCCTGTTCTTCCTGCCCGGCGTCATCGGCCCCCTCGCCTTCCTTCGGCTCGTCCGACACCCCGAGACTCTTGATATACGCGATCAGGCCGTCCAGCTGCGCGTCGCTCAGCAGCCCCTGGAACGGCGGCATCTGGTTGGCGAACCCGGCGTGGATCTTCGCGCCCGGCTCCAGGATCGACTCCCGGATGTAGTTCTCGTCGGCCAGCACCGTCGACCCGTCGGCCAGCGTCACCTCGCTGCCGAACGTGCCCTTCCATGTCGGCCCGATCCGCGGCGAGCCGTCCACCGTGTGGCACGTGGCGCACTTGGCCTCGTACACCCGCTGGCCGATCTCCGCGGGCGACAGATTCCCCGTCGCCCACTGGTTCTCGGTGATGTCGACGTAATCCGCGTAAGGCACCACGCGCAGGATGCCCGCCATGTCGGAGTGCAGGTCCCCGCAGTACTCGGCGCAGAAGATCCAATGATCCTGGTAATCCACGCCCGTCGCGAGCTTGGGCGTCCTGAAATTGAACGCGCTGTACCGGTTCGGGAACACGTCCATCTTCGCGCGGAAATCGGGAATCCAGAACGAATGGATCACGTCCTGGCTCGTCAGCGTCAACGAGATATTCGTGTCCTCGGGCACCACGAACACCGGCGCCATCGCCGTCGATCCCGGGTCCAGCGGCAGCTTCCACTGGCTCTCGGCGCCGTTCGGATACGTGACGCCCCACGCCCACTTCCACGCCTTGACGTTCAGGTTCAACGCGTCGGCGTAGGCCACGTGCCGATCCGTGTAGGTCCACAACCCGAGAAGGAAGATCACCAGCAGCGCGCTCGAAGGCACGACCGTCCACACGATCTCGAGCAGCGGATGGTGGCTCGGGCTGATCGGTGCCGGCACGCCCGGACGCCGACGGTATTTGAAGAACCCCCAGTAGACCATCAGGACCATCAGCAGTACGAAGAAGAACGCGCTGAACCAGAAGATCAGCATGAACAGCCCGTCGGTGCTCAGCCCCGCGTCGCCCATCGCCTTGCCGCGGAAGAACAACGCCTCGAGACCGTGCGCGGCACCGCTCTCGTTCTTGTACGCGAGCTTCAGCGGGGGGACCGTCGCGAGTGTCAGCGATGAAAACATGGGCTTCCTCTGCCTTGCCAGTCAGACTCTGATCGGCGCCGCGCCGTCGGCCACGCCGCTTCCGGGATTCTTCTCACGCATCTTGCTCTTCTTGCGGACCCGCTCGACCAGCAGCAGCCCGCCGATCAGCCCCGAGAGCACCACGACGGTCAGCACCCCGGCGATCCGCATCACCGCCATCGCCTCCATCGAGTACGCCCCCGCCGCCGGGTCGTAGTGATAGCAATAAAACAGCACCCGGTCGCCCAGGCTCGAAGCGATCTTGCCCTCGCTCGCGTCCAGCAGGCTGAGCTTCAGCTGTTTCACCGGGTAATCAAAGCCGTAGAGATAACGCGTCAGCACCCCGTCCGGCGACGCGACCATCACCGCCGCGGGGTGGGCGAACTCACCGTTGGGCAGGGGCTTGAAGATCCACCCGCACGCGTCGGCGAGCATCTTGATGCTCGTCGGGTCGCCCGTGAGGAAACCCCACCCCGCCGAGACCCGGCCCGCGTCGCCGCCGTGGGCGTTCAGATACCCGGCCAGATCGCTCTGCTTGCGGGTGCTCGACTCGGTGACGCCCTCGGTGTGGTCGATGCTGACGACAACGACGTTGTAATCCTCGCCGATCGTGTAGTCCAGTTCACGGAAGCTCGCCGACAGCCGGTCCATCACCAGCGGGCAGATCACCGGACAGCCGAAATACACCAACGCCAGCACGACCGGCTTCTCGCCGTCGAAATATTTCGTCAGCGGCACGACCTCGCCCGTGCTGTCGGTGAATGTCAGATTGATCGGGAGCCGCTCGCCGAGCTTCTCGTCGACCGTGACCCCGTCGAGCGCCTCGGGGGGCTTGTCCGTGAGCACCTGCGCGTCGGCCGCGGCGATCATCGACACGAGGCACAACGCCCACGTGATCCAGCGAACAACCCGCTCCGGACCCGGACGCAGAGAAGTTGAACCCGGCCCGTTAGTCATCCGACCGCGAAGCCTCCATCGCGATCGAACCGGACCCGCCCGGGGCCCGAGCCGCCTCCCGCGACGGGCCGTGCCACGCGGCACGCGCGTGCCGACCCGGACGGTTGTAATACGCGACGACCTCGTCCATCGCGCGATCGATCGGCACGTTGAC
This sequence comes from Phycisphaerales bacterium, assembly GCA_027083355.1. GTDB lineage: Bacteria > Planctomycetota > Phycisphaerae > Phycisphaerales > UBA1924 > UBA1926. Next base: position 14,389 of record JALWOY010000225.1, on the reverse strand, counting down.
CTTCCCCGCGTTGCGATCGGCCCAGCCGAACGACGACAACGCCCGCTCGGCGTTGTCGCGGTAGGCGAGATACTCCGCGGCGGACTGGGTGCCCTCCTGACGCTCGGCCTTGAGGGTGGTGGTGTAACTGACGTAATACATCGACAGCAGAATCACCGTGCCCAGCACGCCGAAAACGATGACGAGCAACGTCAACCCAATGGTGGTGGTGTTGACATGCCCCGCGTGCTCATGCTGCGGCAGCCCCTCCTCGGGTGAATGCCGGAACCAGTCGTCGTGTTGACCGCCGTGATCTGACATGCCTGTCCTCTATCCAGATGCCCGGCCGAGTGTACGGGCGTGTTTTCTTGTCCGGTCACAAATATTCTCAAACCACAGAACAAAAGCAAGGAAAATCTTTTGCGGTCTGTTTCCTCTGTTCCGCGGGTCAGACGTAGTTCTTGTGCTCAAGGCATTTCTGGAGTCTGGGGTCCTTCATGGGGATCAGCGGGGCCGACCCGATCTCGCGGATCAGGAACCCCGCGAACACCGCAAGCACCCCGCCGATGGCGACGACATCGAGCCACCAGCTCACGGGGCTGATCGACGGGTCACGGACACCCGCCATCGGGCGGATGATCCAGATCATGTCGAGGATCTCCGTCGCGAGCACATAGGCCCCCAGCAGGCCGAGCAGGAGCACGTTCCGCTTCGTCTTGCGCGTGATCAACAGGAAGAACGGCACCACGAAGTGGGCGACGACCAGCAGCATCGAGACGTACTCCCATCCCCCGCTCTTGCGGTAGACGAAATACGCCGTCTCTTCGGGGAGGTTGCCGTACCAGATCAGGAAATACTGGCTGAAGGCGATATACGCCCAGAAGCAGGCGCCGAAGGCGAACAGCAGCTTGCCGAGGTCATGGAAATGCTCGTCGCCGACGACGTTGGTCAGCCGCCCGGTGAGCCGGAGCACGCTGCACACCACCGCGCACAGCGCCACGCCGCTGAGCGCCGCGCCCGCGAAGAAGTAGACACCCCACATCGTGCTGAAGAACCGGTAGTCGAGGCTCATCAGGAAATCGAAGCTCGCGAACGCGACCGAGAGCGCGAAGATCAGCAGCCCGAGCGTGCCCCGGCGACGCATCGCCGCGGTGAGCATCCGGTCGCCCGTAGCGTCCTGCTCCCGGCTCATCGAGACCATCGAGCGGGCCAGGAACAGCCACAGCACGGCGTAGATCACGAACCGGAAAAGCAGGAAGCCGAGGTTCAGATAGCCCCCCTTGTGCTCGAGCAGGTGGGACTCGTGTGCCCCGGCGTCGAGCCAGCGGAACAGAACGCCGTGCCCCGCCGTCACGCTCGAGAACAGCTCGATGCACACGACGACCACCATCCCCAGCAGCGGAAGCCAGATCAGGCCCGCCGCGTTCTCGAGCTGCCTTCGGATGGTCACGGGCCAGTAGGCGTTGAGCGCCTGGAAGAGCATGACGTGAAACAACGACCCGAGGCAGCACGCCAGCACCGTGAACACCCCGACCTCGAACGAGGCCAGCGCGTGCGCCGGGGTGTGCACGAACGCCCCGAAGAGCGTCAACGCCAGCAGCACGATGCCCAGCGCCAGCAGCCCCCTCGAAAGACCGGCCCCCGCCCCCGCCGGAAGCCGGACGTTCTCGCCCTTGAGGTCCTCGTTGGCGGCCAGTTTCGCGAGATATTGCTCGTACTGATCGTCGGTCATCTCCGGGCCGACGCCGTGCACCGCGGGCGCCGGCTGCACAGTCACCGTCGGGTCGTAGTCGGACGTGATCCTGATCACGATGCACCCCCGTCCTTCGGCTGGTCGCCCTGATCACCCCCCGGCGGCGTGGGCTCGCCAAGCTCCTCGCGGTCGCTCGCGGGCAGGTCGGCCCAGTCCGACCCGCGGGCCTTCTGGAGCGAACGCACATACGCCACCACCGCCCACGCGTCCATCACGCCGATCGCGTGCCCGTATTCGGGCATCCGGTTCGCGCCGTCCGGGCCGTCGAGCCCGTTGCGGATGGTGTGGAAGATGTACCCGTCCTTGCCCTGGCGGTTGGCCCGGTCGCGGTAGACATCGCCCGTCAGGTTCGCCGGCGGGTAGTTCCACCGGACCCCGACCATCCCCTTGCCGTCGCCGAGGTAGCCGTGGCACGCGACACAGTAGATGTTGAACATGTGCCGCCCGCGCTCGATCATCGGCCGGGTCACCTCGACCGGGATCTCGTCGACATACGTCGCCACCCCGTCGGCGTCCACCTCGACCCCGCGGTACACCGCGTCGTCCTCCGCCAGCATGTCCGCCCGGCGGTCGAGATACGGTTTCGCCCAAGCCTCGTCCGCGTATGCGGTCGGATCGAAATCGACCGACGCGAACGGGACGGCGTGCGCCGGGGTCTGCCGCTCGACGATCCCGTCCGGATAGAACGTGGTCGTCTCCTGCGGGTCCCACTTCGGTTGGTCGTCCAGATCGGGGAAGAACCGACGCGGGGGTTTGTCCGTCCGGTCGCCCCGACATCCCGCCAGCGGCGCGGCGAGCAGCCCGCCCGCCAAAAACGCCGCACCGGTTGTCAGAATCGCTCGCTTCATCTCAGGTCCTGTCACCGCCGACCGGCGGCCTCGCAACGTCGTGCCCCGATGCCTTTTCCGTTCAATCCTCGTCCTCGATCAGCACGATCTCCCGGCCGCCCGTCTCTTCGAGCAACCGGCGCGTCTCCTCCGGGTCGAACGCCGGGTCGTTCGCCTCGATCACGATCAGCAGCTTCCCCTGGCTCGACTCAAGAAACCGCTCGCTGCCGAACAGGGGGTGGTGCCAACGCGGCAGCCCGTTGAGCATCAGCATCCCGAAAAGCGACGCGAACGCCGCCGACAGCACGCCCAGCTCGAAGATGATCATCGTGAACGGCTCCCACGCGTCGAACGGCTTGCCCTGCACCGTGAACCCCGGGTAATCCACCGCGGTGATCCAGTACTGCAACGCCCACGCCCCGAGCGCCCCGCACATCGCGATCACGAAAACGATGTACGGCAGCTTCGTCTTCGGGTGACCCATCGCGTGCTCGATCCCGTGGATCGGGAACGGCGCGTGCACGTCCCAACGCTTGTAGCCCGCGTCGCGGATCTTCTCCGCCGCGTGGAACACGTCGGGCGTCGTCTCGTACTCGGCCATCACCCCGTACACCGGGTTGCCCCGCTCGGTCACGAACCGCGACATCGGCGGGCGGATAAACGGCAGGTAGTCGGAGATCATCTGCGACATCTCAGTGCCCCCCCTCGTGTTCCTCGCGGACATGCTCGGCGTACTCCGCCTCGCTCTCCTCGATGTACGCCGGGTCGTAACTCTCACCGTGGCCGTGCGGGTCGGCCTGCGGCATCACCGCCTTCAGCTCCGCCATCGCGAACGTCGGCAGGAACTTCACGAACAGCAGGAACAGCGTCGAGAAGATCCCGCACGTGCCCGCGAAGATCCCGATATCCACCCACGTCGGGAAGAACATCCCCCACTCGCCCGGCAGGAACGCCCGGTGCAGGCTCGTGACGATGATTACGAACCGCTCGAACCACATCCCCACCGTCACGAACAACGCCACCGTCCAGATCGCCGCGGGGTTCTGACGCAGGCGGCGAGACCAGAAGATCTGCGGCGAGATCACGTTGCAGAAGATCATCGTGTAGTACGCCCACCAGTACGGCGCCCCCTTGTCGCTGATCCACGTCGGGAGCGCCCGGTTGTTCGTGAACACGAACGCCTCGTAGCTGTTCGCCCCGTACCACGCGATGAAGAACTCCATCGAGTACGCGAACCCCACCATCATGCCCGTCACCAGCAGGATCTTGGCCATGTTCTCCAGGTGACGCAGCGTCAGCAGGTCCTTGAAGTTCGGCAGCAACGCACGCAGCGGGATCATCAGCAGCAGCACCATCGCGAAACCGCCGAAGATCGCACCGGCCACGAAGTACGGCGGGAAGATCGTCGTGTGCCAGCCCGGGAGCACCGCCGTCGCGAAGTCGAACGACACGATCGAGTGCACGCTGAGCACCAGCGGCGTCGAGATGCCCGCCAGGATCAGGTACGCCGCCTCGTAGCGGTGCCAGTGCCGGCTGCTGAACCGCCAGCCCAGTGCCAGGAAACCGTAGACATACGCCCGGATCCGGTCGGGCACGATCGAGTCGATCACGATGTACTTCCGCCCCGGAAGCTCGATCGAGAGCGGCTTGGACAGCCCGTTGCGCAGCCGCTTGTCGGCGCGGTCACGCAGCGTCGCCAGGTCCGGGATCATCCCCATGTACCAGAAAAGCAGCGAGACCGTCGCGTACGTGCTCACCGCGAAAACGTCCCACAAAAGCGGGCTGCGGAAGTTCGGCCAGATGTAGTTGTAGTTCGGGATCGGGAACACGAACCAGATGAACCAGATCCGACCGACGTGGATCGCCGGGTACGTCCCCGCGCAGATCACCGCGAAGATCGTCATCGCCTCCGCCGACCGGTTCACCGCCGTCCGCCACTTCTGTTTCAGCAGGCACAGGATCGCGCTGATCAGCGTCCCCGCGTGGCCGATACCGATCCAGAAAACGAAGTTCGTGATGTCCCACGCCCAGTCCACCTGGTTGTTCAGGCCCCACGTCCCCACGCCCGTGATCAGCAGGTACAGAATCAGCATCCCGCCGATCGCCGCGAACGTGCTCGTCACCGTGAACGCCGCGTACCACCAGCGGGGCGGGGGGTTCTCCGCGTACCCGCACACGATGTCGGTCACGTCGTCGAAGGACCGATTCCCGAGCACCAGCGGCGACTCGACCGCGGGGTCCTCCACGAGCGTCCCGTCGCCGAGACCCGTGTCCACATCTCGCCCCCCCGCCGGCGGGCGGAGCCCCGCGAGACGCTCGGCCGTGACCTGATCTGGATGCAGTGCGCTCATGCGCTGTCTCTCCGATTCGCTGTCGGCCCACCGACGCCGGGGGCCGGGTCATCCGTTCCTACATTCACGAGAGCACGCGGAGGCTCGCGCGATACCCCTCGTCCATGAACCGCCGGGCCGGGTCAACGAAAGCGTGTTCCCCCGACGCCCCGTGTTCATCTTCTGATCCGTGCGATCCGCCTTCCCCCTCCGGCCCCCCGCCGCCGTGGTGCGGCGCCAGCGGGTCGTGCTCGTCGAGCACACCGATCGCGGGGTTCGGGTTCCGCACCCGCATCTTGTGGCTCGTCCGCGGCCGCACGTCCAGGTAGCCCAGCAGCATGTACGACCGCTCGCTGTTGCGCGAAGCGCTGACGGCGCTGTGCTCGTCGAGGATGTCGCCGAAGATGATCGACTCCGTCGGGCACGCCTGCTCGCAAGCCACCTGGAACAGCCCGTCGGGGATCGGCGCCTTCTCCGTCCACAGACCCTTGATCTTCGACTCCCGACGCGCCGCGTTGATCCGCTGGATGCAGTACGTGCACTTCTCCATCACACCCCGGCTCCGAACCGTCACGTCCGGGTTCATCCGCATGTGGCTGATCTCGTCGAGCTTCTGCCTCAGCCTCGGCGGGATGAAGTTCTTGTTGAAGTACTGCTGGTCCGCGCCCTCCTCCCCGAAGAACGCCTTCTCGCCCAGGAACGCGCCGTTGTACTTCGTCACGGCGTAATCGAAGAAGTTGAACCGGCGGACCTTGTACGGGCAGTTGTTGGCGCAGTACCGCGTCCCGATGCACCGGTTGTACACCATGTTGTTCGTGCCCTCGACACCGTGCACCGTCGCCGTCACCGGGCAGACCGTCTCACACGGCGCGTTCTCGCATTGCACGCACGCCACCGGCTGGTGGATCATCTCCTCCGGGTCGTTCAGGTCGTCGCCGGAGAAATACCGGTCCACGCGGATCCACGTCATCTCCCGGCCCTTGGCGACCTCCGCACGCCCCACGATCGGGATGTTGTTCTCGCTCTGGCACGCCACCGTGCACAAGCCGCATCCCGTGCACGACGCCAGATCAATCGTCATCCCCCACTGCGGGCCCTTGCTGTACGCCGAACCCGGCGCCGCGTCCACCACCGATTTGTTGAACGGGTTCTCGTAGATCGACACCGTGTCCGGTTCGTGGGCCATCTCGCCCAGACGCTCGGCTAGGTTCAACGCCGCCGAGCGACGAGGCGTGCCGTAGATCTCGTCGTCCTTGGCGACATGGTCATCGTCGGCGTGCTCGTCGAACCACTTCTTGTCGATCGCCCGGACGATCGACGTCCGGCCTTCGAGCGACCAGTGGTTCTGCGTGCTCGAGATCGGGTGTTCGCCGGCCGTCCGCTCCAGTATCGCGCCCATCGCGCCGGAACGATTCTCGGCCGACCGCAGCCCGTAGGCGTTGAACCCCACGCCCGAGCCGACCACGCCGCACCGGCTCCGCCCGTACCCCAGCTGCACGTGCGCCACGCCGTCGGCCATGCCGGGGCAGATCCACACCGGGACGGTCATCGTCCGCCCGTCGACGGTCAGCTCGGCCAGCCGAGCCTCGGGGATCTGCTCGTGCGTGTACATCCCCGACAGACCGCCCTCGGGCAACAGGTTGAGCGCCTTGGCCGTCGCCGGGCTGAGCACCACCGGGTTGTCCCAGACGACGCTGGTCCCCTTCTGCGGCAGCTCCTGCAGCCAGCCGTTGTTGGCGTGCCGCCCGTCGCCCAGCCGGCCCGTCTCGAAAACGACCTCGAGCGAAGACGCCGACGGGGGCGACGCGAACGAAAGCCCCGACACCGCCGACCCGACGCTGCCGTAATCGACGCGGGGGTTCGCCCCGGGCCGCCTCACGCCCGCCAGCACCCCGTCGTGCAACGCCCGACGGAATCGCTTCTCGAAAGACGGCCCCGTCGAGTTCAGGTGCGACGACCACACCGAACGCACGATCTCGTACCCGTCCGGCTCCTCTTCACCCGCCAGCAACGCGAGGAATTCGATCTCGCTGAGCGCCGGCTCGTACAGCGGCGCGATCATCGGCTGCACGGGCGCGATCGTCCCGTCGAACGCCTCGGTGTCGCCCCACGATTCCAGATACCCCGCCCCGTTGAGCTCCCACGTCGACGCCGCCGACGTCTCCGTCGGGAGCACACTCCACGCGATCGTCCGGCGGACATGGTCCAACGCCTCGACAAACCCGCTGCCCGCCGGCGCGTCGTGCAGCGGATTCACACCCACCGTCACCAGCGTGTCCACAACGCCCGCGTTCATCTTCTCGATCAGGCCCGCGAGCGACGCCATCGGGTCGTCCGCCTCGGCCTCGGTCGCGGGCCGGTATTCGATCTTCGCGCCAAGCGCCGCGTTCATCGCCGCGGCCAACGCGTGCACCGCCGCAGGCTGGTTCTTCCCCGCGATGACGAACGACGACCCGGGGTGCTTGTCGGCCGTCACCCGCAGGTCGGCCGCGATCGCCCGGGCCAGGCCCGCGGTGTGCTCGTCCAGCCCGGTTTCGGGGATCGAAACCCCGCGGCCGTCCAGCACCAGCCTCGCCACCTCCGCCGCCAACGCCGTGATCTGCGACGGCGCCAGCCGCCAACGGTGGTCCGCAAGCGAACCCGTCCCGCTCGGATGCGCCTCGGCCACATACAGCCGGCTCATCTCCTCGCCCGGCTTCTCCACTCGCCGCGTCGCCGCGAACGCACGGGCCTCGGGGATCTGGTTCGGCCCCTCGCACAGGAAGTCCGCGTCGAGGCTCAGCACGCACCTCGCCCCGCTGAAATCGCGCAGCACACGCATCGGTGAGCCGAAGGCGATCTTTGTGCCCTCCAGCTCGTTGCGGCGGGCGTCGACCGGGTCCCACCAGACCCACGTCGCGCCGGGGAACGCCGACAGCACTTTTTCGCGCATCGCCGCGAGCGTCGGGCTGGTCTTCTTGTCGCAGATCACCGCGAACGACCCGCCCTCGATCCCGTCCCGGTGCTCGTTCCACCACGCCTTGAAGTCGTCCCACGTCGCCTCGAGCCGACCCCGCGTCGGGTTGTTGTACGTCGGGTACTTCAGCCGATCCGGGTCGTACATCTCGAGCATCGACGCCTGGCTCTCGACACTGCAACGCCCCCGGTTCACGGGGTGCAGCGGGTTGCCCTCGACCTTCGTCGGACGCCCCTGGTGCGTCTCGATCAACAGCCCCTCGGCCCCGCCCCCCGGCAGCGGCATGCTCGTCGCGAAATACAGCGGCTTGCCGGGGACGACAAACTCCGGCTCGTGCCGCGAATACGGCACGATCTTGTGGTCGGGCCTGCGACACCCGGGGATCGTCGCCGCCCCCGCCAGCGCCAGGCTCGCCCCCATCAGCTTCAGGAACCCGCGACGCGTCTCGCCCCCGCCGTCGAACGCCAACTCGCTCGCACCGGCGGGGAACTCCCGCTCCACGAACCCCCTGAAACCGGGGTCGTTCGCGAAGTCCTCGACACTCCGCCAGTAACGACGCGGGGAGGCCTTGCCCGCGGCCCGGGTCAGGCCGCCCGCATCTTCGGATTGCTCGATCTTGCCCACGCTCGAAGGGCACTGGTCGATGGTGCTCATTTTCGTCTATTCCTCCGCGGCTTCAGAAGTGACAAGCCGCGCAGTGCTGCGGCGGGTTGCGATGGAGGCTCTCGATCAACGTCGCGGGCGTCACCCCGTTGAAATTACGCTCCTCCACCGGTTTGGAGAACCATTCCTGCTCGGCCCAGATCAGGTCCGTCACCTTCTCCGGGGGGACAAGGTTCGACCCCGTCCCCTCCCGGTTGCCGCCACGGGCCTTGAGCGACGAATCGCGGTGACAATCCAGACACCAGCCCATGCCCAGGCCCTTGACCTGATGCACCACCGGCATCCCGCGGATCTGCCCGTGGCACGAGTAACAACTCACGCCCGCGTTCACATGCACATCATGCGAAAAATGGGCGTAGTCCGGGACGACGTGGATATTCCGCCACTCGATCGTCCGGTCCGCGGCGTACGCCGTCCGGATGAACTCGATCTTCTCCTTCTTCACCCGGTTGTCCAGCTTGCCCTCGCTGTGGCAGCCGTAGCACGTCGCCACGCTCGGCACATTCGCCGCGCCGCTTTCTTCAACGTGCGTGTGGCAATACCGGCAGTCCAGCCCCAGCATCCCCGCGTGGATCTGGTGGTTGAACCCGCTGCCCGGCTGGGTGGGCTGGTATCCCACCTCGAAAAAATCGGGCGTCAGCCAGTACCAGCCGCCGGCCACCACACCAACCAACCCGACGGCACCGACAAGTGCCCCCACCGTCGGGACCGCGTTCATCCATTTCGGAAACAAGCCTGCCAAAGCCGGATCCTCCACCCGCCCCGCCGACGCGGAACGGGCCACGCGAGTTCGTGAAAGGCACGAGGGACGACACCCCCGACAATCCACGGATTCAAGACCCATTGATACATAATCGCCGGGCCCGCTGAGTTGGGCGAAAGCGTACACAAACTTCTCGTCCCGTGTTGCTGCCCGGCAGAAAAAATTCGACACCGATCGATCAATCCCACCCCGGAGAGCCTTCAATACGACCGTCATTGAGCCACATTCTCAATCACTTTTTTCCTGCCTGACAAGATCACCCGTGAGCCGAACATGCCCCAGCAACGATCACCTGTCATCGAACCCGCGCTCGTCGCCGGGTTCGGCTCCACGCTCGTCGTCTGGCTCGTCTGGTGGCTCTCCCACCTGCCCGGGGTCCACACCCCGACACCGATGGCCGTCGTCCTCCTCACCGCCGCCCAGGTCCTCTCGCTCATCGCACTCGCCCGCCTCGCGCCCAATCCCCTGCTCACCGGACTGATCGGCGGCGGGATCGGGGGCGTGCTCAACCTGCTCATCCTCGGCTCCGCGCTCACCGTCCAGCCGGACAGCACCGCCCAGATGGTCGACGCCGCCAACAAATTCCGCGACAACGCGCCCGCGATCATGCTCGGCTACACCGCACTGACCCTCGCCGGCGGCGCCGTCGCCGGGCTGCTCGCACGAGGCGTGCGCACAAACGCACCCGCCCTCGACCCCGGCGTCTGGCTCGCCCGGTTCGCCGTCGTCGTCGTCGTCGCCTTCTTCCCGCTGCTCGCCGTCGGGGGCGCCGTCACGGGGACCGAGAGCGGCATGTCCGTCCCCGACGGGGTGACCAGCTACGGCGCGTTCTCCGCTCTGCTGCCCATGAGCATCATGTCGCACCCGCGAATCTTCCTCGAACACACCCACCGCTTGTTCGGCACCCTCCTCGGGCTGACCACGATCACGCTCGCACTCTTCGCGTTCGCACGCGAACGCCGGCTCGCCCCGAGGATCTACGCGGCCGTCCTGCTCGTGCTCGTCGTCATCCAGGGCGTCTTCGGCGCCCTCCGTGTCGGCGAATCCATCCACGCGCTGGCCGTGGTCCACGGCGTCTTCGCCCAGATGGTCCTCGCCTTCGCCGCGGTGACCGCCTGCAAGCTCTCGAACCTCGACCGCCACCCGCCCGCGACATACGACCCCGAGACCGCCGCGGTCTCGAAAAAAACCGAGCGCATGACGCACATCGCGGCGTGGGTCCTGCTCATCCAGCTGATCTTCGGCGCGATGGCACGACACTCCGAAAACAGCACCCACGCCGTCATCTCACACGCCGGGTTCTCCATCGTGGTGGTCGCCGCGGTGGTCGTCGCCGCGGCCTTCCTGCTCAAGGCGGACCGGGTCTCCGAGACGGGCCGGCTGCTGCGGCGCATCGGTCGGGCGCTGCTGATCGTGGTGTTCGTGCAGTTCCTGCTCGGCGGGCTCACGCTCTGGCAGGTCGGCATGAGCGGGCAGACCCGCCCCATCCCGACCGCCGACCAGCTCGACACCGCCCCGGCGATCGACGTGACCGAGGCCCTGATCACCACCGCCCATCAGACGACCGGCGCCGGCCTGTTCGCGCTCGTCGCGGTCTCCGTGTTCTGGTCGAAGAACACGCGCAAACGCGCCCTGGGCGGGGCGAAACGGGCCGCACCGGCAACGGATTGACCCGGTCGCCCCGAATCCCCTGCAATCCGCCGATCTCGCATCCGAAAAAAGAAACATTCGACCCGGCCCCGGTTTTCGGGCATACTCACCCTGTGCGCGGGCCCGTGCAATACCGAGCCGGGGCCCGCGTTCGGCGGGCGCATGCCCGACCCATGGGCGGAGGACCGCGATGCAGACCGCCACACACACACCGGCCGACGAGACCGACACACTGACCGCCTCGCTCGACCGCATCCCCGACCGCGAGTTCGGCTACGAACAGGCCAGGCACCTGCTCTGGCGCGCCGGGTTCGGCGGCACGCCCGGGCAGATCGACACGCTCGCGTCGTGGGGCCCCGAGAAGGCCGTCGATCACCTGCTCGAAGTCGAGAAGGTCCCCTACGAGCAGCCCGCCGCGGATCGGTTCGACAAGGACATCATGCGTCCCCCGACGCAGGCGGAGCGGCTCGAAGCCCGCGCCGCCCGACGCCGACGCGACGAGGACGCGCTGGCGAGAATCCGGCTTCTCCGCCAGCAGCGCCAGCGGCAGGACCGGCGGCAGATGGCCGAGATCCAGCGGTGGTGGCTCCAGCGGCTCATCGAGAGCCCCCGCCCGCTGGAAGAAAAGATGACCCTCTTCTGGCACGGGCACTTCGCCACCAGCTACCGCACCATCGAGAACTCGTACCACATGTACCAGCAGAACCAGCTGTTCCGGCGGCACGCCGTCGGCAGCTACAAGGCACTCCTCTACGCCATCATCCGCGACCCGGCGATGCTCGCCTACCTCGACAACAACGACTCCCGCGTCGGCAAGCCCAACGAGAACCTCGCCCGCGAGCTCATGGAGCTGTTCAGCCTCGGGGTCGGCAACTACACCGAAAAGGACATCAAGGAAGGCGCCCGCGCCCTCACCGGCTACACATTCGAGGACGACGAGTTCTTCTTCAACCCCGACAACCACGACAAGGGGAGCAAGCAGATCCTCGGCGTCCGCGGCAACCTCGACGGCGAGGACTTCGTCGCCGCCATCCTCCAACAGAAAGCCTGCGCACGCTTCATCGCGGGCAAGCTCTACGACTTCTTCGCCCTGCACCCGGGGTCGTTCGAGCACGACGACGCCCCGGCCGTCACGCGCGTCAAGGCGAGGCTCGCCGGGCTGCTGCGCAAGTCCGACTACAACGTCCGCCCCGTGCTGCGAAAGCTGCTGCTGAGCCGGCATTTCTACCACCCGAAGGTCATCAACAACCGCATCAAGAGCCCGGCCGAGCTGGTCGTGGGCGCGGTGCGATCGCTCAACACGCCCGTGCGCGACATGGGCGTGCTGCTCCAGGCGATGGAGCTGATGGGCCAGAGCCTGTTCTTCCCGCCGAGTGTCAAGGGCTGGGACGGCGGGCGGTCGTGGATCAACACCTCGACGGTGTTCATCCGCCAGAACCTGATGAACTTCCTGCTGACGGGCCGGCTGCCCGTCGGGTACGACTCGTCGGCGAAGAAAGAGAAATACGACCCGTCCGGGCTACTCGAACCATTGACATCGACCGACCCCGCCGCGGCCCGCGACCCGGAACGCGTGGCGGATTACCTGCTCCGCTTCACGCTCGGCAAGCCCGACGGACAGGCCCGGGCCGTGCTCGCCGAGTTCGCCAACGAGCACGGCGGGACCGTCAAGCCCGACACCGTCACCGGTATGCTGCTGCTCATCGCGGCCATGCCGGAGTATCAACTGTGTTGAATGAAGAGCCGAAAGACCGGAGCCAAATGGCAAATGGCCAGATGGCCAAATGAAGAAAGACAAAGCACACCCCGCAATCTGAACATCTGGCAATCTGGCCATTTGAACATCTGGCAATCTGGTTTCCCGGAGCCCCCCATGCACCACCTCGACGCCCACAACGCCCGCGCCTGGACACGCCGCGAACTGCTCGGCACCGGGCTGATCATGGCCTCGGCCGCGATGACCATGCCCGCGTTCCTCCAACGATCCGCCCTGGCCCTGCCCTCGCCCGCGGGCGGGTCGCTGCCCGGCGTACCCGAGGACCGCATCCTCGTCGTCATCCAGCTGGGCGGCGGCAACGACGGGCTCAACACCGTCGCCCCCATCGGACACGATGAATACCACCGCCTCCGCCCCGGCATCCGCATCACCCCGCAACAGGCCATCGGCCTCGACCGCCGACACGCCGACATCGGCCTGCACCCCGCGCTCACCGGGCTGAAGGACCTGTACGACAACGGGCTGCTCGCCCTCGTGCAGGGTGTCGGATATCCCAACCCCAACCGCTCGCACTTCAAATCCATGGACATCTGGCAGACCGCCGACACCAGCGGCACCGGCGACGGCTGGCTGGGGCGGTACTACGACGCCGAATGCTGCGGGTACGGCTCCGGCGAATCGGGCACCCCCCCGGCGCAGGGCGGGGCGAAGCCGGCAAAGACCACCTATCCACCGATCTCGATCGGAGCCGAGGCCCCGCTGGCGTTGCAGGGCCGGGCGACCAAGCCTGTCGCGTTCGAGACGCCCGACCTGTTCCGGTGGACGGGGGCCGAGATCCACCCGTCGCTCGAAAAGCCGTATGAGCAGCTCGTCCGAAGGGAGCCGGACCCGAACGCGAACCTCAGCCCGAACGAGGCCTTTCTCATGCGCACGGCCCTGGATGCGCAGGTGTCCAGTGATCAGATCCGCCGGGCGGTCGAGGCCCGGTCGCTGGTGGACTATCCGAACGGGAGTCTCGCCCAACAGCTGGGGATGATCGCCAAGATGATCCGGGCGGGGCTCAAGACGCGGGTGTATTACGCCACGCTCGGCAGTTTCGACACCCACGCCGGCCAGGGCGGCGCCAACGGACGACACGCGAACCTGCTGCGGCAGTTCGGCGACGCCGTCCGCGCGTTCTACACCGACCTCGAAAAGCAGGGCAACGCGGGCCGGGTGCTGACGATGTCCTTCAGCGAGTTTGGGCGGCGCGTCGCCCAGAACGCCTCCAACGGCACCGACCACGGGACGGCCGCCCCGATGTTCCTGTTCGGCCCGATGGTCCACGCGGGTGTCCGCAACGCGCACCCGTCGCTGAGCAATCTGGACGGGGGCGACCTGAAATACACCGTGGACTTCCGCACGGTCTACGCCGCGGTGCTCGAAAACTGGATGAAGGCGGATTCGGCCGCGATCCTCGAACGGCGGTACAAGCCCGCGCCCGTGATCCGCGACGCCTGACCGCCCCGCGGCCGCACCCGCACGCCCGGATCGGCGTATGGTGGAACAGAACCCGGCTTGGGTGGCTTTGCTGTGTATCGGACCGGGTGTCGGAAGGACGGATTCATGCGCGCGTTCTGGATCGGTGTGGTCGTGCTCGCCGCCATCACGGCCGGGGTGTTCCTGATCCCGACCGGCGAGCGCCCGCGGGGCGCGCTCGTCGCCGACACGACCGCCACAACACCCCCAACCCCCACCGCCACCCTCAACAC
>JALWOY010000224.1 GCA_027083355.1 Phycisphaerales bacterium | reverse complement strand
GGAGCGGGGGGGAACCCGCGGGAGGGGGGGGGGCGGTCCGTCGCGGTGCTGGATTGCGGAGCAAAGAGCAACATTCTGCGGCAGCTGGTCTCCCGCGGGTGCCGGGTGCGGGTGCTGCCGCACGATGAGCCGGCGTCGGTGTTGGAAGAAATGGTGGGGCGGGGCGAGGTGCAGGGGGTGCTGGTGTCGAACGGCCCGGGCGACCCCGGGGCGGTGTCCGGAACGATCTCGGTGTTGCGGGCGTTGATGCACGGCCCGGTTCGGGTGCCGATTTTTGGCATATGTCTTGGTCACCAGTTGCTGGCCCGGGCCTTGGGGGCGGAGACCTATAAGTTGCCGTTCGGTCATCGAGGGGCGAACCAGCCGGTGCTGGACGTGCGGACCGGGGAGGTGTTCATCACGAGCCAGAACCACGGGTTCGCGGTGGACCGGGCTTCGCTGGAGGGTGCCGGTGGGGTGGTGACACACATCCATCTGAACGATTCGACGGTAGCCGGGTTCGAGGCGGAAGGTGTGTTCTCGGTCCAATACCACCCGGAGGCGTCCCCCGGTCCGCACGATTCTTCGGCACTTTTCGATCGGTTCGTGGAATGGCTTGATGCCGGGGGTTGAAGGGGCCGACGTGCGGGGTCGAGTCACCGTGCGGGGGATGCGATGGGGTTATGTGTCACGGAAAACGGGAAAAAAAAGATCAAAAAAGCGTTGAGAAATGCTTGGGTTCCCCCTTGCATCGGGCAGTGCAGACGGTATATTCGGATTACGCCGGATGCCGGAAGGATTGTCCAGACGGCCGGCGCGACATGTGAGAGGGATTTGTTCGCATCGTCGTTTTCTCTTGCGCCTCAAATCTCGTGCGGGGCGTTTTCGGCGAGGCATGCTCGGGATGAATTGGGGATTTCCCGGGTATCAGAGGGAGAATTCGCGGCGAGATTGGGTTTGTTCGATCGTGCGGATCGGGGGCGCCCCGGTTCGAGTGTTCTAGTTGACTACCGGTACAGGAGTCTATGACCGGAGTCTGTGTTCAACGTTGAGCAGAGGAGTTTCAACATGAAGATTCAGAGTGGTCTCATCGTGGCCCTCGCGGCCGGCAGCATCGCCGGTATCGCGCAGGCCGGTGAACTCGAGCGGACGGCCATGAGCCCCTCGGGCCACAAGGCTGTGCACGGTTATGTGTACGCCAACGGCCTGACCGGCGAGCGGGTGATCTCGTACACCAGCGCCGGCTCGGTGAACGTCCGCGGCGCGGGCTGGGCGTGGGATTCCAGCTACGCCGATCCGTGCTTCCCGGCTTCGGTCTCGACCGATCCGGCCGACCAGGTGTTCTGGGTCACCACGACGCACGACGCCGCCACCGGCGACGCCGTCCCCGCCGACCCCTTCGCCGCCTGGGCATGGCAGGACTGGGTTGAGCACCCCGGCGACAGCATCATCAACCTGATCTCGTTCGGCCTGTTCACCCAGGTCGAGGACCCGGAAGAGGACGGCGTGGCCGGTCAGGAGATGCTCCTGGTCCTCACCGAGAACGACCGCGCCCCCCAGCGTTCGGGCGCCGTGGCCTCGACGGTCGTCACGTTCACCGACCTCCCCGGTGCGAACGATGAGAACGGCGACGGCATCATCGACTTCTCCGAGGGCAACCTGTGGGTCATGGTCTTCGACCTGGCCGCTCAGGCGACCCCGTTCGACATCGAGATCGGCGACACCAACGGCCAGTACGACGGTGCCTTCCCGAACGACGGCCTGTTCGGCGTGCCCGGCAGCGACGTCGACGGTGACGGCCTGATCGACTCGGGCTTCGTCGCCGCGTGGCGTCAGCCCAACGTCGCCGAGGGTGATCAGCTGATCGTCCGCTTCCCCGAGCTCGCGGGCCTCGGCCTCGAGAACCCGGACGGGCTGGACGTCAACACCTTCCCGAACATCGCGAACCTCGGCCCGGCGCTGGTGCACCCGTCCGAGTTCGCCGGTGTCGAGGGCGAGCCCAACTGCTATGACCCGAACGCCGCCGAGTGGCCGCAGGTCCCCGGCTGCGACGACGCCGCCCCGGCCCCGCTGGGTTCGTGGGACGCGTTCGGCCTGATCGACGCGACCGGTGTTGACGCCGGTGCGTTCTTCTTCGGCGGGTTCTCCTGCCTCGATCCGAACGATCCGGCCGCGCCGCCCTACAACAACCCGTGGGCGAACATGATGATCTCGTTCAACGTCGACCTGATCGGCGCCCCGAGCTGCCCGTGCGACATGAACGGCGACGGCATCCTCGACCTGTCCGACATCGGCGGGTTCGTGACGGCCTTCCAGGCCGGCGACCTGGCCGCCGACATGAACGGCGACGGCATCCTCGACCTGGCCGACATCGGCGGGTTCGTGACCTGCTTCCAGGCCGGCTGCCCGTAATCTCGCCTCGGCGATACAAAGACGGCTTGAGCCGCTCGCGGCTCGCATAGCCTGAAACTCCACGGCGCCCGCGGTCTTCCGCGGGCGTCGTTTTTTTGGCATGGTCCCCACGATAACCTCGTGTGCATCAACAAGAACCCGGGCGCGAGCGAGGGTGTTTTTCTTGATCGGCGTGTTTTCCGCGTCCGTGTTTCGTGGTGTGAACGTGGGATACCGGCCCCATCGCTCTCCGGTCGTGGGGAGAGGGAGACCGGCGCACATTGGATCGGGGCACCGGGCTTCGGAGAGGGGGAGAGCCGAGGTGCCCGAGGCAGCGGGGG
>JALWOY010000223.1 GCA_027083355.1 Phycisphaerales bacterium | reverse complement strand
CTCGGGGCCGCGGTGCCTTCACCGCTGTTTTTCGGCTGCCGGCACTGTCCGGCGACCGCACCCTGCCCCTGCCCGTGGCGGTGCTGTTTTACGCCGCCCCCGGGGGCTACACCGGGCAGGACGCCGACGAGATCCTTCTGCCCGGCAACCCCACCCTCGCCGACCGCGTCCTCGGGGCGCTCATCGACGCCGGCGCCCGCCCCTCCGAGCCGGGCGAGTTCACCGCCCGGGCTTTTCTTGCGGGCAAGATGTCGCTCGACCGGGCCGAGGCCGTCGCCGGTCTCATCGCCGCCGAGCGCGACGACCAGCTCGACGCCGCCCGCCGGCTGCTCGACGGCACCACGGGCGATCTCTACCGCGGCTGGGCCGACCGCCTCGCCGCCCTGCTCGCCCTCGTCGAGGCCGGCATCGACTTCACCGATCAGGACGACGTCGTCCCCATCCCCCCGGCCGACCTCGCCCGCGAGCTCGACGCCCTCGCCCGCGAGATCGAAGCCCACCTCGGCGGCCCCGCCGAGGCCCGCGAGACGGAGGGCACGCCCTCGGTCGCCCTCGTCGGCCCGCCCAACGCGGGCAAGTCCACCCTGTTCAACGCCCTGCTCGGGAGAACCCGGGCCGTCACCGCGGACCACCCCGGCACCACCCGCGACGTCCTCGACGAGCCGCTCGACATCGCCGGGGCGACCGTCCGCCTGCTCGACCTGCCCGGCCTCGACGCCGCCGACCTGACAGACCCGGCGGACCGCGCCGCCCGGCAACACGCCCTCGCCGCGATCGACCGCGCCGACGTGCTGCTCGCCTGCGACCCCGCCGGCCGATTCGAGTCGCTCCGGGGCATCCCCGACCGTCCGGGCCGACCCGTCATCCGCGTGCGCACGAAAGCGGACCTTCGCCTCGGGCCGCCCGGCCCCCCCGGCCAACTCGCCGTGTGCGCCCTGGACGGCTGGCGGCTCGACGCTTTGAAACACGCCATCGCCGACGCCGCCCTCGCCCGTCCGGGGGGTGGGGCGGTCGTTCCCAGACACCGCCGGGCGCTCGCCGATGCGGCCCGGCTCTGCCGCGAAGCCGTTGGAAGCATCGACCCCGACGCCCACGCCATCGACGAACCCGAACTCACCGCCTCGGCTCTTCGGTCCGCCCTCGACGAAATCGGCTCCGTCTGCGGCCGTGTCACCCCCGACGACATCATCGGCCGCGTCTTCGCCTCGTTCTGCGTCGGGAAATAGGCCCGGCGATCCGGTCGTCCGAACACCGCTACAGAAATGGGTACAAGCGCACTCCCTCTCCCGACACCACGAGCCCCGGGCGCGAGCCCGGGGAATCTCTCCTCCCTCTCCCCGCCCTGCGGGGAGAGGGCCGGGGTGAGGGGCTTTATCCCTCTTTCCTCTCGGTTGGACGGGCTGCCAGCCCGTCTTTTTTATCTCCTCTTTCCTCGTGGGACGGGCTTCCAGCCCGTCTCTCCCTTTTTCTCCATCATCCTTTCAAAGAGAGGCCCGAGCGGAAGCGAGGACTCGTTTCTCCCCTCCATCCTCCACAACGAGCCGCGACTGTGCGGGAGCGGTCAATAGCACCATCGGCAAAGAGCCGAGACGGTCGAGGTTTTCTCACATCGGCCGCAGCAACACCCGCCCTCGCGTCCGGGTCTGGTCAGCGGGTTCTTGATGGGAGCCGAAGAGATCCACCGCATTATCGGATCTATGCGAACCGCGATCGTTGTCAACCCGATCTCGAATCGATCTCGCCTTTTTGCCCCATTTCGTCCACCAGGCGGCGATTCCAAACCGACCCACACCGGGCACACGAAAACAACCCGTCACGCCTCACCCCCACATCGCGGGGTTCCGATGCACCCCCTGTCGGCGGGAGACCCCACGAATGGGAAAACCCGACCCGGCAGAGGGGAGGCCGGATTTGAGGCTTGGTGACATTCTTGTTCAACGTGGCGTGCTGACCGAGAATCAGCGGAACCGGATCGTCGAACATCAACGCATCCACCCGAGGCCCTTCGGACTGCTCGCCGAGGAAATGTTCGGCGTCAGCCCCGCCTCCGTCGAGCGGGCATGGGCGAGCCAATACGCATCGCTCACCGAGCACGTCGACATCCGCAACGAGAACCCGACACCCGACGCGATCGAGATGATCGAGACCCGCCAGGCGTGGCAGTTCGGCGTGCTCCCCCTCCGCATCAATCACGAGGAACTCGTCATCGCCACCACCGAGGACCGATTGGCCCGGGCGCTGCGGTTCACGGGCTGGAAAATCCCGATGGTCTGCCGGTTCGTGCTGTGCGAGGAGGACGAACTGTTCGACACGCTCCCGATGTATTACCCCATGGCCGGGCTGAACGCCGATGCCATGCGCACGCTCCGGCTCGCGGGTCAATAGCCCACGGGCACCGGCGCATCAACCCGACATGGACGAGCCCTGGGAATTGGCATCCCACTCCTTACACCACGAGCCCCGGGCGCGAGCCCGGGGTTCTGAATCTTGACGGCCCGGGGGGCACGGTTGCTTTGGAGGAGGGTCTTTTCCAACGATTGCGGTTGATTGTGCGATGACCGCTCCCTGACGGTCGCGGCTCGTTGTCGATGGTGCAGGAAACTGTCCGTAACGAGCCCCGGGCTGACGGGCCTTTTGCATCATGCGGCGATTGGGAGCTTTCTTTTTCGTCGGTGTGCCGCGTCGATGAGGAGTTTTCCGATCACCCAGCGTTCGACGCGGCCCCGCCGGCGGACCCAGTTG
>JALWOY010000222.1 GCA_027083355.1 Phycisphaerales bacterium | reverse complement strand
CAGTGCCGGTGCTGGACGCGGGTGTCGTGCGGGGGGAGTTCGACCGGATGCTGTCGGGGCGGTCGGCGTGGGACGGGCGGTTCTGGCGGTGCCTGAATCTGGTGCGTTGGTCGGCGTTGTTCGAGGTCGACTGGGGGGCGGCCGGGTGAACGCCGCGGGCGGAGATCCGCCGGGAAAACAAGGGATCGACGCGGCATTTATTTGACGATTCGGGGCGGCCCCGATACGCTCGATGCTCTCCACAACCCGGCGGATGCCTCGGCGCGTGGGGCCGGTGAGATCCGCGGTGCCCCGTCTTTTTTTGTTGTTTTTCGGGTGTTGGAGGTGTGCCGCGGGCCTGCCGTTGGGCGGGAGAGCGGCGGGCGGTGGAGCCGAAGGGAAACAGGTGTTTGAGCAGAAACGGACGATTCTGGTACTCGGGCCGCACACGGACGACGGCGAGCTGGGCTGCGGCGGGTTGATGGCCAAGCGGACCGCGATGGGCCACGACGTGGTGTACGCGGTGTTCTCGTCGTGTCGGCGTTCGGTGCCGGACGGGCTGGACCGCGACGTGCTGCGTCACGAGGTCCGGCGGGCGGTCGAGATCCTGGGGATGGACCCGGATCGGCAGTTGATCCTGAAGGACTACGAGGTCCGGACGTTCCCGCAGTACCGGCAGGAGATCCTCGAGGACATGATCCGGCTGCGGGCCGAGCTCAAGCCGGACCTGGTTCTGTGTCCTTCGCTGAACGACGTGCACCAGGACCACGCGACGATCTGCCGCGAGGCGATCCGTGCGTTCAAGAAGCAGTCGATCCTGTGCTACGAGGAGCCTTGGAACAACATCACGTTCTCGACGCACGTGTTCGAGAGTCTCTCGCCGGAGCACCTGGAGACGAAGATGAAGGCGTTGTCGGCGTACGAGAGCCAGCGGCACCGGACGTATTTCCAGGAGGACGTGATGCGTTCTCTGGCGGTGATGCGCGGGGCGCAGCTCGAGGGCGGCTACGCCGAGGCGTTCGAGGTGGTGCGGTGGATGCTGTGACGGCGATGATCGCCGGGCGTTCGATTCAGGAGGCGAGATGCTGAACCCGATCACGATTGTGCTGACCGCGGCGGGCTGCCCGGGGGCGTCCACGTGCATCAAGAGGCTGCGGGGCATCCGCGAGCGGACGGTGCGGGTCATCGGCGCCGACGCGGACCCGGAGGCCGTCGGGCGATTCCTGGCCGACGGGTTCGAGCGGATCCCGAACGCGGACGAGCCGGGGTATATCGACGCGCTGGTGTCGCTGTGCGAGCGGGTCGGCGCGGACTGCCTGATCCCGGCGAGCTCGTACGAGACGAACGTGGTGGCGGCGCACATCGGTCGGTTCGAGTCGGCGGGGGTGAAGGTGCTGGTGTCCCCGCTGGAGGCGCTCGAGGTCGCCAACGACAAGTTCCGGCTGTACGACGCGCTGCGCGACGCGCCGGACGTGCGGGTGCCCGAGTTCCGGCTGGTGCGCTCGCTCGACGAGTTCATGGCCGCCTACAAGGAACTGGGCGGGCGTGAGCGTCGGTTGTGCTTCAAGCCGCCCTATTCGAAGGGGTCGCGTGGGTTCCGGTATCTGGACGACCGGACGAGCCGGCGTGACCTGCTGCTGAACTACAAGCCGGACAGCAAGTTCATGTCGCTTTCGGAGTTTCTGGAGATCTTCCGCGACGGGGCGGGCTTCCCCGACCTGCTGCTGATGGAGGTGCTCGAGGGTGAGGAGATCGACTCGATGGTCATCGGCATGGACGGCGAGGCCCTGCTGGTGACGCACAAGACGCGTGAGAAGGAACGCGGCGGGGTGATCACGCAGGGCGAGCACGTCGACCGGCCCGAGATCACGCGGTCGATCGAGCAGATCGTCGAGCGGATCCCGCTGCGGTACAACTTCGGCATCCAGTTCATCGGGGGGGCGCTGCTGGAGATCAACCCCCGGCTGTCGACATTCCTCTACACCGACGAGTGGGTCGAGCCGTACTTCGCGGTCAAACTGGCGCTGGGTGAATACAGCAAGGCCGACGTGCGTGCGTTGCAGTCGGAGGTGCCGATGGGGCTGCGGATGCGTCGGTACTTCGACCAGTGCTTTTTTTACGCGGATCAGGACGCCGCGGCACCGGATGGGGCGTCGGCGTGCCCGTCGGTTGCGGGAGAACCGCCCCGCGCCCTGACGTAGTATTGGCCTCGGAACGAACGCGGCCCCCACATCGGGGGCTGGTGAGACGGGCGGAGGGGCCGGACCGGACATGTGCGGGATCGCAGGATGCCTTGAATTCGACGCGGACGCGACACCGGACGCCGCCGGGCTGCGTGTGATGGCCGACATGATGGCCCAGCGCGGCCCGGACGACTGGGGCGTGTGGGTGGACGGCCCGGTGGGGCTGGCGCACCGTCGGCTGAGCATCATCGACCTGGGCGAGGGCGGGCACCAGCCCATGCTCAGCACCTGCGGGCGGTACGCGCTGGTGTTCAACGGCGAGATCTACAACTACATCGAGCTGCGCGAGCGGCTCGAAGGGCTCGGGCATGAGTTCCGGACGAGCTCGGACACCGAGGTGCTGCTCGCGGCGTGCATCGAATGGGGCGAGGACGCGCCCGCTCAGCTGAACGGGATGTTCGCCTTCGCCTTCTGGGACACCCGGGAACGGACGCTGCTGCTCGCGCGCGATCACTTGGGCATCAAGCCGCTGTATTACGCGGTGAGCGGGGATCGGCTGCTGTTCGCGAGCGATGTCGGCGCGATCGCGGCGTACCCGGGGTTCGAGCGTCGGCTCAACCACGTCGCGCTCGGGCACTATTTCACCTGGCGGGTGGTGCCGTGCCCGTACACCGTGTTCGAAGACACGCACCAGCTGCCACCGGGGACGACGCTGCGTATCGACGCGGAGGGTCGGCTCTCCAGAAAGCAGTATTGGGACATCCCCGTCGGCGAGGGCATCTCGAAAATGGACCCGCGAAAAGCGGACGAGGAGATGTCCGAACTGCTGGCCGACGCGCTGCGGCTGCAGGTGCGGTCGGACGTGCCGGTGGGGGCGTTCCTTTCGGGCGGGGTTGATTCGTCGACAGTGGCATACTGGATGTCGCGGGCCGTGGGCGGTGGGATGACCTTCACGGTCGGGTTCACGGGCGAGGAGAAGGATTTCGACGAGAGCGAGTGGGCCGAGGACGTCGCGGCGCACATCGGCACGGAGCACCACATGCACGTGCTTGAGCGGTGCGACATCGAGCCGCTGCTGGAGCGGATCGCGTGGATGTACGGCCAGCCGTGCGGGACGGGGATCCCGAACTACTTCGTCAGCGCGATGGCGCGCAAGCATGTCAAGGTTGCCCTGGCGGGGGTGGGGGGCGACGAGTGCTTCGCGGGCTACGGGCGGTTCCGGGCGGCGGCGAACCCGTCGCTGGTGCGGCGGGGGGCGACGGACCCGGTGTACGCGTTCCTGCGTTCGCTGGTCTCGTTCACGGAGGACGATAAACGCCGGTTCTTCTCGCTGGATTTCTTCGACGACGTGCGCGGCGAGCCCTCGATCGAGCACCAGCGGTCATTGTCGGATCACATCAAGACACGGAACACGGTCGACAAGCTGTGCTACATCGATCTGCGGCACTTCATGCTCAACGATCTGCTGTTCAACCTCGACAAGATGTCGATGGCGCACTCGCTCGAGGTGCGGGTGCCGCTGCTGGATTACCGGATCGTGGAGTTCGCGATGCGGGTGCCGCCGCGGCTGAAGATCAACCACGGCGAGCAGAAGGTGCTGCTGAAGCGGGCGATGTACCACCGGCTGCCGAAGCACGTCTTTTTGCGTGCCAAGCGGGGGTTCAGCCTGCCCAAGCAGGTGTGGCTGAAGCAGATCGAGCCGTTCGTGCGGGACATGATCAACGAGCGGACGGTGGCGGCCCGGGGGCTGTTCCGGTGGGAAGAAGTCGAGCATTATCTCTCGGCGGTGTTCGAGGCGGAGGGTCGTGCGTCGTGGCGTGACGCGAACAACTTCTGGAACCTGTTCAGTTTCGAGCTCTGGGCCAGGCAGTTCCTGGACCGCGCACCGGCGACGACACCGCCGGGCGGGCACGGCTCGCACGTTTCTTTCGATACAGCAGAGGACCTCACCCATGCGGGTCTGCCATCTGGTCACCAATCCGTATAGCTTCGACACCCGGGTGAAGAAGCAGTGCGAGAGCCTCGTTCGGCTCGGGTGCGAGGTCGTCGTCGTCGCGGTGCACCGAAAGGGGTTCAAGCCCGTCGAGCGGATCAACGGGGTGCGTGTGATCCGGGTTATGCCCAAGGGGAACATGACGCGGAAGATCGCCCGCGTCGTCTACGGGGGGCTGAAAGAACGGCATGGGGGGGCGTGGTACTGGCCGCACGCGGTCGCCGCGGTCCGGTTCATGCTGCGTGTTGCCCGGAAGTTGCGGGCGTGGCTCGCGTCGTTCCGTCGGCTCGTGCGGAGAATCACCGGGGTGCTCACGGGCCGGCAGGAGCCTGTCGACGTCGGGGCGGAGCTGGAGGACGCACGCCGGACGGAGGCGGGGTTCTCTCTGTGGGATCACGTCCGGTACTGGGGGTGGTACGTCGTCGCAATTCTGGCGGTTCCTTTCGCGCTTCTGTTGCCGGTCTTCGCGGCGGTGGGCTTTGTTCTCGGTCTGGCGTGGGGCGTGGTCCGGCCCGTGTGGTGCTGGATCTCGCGGACGTGGAATCGTCTGGCCAAGCCGGTGCGCAAGAAGACCGACAAGGTGTTCAGGAAGCGTGTCAAGCCGCACCTGAACCGGGTCGCCCGGACGATCAGCATGCTCGAAGCCGCGTTCGACGCGGACGCGAACGTGTACCAGGCCAACGACGTGGACACGCTCACCGCCGCGGGCAACGCGGCGCGTCTCCGTCGTGTGGATTTCGTGTACGACATCCACGAGTTGTACGACGAGAGTTTCCCGACGCGCAAGAGTTTCCGCGAGCGTTACCGCCTGCGGATGATCGAGCGTCGCATGGGCGGACGGGCGCGTCACCGGATCACGGTGGGCGAGAACATCGCGCGTGTGATGCACGAGCGGTACGGGTGGGATCGCCCGCTGGTGGTCTACAACGCGCAGCGGTACGAGGGTTCGCCCGAGCCGGACCCGTATATCCGCGAGCGGATCGGGGACGAGTCGTTCCGCAAGCGGGTGTTCGTGTACGCGGGGCGGATCACGCGCGGGCGTGGTCTTGTGCAGTCGGTGCAGGCGTTCAGCGGGATCGACCCGGACAGGGCGGCGCTGGTGATCATGGGCAACGCGGAGCCGAAGTTCCTGGAGAATCTGCACCGGCTCGTGGATCGTCTGGGGCTGCGTGATCGGGTTTTCCTGCTCGACCCGGTGGACGCAGATCGGCTGCCGGCGGTGCTGCGTTGCGCCGACGTGGGCCTGATGCTGACAGAGGCGGTCTGCCTGTCGTACTACTACGGGCTGGGCAACAAGATGTTCCACTACGTCAACGCGGGCATCGGCGTGCTCGCCGCGAACCACCCCGAGAAACGCGCGTTCGTCGAGGCGCACGGCGTGGGCGAGTGCGTCGAGGACATCGAGCCGGGGGCGATCCGCCGGGCCGTGCAGGACCTGCTCGACGACCCGATGCGGATCGAGCGGATGAAACGCAGCGCGCTGGAGGCGGCCCCGCGTGTGTCGTGGCAGGAAGAAGAAAAGAAGTATGTGAGTCTGTACACGCGGGTGTACGAGGACGTGCTGTTCGACGTCCGGGGTGTGGCATGAGCGCAAGGACCGTCACCGTCACCGGGAAGGGGGCCCGGCCCTCGACCTTGCAG
The DNA here is from genome assembly GCA_027083355.1 of Phycisphaerales bacterium. Taxonomy (GTDB): domain Bacteria; phylum Planctomycetota; class Phycisphaerae; order Phycisphaerales; family UBA1924; genus UBA1926. The sequence continues at coordinate 30,476 of JALWOY010000222.1, read as the reverse complement.
GCCGTCGCGGGTGTCATCCGCGACGCGTGGCAGTGGCGGCAGCTGATCCGCGCCTTCACGCTCTACGGCATCAAGCACGACAAGCGGAACAACATCCTCGGCAACCTGTGGCACCTGTTCAACCCGGTGCTGAACACGCTGATCTTCCTGTTCGTCGTGGTGGTGGTGTTCAAGCGGGCCAACAAGGGCGAGCCGTACCCGTTGTTCTTCTTCTGCGGGTCGATGTTCTTCCGGATCTGGACGGTCGCGATCAGCCGGGGCACGAGCGTGCTGGTGCAGCAGGCGGGGCTGATCAAGAGCGCGTATTTCCCGCGGATCACGGTGCTGGTGCCGCTCTCGCTGCGCAGCGCGTACGACTTCGCGCTCGAATCGCTGGTGCTGATCGTCATCATGCTGCTCTACCGGACGCCCCCGGCGTGGACGATCGTGCTGCTCCCGCCGTTCCTGCTGATCACGTTCATCGGCTCGTTCGGGACGGTCCTGATGATCTCGTGTTTGGGCGCCCGGTTCCGGGATCTGTCGAATGTCGTGCAGCACGTCAACCGCATGCTGTTCTACTTCACCCCGGTGATGTACCCGGTCACGTTCATCGCCGAGAAGTACCGGCATTTCTATAAACTCAACCCGATCACGCTCGCGGTCGACATGCCGCGGGACATCATCTACCGGGGGGTTATCCCCAACCCGATCCTGCTCGCGTACTACACGGTGTTCTGCCTGGCGGTGTTCTTCGTGGGGTTGGTCGTGTTCGCCCGGCTTCAGGGGAGGGTCACGAAATACTTATGACCGAGCCCAGCACGGATACGCCCGCCCGGAGCGTCGCGCCGGATTCCGAGCCGCTGCTCGAATGCCGGTCGATCTCGGTGCGCTACCGCATCCGGTACCACTATTCCGACACGTTCAAGGAATCGTTCATCCACGCGGGCCGGATCGTGTACGAGAAGATCAGACGCCGGCAACGCGATAACCGCGGCGACGAGATGCGCGATTTCTATGCCCTGCACGGCGTGACGTTCGAGGCCTACGCCGGCGACGTCATCGGGCTCGTCGGGCACAACGGCGCGGGCAAGAGCACGCTCCTGCGGCAGATCGCCGGCATCGAGGAACCCGACGAGGGCGAGATCATCCGCCGCGGCTCGATCGGGACGCTGCTGAACCTGAGCTCGGGTTTCAAGCCCGAGCTGAGCGGGATCGAGAACATCTACCTCCGCGGCGCGATTTTGGGGTTCCGCAAGGACGAGATCAACAAGATCATGCCCAAGATCCTCGATTTCTGCGAGCTCGGCGACTTCATCTACGCGCCGTTCAAGACCTATTCCGCGGGCATGAAGGCCCGCCTCGGCTTCTCGCTGGCGATGTACATCAACCCGCAGATCGTGCTGCTCGACGAGGTCATCGGGGTGGGCGACGAGAAGTTCAAACGCAAGGCCGGCAACATCTTCAGTTATCTCGGCAGCGACCGCGCCATCATGCTCGCCACCCACGACGCGGGCACGATCAAGAAATACTGCAACAAGTGCCTCTGGTTGGATCACGGGAAAATGCACATGTTCGGCGATTCACACGAGGTCGCCGACGCCTACGTCAAGTTCATGTCGGGCGATCGTTGACGACCGCCGCCGCCGCCGAGGCCGACGCCCCCGCGATGTGCCCCGTCGCCCAGGCCCATTGAAAGCTGAACCCCCCGATCCGCCCGTCGACGTCGAGGATCTCGCCGCACAGGTACAGGCCGGGGCATCGGCGTGAGGCCATCGTCTTGATATCGATCTCGTCGAGGGGCACGCCCCCCGCGGTCGCCTCGGCGTGGGTGAACCCGCGGTCGCCCGTGACGGGCAGCGGCAGATCGAACAGCACACCGAGCAGACGACGCCTCTCCTGCCGGCGGAGCACGGCCCCGGTCGCGGCGGGATCAACACCGGCCATCGTCATCAGCACGCCCGCGAGCCGATCGGGCAGCCGGGCACGCAGGAAGGCCCCGAGGCGGCCCGAACCGAGGGCCAACAGCGCGGCCTCGATTTCCGCCCGGTCGTCGTCGGGAAGAAAGCAGATATGCAATCGGGCGTCCGGGTCGCGGTGGGCCGCGTCGAGGAAGTGCCGGCTGATGTCGAGCACCGCCGGGCCGGACAGGCCGAAATGGGTCAACAGCGTCGGCCCCTCGGCTCGGGCGAGGCGTTTCGACGTGCCCGAGCGCACTTCGAGGCGGGCGGGCACCGAGACCCCCGACAACTCTCGCAGCGGGCAGGATTGCTCCAGCACAAGCGGGACGAGGGCGGGGAAGACGCGGTTGACGGTGTGCCCGAGCGAGCGGGCGATGGAGTAGCCGAACCCGTCCGAGCCGGATTTCGGCAGAGCCTTGCCCCCGGTGGCGAGTACGACGCGCCCGGCGTGCAGATCACCCCGATCGGTGCGCACGATCAGGCCCGCTTCGCCCCGCTCGACCGCCCGGACGAAGACGGGGTGGTGCAATTCGACACCCGCCTCGGTCGCGGCCCCGAGCAGGGCATCAAGGACGGTGCGGGCCCGGTCGGTGGTTGGGAAAAGTTTGCCGGTATCCTCCTGTTTCAGTTCGACCCCGAGGCCGCGGAAGAATCGCACGGTGTCCTCGACGCCGAACCGGCGGAGGATGTTACGGACGGCGTTGGGCGAGCCGCCGGCGTAGTCGCGTTCGGTGACGGCGTGGTGTGTAACGTTGCAGCGCCCCCCGCCCGAGACGAGGATCTTCGCCCCGGGCCGATCCGCCCGGTCGAGGAGGACCACCTTCCCCGCCCCCGACCGGCCGGCCCGGATGGCGGCCATCAGCCCGGAAGCCCCGGCCCCGATCACGGCGATGTCGTCTTGGCCCCGCACGGGTGGATTGTTGCCGCCGGTGTCGTCGGCGTGCACACCCCCCGGGTTCCGACCGGGGTCGCGCCATCATCCGATTTCACCCCGGCCCGGGTTGTCCGCCGAGACGGAATGGGCGGTATAATGACGATACTGGGCAACCAGATGCCTCCCTAGCTCAATTGGCAGAGCAGCTGACTCTTAATCAGCGGGTTGAAGGTTCGAGTCCTTCGGGGGGTATTTCCCGTGCGCACGCGGCCGGGCGATCGTCACGGGTTCGGCCCGCCCTCGGCCACGGCGTGCTCGCCTTCGAGCATCACAGGCGACGCGGTCGTTTCGGGCGGTGTCGAGGTCCGACCCCAGAGCACATACGCCCACAGGCACGCGGCACAGAAAAACGTGTAGATCGCGAACCAGCCCACAACCGATCGCGTGCGGGCGTCGCGTTTGGCCAGTGGCGCGGCGATCGCCGCGGCGATCTTCAGCAGCACCGGCTCGAGACGGACAACGTGGCCGATGATCCAGCGACCGAGGAACACGGCGAGCGGCGGGACGATCCACACCAGATGACGCCAGGCGATGATCGCCACACGCCATCGGCTGTAGACCTCCTCCCATTCCGGCTTGGGCGGGAGCCAGTCCCAACGCAAGGTGCCCGGCTCGGGTTTCGGCTTGGCAGTCCGCCCCGGCGCAGCCTTCGGTGCCGTGTGGCCTGATTCCACTGCAGCTGGGGCGGGCGAGTCCTCCGCAACGGCTTCGACCTCTTCGGGGCTTGGCTCGGGCGCCTGTTCGGGGTCGCCTGTTGCCGGGGGCTCGGTGTCTGGCTTGTTCATGCCCGCGGGCTTGTCGGTGTCGCCGGCGGGCAGGGGATCATCGAAATCGAGATCTTCCTCGAGCGCGTCGCACGCCAACGCCGCGAGTTCGTCGTCGAGGGATTCGATGTCGCCGTATTCGGGCACCGCGGGCTCGGTTTCTACCGAATCGGCACTCGACGGCGTATCCGGTGACGAGTCGTCCGCCCCGGCTTCATCCGCGTCATCACCCGATGAGATTTCGTCTGTTGCCGTGCCCGCTTCGACACCCGTATCGACACCCGTTTCGGTGCTCGCTCCCGTGTCGCCGATTTCCTCGGTGGGTTCCTGAACGTCGAGCACGTCCGATTCCGACTCGGCGAGCACCTGTTCAAGCTCGGCCTGCACCTCGTTCAGCATGTCGGGCGGTGTTACGGACCCCGACGCGGGCGAACCCTCGGCGTCCGGGCTGTCGGGATCGTCCGGCATCTCCGCTGCATCCTCCTCCGCCGGGTCGCCGACCAACCCCCCATCTGTCTCGACCGCCTCGCCGCCCGGCTCGTCACTCGGGGCGGCATCATTCGCACCTGTTTCGGGGGTTTCCATCGCGTGCGGGCTGTCCGAAGACGCCTCGGGCATCCGGTCGTCTTCGATCTCGGCGATGGCTTCCGGTGCCGGCGCGTGGTCTCCGACGGCTTCGTGCTCGACTTCGGTTTCAGTCTCTGCAGACTCCGTGGTGCCCGATTCGGGTGTGTCGGGCTGCTCGGTGACCAGATCCTCGATCTGCTCGTCGATTGATTCTGTGGATTCCGATTCGCTGTTGCCCGGTTCCGGGGGGGACTCGGTTTCGTCGGCAAAGCCTTCCTCGACAACGGCTTGTATTTCGTCAGCCGATTCTTCTTCTGCAGATGCTTCTTCCGATGCATCCGTCTGTTCGGCGACGGGTTCGGTTTCTCCGGTTCCCGCATCGTCGAGCGGGGTGTCATGCGAGACATCCCCCTCTTCGGGGTCAGGTGTCTCACCGAGTTTGCTCTGGATCTCCTCGACGGCGTGGGTCATATCCGAGAGCAACGACTCGACCTGCTTTTCGAGGTCGGCCTCCGGCGGTGTTTGCGCATCGGTGGCGGGGTCGTGCATCTCTCCCCGATGATCGGGGTTTCCGGGCCTGAACTCAAGCCCGATATGCCAACCGATTCAATCAAAGAACTTGGGGTGATCGGATGTTCTCCCCGCACGGGGTCCGCAATGATCAGGCATGAAACAGATCATCCTCGCGATCGTCCTGCTCCTGACCTCGGCCGATGCGTCGGCCGTCGACGCCCGGACCCACCGGCTCGCCCGCGACACCGCTGTGCGGGCGATCGAATTTCTGCGATCGACGCAGGGCGAATCGGGCGGGTGGTCGGTCAACCCGGACGGACCCGATTTTCCGGCGATCACGGCGCTGGCGGTCGAGGGCATGCTGCTCGACCCGCGGTTCGATCAGCGCGACGAGTCGGCGGCCGCGGGGATCGGGTATGTGCTCGGCTTCGCCAAGCCCGACGGGGGTATCCACGACGGGGTGCTGCCGACATACAACACGGCGATCTGCGTGTCGATGCTCTCGCATGTGCGCACGCCCGGGGCGATGCGCGCGGTCGGCGGCGGGGTCGCGTTGCTCAAACGGATGCAGTGGGGGGCGTTCGACCCGGCGACCAACCCGAGCCCCGAAGCACCGGCGTGGACCGAGCCGATCGGGGAGGATCACCCGTATTTCGGCGGGATGGGCTACGGCAAGCACGGGCGGCCCGATCTGTCCAACACGCAGTTCTTCGTGCAGGCGCTGCACGACGCGGGGGTGAGCACGCAAGACCCGGCCTATGCGCGCGCGCTCGTGTTCCTGCGGCGGGTGCAGATGGACGGACGCGTCAACCCTATGCCTTATGCTCACGGCAGCCGGCAGGGGGGGTTCATCTATGCGACGGTGCCGAACGCGGAGAGCGTGGATTCGGTGCCCGGGCAGAGCCAGGCGGGAACGATCGAGGAGACGCTGGCCGACGGGCGGGTCGAGACGCGGCTGCGGGCGTACGGGTCGATGACGTACGCGGGTTTCAAGAGCCTGATCTACGCGGACCTGCCGCCGGACGATCCCCGCGTGACGGCGGCGCTGGGTTGGATCGAGGAACACTTCTCGGTGAGCGAGAACCCGGGGCTGGGGCAGCAGGGGCGGTATTACCAGTACGCGGTGATGGCGCGGGCGCTCGACGCGTGGGGCTCGGACGAGATCGGTGGGCGGGATTGGAGGGCCGAGATCGTGCTCGCGATCGCGGGATTGCAGGAGCCCGACGGGGGGATGCGCGTCGTGCACGACCGATGGCTCGAAAACGACCGGAACCTGATCACGGCGTATGCGCTGATCGCGCTGGGGCACGCGGTGAGATGACAGTTTCACCGCGGAAGGACGCCTTTGTCCCGAGGGGGAATAGGGTGAGAAGAAGAGAACTCCCCACCCGATCGGGTAAAGCCTGATCGGGGCACCGGGCTGGGATGTGGGGAGAGAGACGATGGAGAGACGGGCTGGAAGCCCGTCCCACGAGAACGAGGAGAAGGAGAAGAGACAGGCGGGACGCCTGTCCCACCGAGAGAGGAGAAGGGAGAGACGGGCTGGAAGCCCGTCCCACGAGAACGAGGAGAAGGAGAAGAGACAGGCGGGACGCCTGTCCCACCGAGAGAGGAGAAGGGAGAGACAGGCTGGAAGCCCGTCCCACGAGATGGAGGAGACAACACCCGGTTCCTGCTCCAAAAGCATGAGAAACTTCTTGAATCCGCGATGAAAAAATTCAGAGATTGACTGGTATCTCAGTTCTTTTTGTGCCAAGTTCCGAGAAGTGCCGGCCCATGAGAGAGACAAGATGTCTTTCGGATCTTGTCTTTGAAGAGGGTAAACAACGGGGGAATTGTCAACATGAAGATGCGATTTGGATGTGCTTGCGCACTCGGATTGATCGGTGTGTCGAATGCCGCGGCGGGGACGTTTCTCTGGGAGTCCAACTACGGCAGCGAGCTTTTCGATTTGAGGGGGCGCGACGACGCGGCCCAGCAGGTCGCGATCGGATTCGACTTTTCGTTCGCGGGCCTCGTGACGCGCAATCTGTGGGTTGGCACCAACGGGGGGATCGGTGTCGGTGGGCTTGGTGAGGCGAATGACTACCCGTCGGGGAATGAGTTTCTTTTCACGGACAGCCCGATGATTTCGCCGTTCTGGAGCGATTTGAGCCTGACGGGCCAAGGACGGGTCTACTTCAACGACTTCGGTGACCGTGCTGTGATCACGTGGGTCGGTGTCGGTTCGTATGCCGAGCCGTTCACGTCGAATACGTTCCAGGTGCAGATCGACAATACGGGCGAGATCGTGTTCGGCTACGCCGGGCTGGAGCGGAATATCGCCAGCAACTTCGACACCGATATCCACGTCGGCTTGACAACGGGTGGCCTGAGCAGTTGGCCGAACGAGGTTGATTACACCGCGGACACACCAGTGCACACGGGCGCCACGGTTCTTGAGTTGTTCGGATATGACGACGACGACTTGGATATCGACTTCACGAACATCATCTTCGAACCCGACGGTGCGGGTGGGTACTTCGTGTCTGTGCCGGCGCCGGGGGGCGCGGGTGTGCTGTTGCTGGGGCTTGGTGCGGCGAGGCGTCGTCGGTAAGGGCTGCCGGTCCGGATCGGAATTGTGTGTCAAGCACGTTGGGCTCGGGGTGCATCCCCGGGCCTTTCTCGTATGCCCTTGGCGCTCGTCGGGCGTGTGGAGTGCCGACTACTGTGTAGCAATAAGGAGATGCCCGATGATCACGCAGGCCTACACCGATTTGTGCTCGATGAAACGCGAAGCCGCGATGCTGTCGTCCGTCGCCTATCTGCTGTCGTGGGATCAGGAGACGTATATGCCGGCGGGGGGCACGGCCGCCCGGGCCGAGCAGTCGGCGATCCTCGCGGGGCTGGTGCACGACCGGCAGACGAGCGAGCGGCTGGGCGAGCTGATCACGGCGTGCGAGCAGGACAAGGCCGTGCAGGACGACGCGGACGCGGCGGCGAACGTGCGTGAGATGCGTCGGGACTATGACCGCGAGACGAAGCTGCCCAAGGAACTCGTCACCGAGCTGGCCAACGTGGGGGCGCGGGCGCAGGACGCGTGGAAGGACGCGAGGAAGAACAACGATTTCAAGGCGTTCCAGCCCTGGCTCGAGAAGATGGTGACGCTGACGCGGCGCAAGGCGGAGTGTTACGGGGCGCCGGCCGGCGGCGAGCTGTACGACGCGCTGCTGGATGAGTACGAGCCGGACGCGCGGGCGAGCGAGATCGAGGCGGTGTTCACGCCGCTGCAGGATCGGCTTTCCGGTCTGGTGGCGGAGTTGCTGGACAACGGCACGCCGCCAGAGACCGGGCCGCGGAAGGTGCATGTGCCGGAGGCTGCGCAGCACGCGATGGGGCTTCGGGTGATCGAGCAGATGGGTTTCGATCTGAGCAGGGGCCGGCTTGACGTGACGACGCACCCGTTCTGCGAGGGGCTGGCGCCGGGCGACACGCGGCTGACGACACGGTACGACGAGGACTATTTCATGGGGGCGTTGTACGGCACGATGCACGAGGCGGGGCACGGGCTGTATGAACAGGGGCTCCCGAAGCAGGACGCCGACGGCGAGCCGAGCGCGATCTACGGCACGCCGCTGAGTGAGGCGCGGAGTCTGGGGATTCATGAGAGTCAGAGCCGGGGCTGGGAGAACTTCGTCGGCCGCGGGCGGGCGTTCTGGGAGTGGGCCAAGCCCGTCGCGGACGGTTATTTCGGCGGTGACTTCACGAAGTTCAGCGCCGAGGATGTGTTCCGGGCGTCGAACCTCGTCGAGCGGAGTTTCATCCGTGTGGAGGCGGACGAGGCGACGTACAACCTGCACGTGATGCTTCGGTTTGCGCTCGAGCGTGCGATGATCGCCGGCGACGTGGCGATCAAGGACATCCCGGGCGAGTGGAACGAGCGTTTCGAGCGGATGCTGGGGGTGAAGGTGCCGGACGACGCCCGCGGGTGTCTGCAGGACGTGCACTGGAGTTTCGGGCTGATCGGGTATTTCCCGACGTACACGCTGGGGAACCTGTACGCGGCGCAGTTCTTCGAGGCGATCCGCGAGAAGACGCCGGACCTGGACGACCGGATCGCATCCGGCGACATGAGCCCGGTGCTGGACTGGTCGCGTGAGCACATCCACCGGCTGGGGCGGCGGTATTCGGCGGCGGAGATCTGCGAGAAGGCGACGGGCAAGCCGCTGGGGCCGGACCCGCTGATGCGCCACCTCGAGGGCAAGCTGCGGCCGGTGTACGGGCTGTGATTGCTTGGGCCGGTCGCTGCCACGGCGGGGCGCGAGCGTCTGCTGACACGTCGGGGGGTGGCGCGATGGCGATGCGTCCGTGGCTTTTCGAGAATCTCGAATCGAACGGGGTGGGGTTCGCCACCAACGGGCTCAGCCGGTGGGAGGTCCGCCGGTACAGGGCCGCGTTCGGCCTGTTCTTGCTGCTGGAGTTGATCACGATTCTGGTGCAGCTCGTGGTACTCGATTACTTGTCGCGCGGGGCGACGAGTTCCCATCCCACGATGCCGAGCTTCCCCGTGATGATGCTGATCTTCGTCGGGCCGAATGCCTTGGTCGTCATTCTGTGCCTGTATGTGATCGGGTCCACGCGCGGGGCGGTGCGGGAGGCTGCCCGCAGGGGGGGGTATGCGTGCCCGGGGTGTCTTTATGACCTCTCCGCCGACCGTGTGGAGCGGTGCCCGGAGTGCGGGCAGCACGTCGAGTATGACATGCTGCCGACGCTCTGGACGCGGAAGGTCAGGCGGCGTTTTCTCTGGTCGAGAGAAACCCGGTTTGACGAGACCGGGTTCGACAGCGCCGGACGCAGCCGGTACGAGGGCCGGGCGCGGCGGCTGGCGATGTGGATGTCGCTGCTGGTTCCGCTGGGCGCGTTCGGCCCCATGATGATTGTGCAGCACGGGATGCCGGGGCTGAAGAGTGGCTGGTCGATGGGGTTTACCTTGATGGTGGAGATTCTGGCTTCCGTGCTCGGGCTGGTCGTCTTCGCGGGGCCTTTGTTTTTTCTGCTGAACCGGCGGATGAAGCGCCTGCGGCGTGCGCTGGAGGTTTCGGGTGGGATGGCGTGCCCGGAATGTCTCTGTGATCTTTCCGACGGCCCGGTGGAGCGGTGCCCCGATTGCGGGCAGGCAGTGGATTATGCGACGCTCGGCCGGATGTGGTCGGTCAAGATGAAGATGCTGGGGATCGAGCAGGGTTCCGGGCGGGATGATCACGCGGGCGGATGCGGATAACCAAATTCGAGCCGAGTCCGGCTGATTGTCAGAAAACGATCCAGGGGAGTTTGACCGAAGCCGGCGCCAGCAACGAGGCGCGCTGCAGCAGCCAGGCGCCGACAGAATCGTCGTAGGCGAATTCGAACCGGAGATATGCCTTGTCTGTCTGGAGGAGCTTCACCGGATACTCGGCCCAGATCCAGGGGGTATCTGCCCCGACAGTGAACAGGTTGGGCGATGGGGCATGGAACGCCGATCGCATGCCCTGCACCCGATACCCCTCGGGGATGTCGGATTTCGGCCCTTCGCCGACGCGGACCCGGCTTGTGTCGATCTTCAGGATCGAGGCCTTGCGGACATCGGGTCGGCTTGCGATCGCGGCGAACTTTTCTTCGGGCTCCATCGATTCCCATTGTTCCTGATCGATGTCGGGCAGCCCGGCGATCTGGAACTGCTGATCAGCGACCGCCTCGCCGGCTGGGCTGAGCGTTCCGCCGTAGGCGTTCCAGTACGCGAGATAGGATTCGATGTCACCCGGGCCGAGCAGCCCCAGCCCGGCGACCACGCCGTCGGAAACGGAAGCCAGTTCGCCCTCGTCGGTCAGGCCCAGGTCGGCGAGGGCGGAGGTTGTTGCTTCCGCGGCGGTCGCGAGAACCTCCGTGCGATCGGTCTGGATGAAGCCATCGGCAATGCCCGACCCCTCGGCCGTGCCGAAGGGACGGGATGCTCCCGCTGTTTGCTTTGTGGACGATGCGCCGCCGAAACGGAGGAGGGCAAAGAGACCGACGCCGAGCAGGGCGACGAGACCACACGCCACGACCAGTCGATTGGATAATTTCATTGACGTTCTCTTCGATGGTGTCTGCTGATGAGGTTGCAGTTTGCGTCGTCGAGCTGCGAATCGTTTGGTGTAGCAATTATGAAAAATGTTGAGTGAGTACGTACAGGGTGCGATCAGGTTTGGTATTCATTTACTATGCTTTTCAATGGGCTGGTTGGTGATCCGGAACATCAACCCCACGAACGCCGTGGAGTGTGTGGGAATACGGCCTTGGTGATCGGCCATCGGGGATGACTTCGACGGCGGGGACACCATCGAAAGATTCAAGAGAAGCGTGCCCGTCGACATACGCGACGGGCGCGATCTTCTTCGGCGTGTCCATGACATCGGTGATGCCCGAGGCCCCCGAACTACCGGAAAGATGGGCGACGGACTGCTCCGCCAGCATCGATTTGGACGCGGGCAACGCGACTTTGTAAAGCCCCTGCGGGCTGAACCATTGCGGCTCGAACCGGTCAACCCGGTCGGCTTCGAACAGCCTCGGGTCCGCGAGAAGAGCGGCCGAGAGCGCGTACGTTGTCGAGGCGAAGACATCCGGATCAAGATCAGAAGGCGGGTTCAGCCCCGTGCATGTCAGCCGCCGGGGCACCGGCTCGCTCGGGGCGCGGAGGGCGCGTATCCACAGGCTTGTCTGGTTGAAGTAGTTCGTCAGCAGCGTGTATCTCTGGAATTCGATCACGATCAACGGCACCCCGATTTCGTCGGTTTGGCTCTCGTGAACCGGGAAGTGGGGCGGGAGATCATTGTGTTCGAACGAGAACGATAACGCCGTGGCGTCCGCCTCACGGATGTTCGAAAGGCACTCCGTTGCGCGCGAATGATCGATCGTCATCCGAAGAGTGGGCAGCAGAATCGAAACAAGCACCGCGAGGATGAACACGACGACGAGCAATTCGATCAGTGTAAATGCACTTCGGGATCGACCATGGCACAAAGGAGATCTTGATTGTGCTTTTCGTGCCTGATTCGGCATGGGCACAGGATACCACACCCGCAGCGCAAGAGAGAGCAATCGAAATATCACTTTTTTACGCGGCTTCGCCCACCCCAAACAGGTGGTTCAGCGGGACTGGAAGAACCGCCTGAACGCCTCGAACGTCGCGGCCCGGCCGATCGTGGCGATGGATTCGGTCAGCGGGATCTCTTTCGGGCAGACCTGCACGCAGTTCTGGGCGTTGCCGCAGTCGTTGATGCCGCCGGGGCCCATGAGCGCTTCGAGGCGGTCGGCCTTGAGCACCGCGCCGGTCTCGTGCTCGTTGAACAGCCGGGCCTGGCTGATCGGGGCGGCCCCGATGAACGACGTCGCCCAGGCGGCCTCGTCCGTTTCGAGGTGGTACTGCGGGCAGGCCTCGAGGCAGCAGCCGCAGGTCATGCACTCGCTGAGCTTGTAGCGTGTCTCGGACTCTTTCGGTCCTTCCATCGGGCCGGGGCCGAGGCTGTAGGTGCCGTCGATGGGCACCCACGCGCGGACGCGTTTGAGCGCGTCGAACATCCGCGAGCGGTCGACCCACAGGTCGCGGATCACGGGGAACTTGCTCATGGGTTCGAGCGTGATGGTGTCGCCGTCGTTGGGGGCGTACTCGTCCATCAGGCACGAGCAGGACTGGCGGACCTTGCCGTTGATGACCATGGTGCAGGCACCGCAGACCTCTTCGAGGCAGGACGATTCCCACACGACGGGCGTGGTCGCCTTGCCGTCGGCGGTGGTGGGATTGGCCGCGATCCACTGGAGGCACGAGATCACGTTGGCGTGCGCGGGCACGGGGACGTCGAACACCTCCCAACGGCTCGGTTTGCCGGGGCCGTCGCAACGCTTGATGCGGAAGTGCACCGTGCGGGTCGATTCAGCGGCTTTCGTTGTTTCGGTTGCGATCGCGCTCATGGTGTTCCTCGCTCGTCACGCCTCAGCCGGCCGCGACGGTTTCCTTTTTCTCGGTTTCTTTGTGCGTGTCCTTGCCGTAGGTTCTCGGCCTCGGGGCCACCAGCCCGGCCCGCACGGGTTCGAAGGAGACGTCGACCGAGCCAGTGTCCGGGTTGAAGCGCGAGATCGAGGTCTTCCAGAAGTTCGTGTCGTCGCGGTCCTTGTAGTCCGTGCGGTAGTGCGAGCCCCGGCTCTCCTTGCGGAGCAGGCCCGCCCGGGCTATCGCCTCGGCGAGGATCAGCATGTCGCCGACGGCGCGGGCGTAGCTCAGTGTCTGGTTCGTCCACGTCGCCGTGTCGCTCAGGCGGACCTTGCCGTACCGTTCGCGCAGAGCCGCGAGGGTGTTCAGGCAGGACTCCAGCCCCGCCTCGGTCTTGACGACGGTCGAGGTCGCGGTCATGACTTCGCCCATCTCCTTGCCGATGATGTAGGCGTTGTAGGCGGGGTCGTCGCCGCCGCCGGGCCCGGCGCTGGCGATGAGTCGCTCGGCCTTGGCCTCCTCCTGCTTGACCACGGCCTCGTAGACGGAGGGGGCGACATCGGCCGCGGAGCGGCCCGTGTTGTTGACGAAGTTCACCACGCCCTCGCCGCAGAACAGCCCGTCGAAGATGCAACTCAGCAGGGCGTTGGCCCCGAGCCTCGTCGCCCCGTGGTAGGCGAAGTTGACCTCGCCGAAGGCGTAGAGGCCCTCGATATTCGTCATCATGTTGTTCGGCGCGCCGCGGACCATGCCCCGGCCCACCTCGGCGTCCACCGGCGGCGGGGTCCCCGGCACGTGCTCGGGCATCGGCGCGTCGGGCATGTAATCGCCCGCCTCGTAGGTCGTCCACATCCCGCCCATCGAGTAGTGCACGGCCGGGAAGATCTTCATGGGGGTGAAGCGCGGATCGGCCCCGGCGAATTTCTCATAAATATCGAGGATGCCGCCCAGTTTGCGCGTCAGGTAGTCCGGGTCCATGTGCGTCAGGTCGAGGTAGACCATGTTCCCGCCGCCGATGCCCATGTGCTCGTTGACGCACACGTCGAAGATCTCGCGCGTGGCGATATCCCGCGGGACGAGGTTGCCGTACTTCGGGTACCGCTCTTCGAGGAAGTACCACCGCTCCTCGACGGGGATCGTCATCGGGTCGCGGGTGTCGCCCGGCTTGCGGGGCACCCACACGCGCCCGCCCTCGCCCCGGGCGCTCTCGCTCATCAGCCGGCACTTGTCGGCGCCGGGGATCGCGGTCGGGTGCACCTGGATCATCTCGGCGTTGCCGTACCACGCGCCGGCCTGCATGCACCGGCTGGCGGCGCCCCCGGTGCAGATCACGGAGTTGGTCGACTGCCCGAAGACGATGCCGACGCCCCCGGTCGCCATCACCACCGCGTCGGCGCGGAAGGCGCGGACCTGCATCGTGCGCATGTCCTGGGCGACAATGCCGACGCAGCGTTTGTCCGAACCCTCGCCCTCGATCACGGGCCAGAGGAACTCCCACCACTCGAACTTGTTGACCTTGCCCTCGGTTTCGAACCGGCGCGTCTGCTCGTCGAGGGCGTAGAGCAGCTGCTGGCCCGTGGTCGCCCCGGCGAAGTGCGTGCGTTTGAACAGCGAGCCGCCGAACAGGCGCAAGTCGCGTCGGCCCTCGTTGGTGCGGTTGAACGGCACGCCCATGCGGTCGAGCAGGTCGATGATCCGCGGGGCCCAGTTGGCCATCTCGAGCACGGGGTTCTGGTCGGCGAGGAAGTCGCCGCCGTAGAGCGTCTCGTCGAAGTGCTGATATTCGCTGTAGCCCTGCTGCCGGGCGACCTCGTTGCAGGCGTTGATCCCGCCCTGGGCGCACACGCTGTGCGACCGCTTGACGGGGGTCATGGAGAACAGGTCCACCGGCACGCCCGCCTCGGCGATGCGGATCGTCGCCGCCAGACCCGCCAACCCGCCGCCGACCACGATCACACGTTTGTCTGCCATGTTCATTCCTCGATTCGTCACGGCCTTGGGTCCCACGGTTCTCAGAACCGTGTTCTTCTTTCTTTTCTCGGCTCGGAGAGCCGAGGTACCCGTTCTCACCCGTCGCCGGGTTCGGCTTCGTGGATGGTCGCGGCCGCCTGTTCATCCACCGGGTTATCCATGAACTTCTGCAATCCTTCCTCGCCGTGGTGCTCGATGAAAATCTGTTCTTCCACGGCCCGGGCCTGGTCGTAATCCACGGCGAAGAGGAACCCGCCGAGCGCCGTCCACGCCGTCCCCATCAGCACCACCCCGACGGCGGTGCAGACGTAGCCCCACCGCTTCTGGGCGGCCTCCGAGACGGTGATCCCCCACGTGATCGCGGCCGTCCACAGCCCGTTGGCGAAGTGGTACACCAGCAGGCTGACCCCGATGAAGTAGAAGATCGCGACGATCACGCCCGGCGTGGTCCACATGCCCGCCTCGCCCTTGAGGGCCGCGGCGAGCGTCGATGCGGCGAAATAGTGAGACCATTCGGTCCCGTTGGGGACGAGGAACGTCCACCCCCAACGCAGCGAGGCGACGTGGTAGAAGATGAACAGCACGCCGACGTACCCGCTCAGACGCTGGAGCAGGTACCGCTTGTTGCCCGTGTAGGCGTAGGTCTGCGTGTTCTTCGACCCGGTCATGGCGTAGACGATGCCGAGGATCACATGGAACGCGATCGGCAGCCACAGCCCGAAGATCTCGATCAACAGCAGCAGCGGCAGGTTGTTGATGAAGTTGACCTCGTGCTGGAACGTCGCCACGCCCCGCCCGGCGGCGTCGGCGGCGTACGGGGCCGCCCGGCCGTTGGCCGCCCCCCAGATCACCGACGCGTTCGTCGTCAGGTGCACGATCAGGAAAACCCCGATCGGCACGATGCCGCTCAGCGAATGCAGTCGACGGAGGAGGAAGTGGTGCCGCTCCATGAATCCCTGCTGCTCAGCCACGTGTTTTTCCTTCGATGATTCGGTTGGGTCGGTTGGAGTTCCCGGTTGTGACGGATTTTACTCGTCATCCTGTTTGATTGTCGGCCCAAACGAGCCGAGACCGTGAGGGAGCGGGACGGAACCTGACAGCGTCAATAACCACTCCCTCACGGTCGCGGCTCGTCCCGATTCGGGGACCCGGCTCAGGTGCCCGGGGCAGGGGGTGTCCCCGGTGGTGTTCCGGGGGTGGAGATGCCGGCCGGGCCTTGGGCGGGCTGCATCGTGCCGTCGGGCCCGATGCGGCCCTCGTCGGCGGCTTTCTGGATCGCGCGGGCGATCTCGACGTATTGCAGCCTCAGCTCGTGCAGCGTGCCCTCGAGCATCTTCTGCTCGTCGTCGGTCAGGTTGCCTTTGGTTTTTTCTTCGACGACGCCGAGCAGGTCGATGTTCATCTTGGCGATGTCGAGGGCCACCATGGCCTTGCCCGTCTGTGGGTCGGGAAAGGCCCCCATGTACATCAATGCCTGCGTCGCCAGAAGCCGGATCAGGTCGGTGAACCCGATTTTCTCTGGTAAGGCGGGTTCTGCGGCCTCTTTCGCTTTGACTTCTTCGGCGAGTTTGGCCTTCTCGGCCTGTGCTTGCGACTTCCAGTCGTCATCTACGATAATCTTTGGTTGATCCCCGTCGGCCATGCGGCCTCCTTTCGGGCCAGCCGGTCTCGTGCGGCCCGTGGTTCAGTCTAGGGAGCCGAACGGGGGAAGGAGCCGGTCGTATGCGCCGATGCCTTGTTTTCCTGTTTCTCGCCGCGGCCCCCGCCGTGATCCTGGGCTGTCACGCCCCGCGTGCCGAAGCGCCGACCGCCCGGCGGCCGGTCGATCCGGCGCAGTTCGTCCTCGGCGAGGATGAGCCGCGCCGGGAACCGCTGGCGGTCTCTGTGGCCCCGGCCGCTCCGGTGACCCCGACGGCGGGAGCACCCGCGGCGGCCGGGGGACGGCCTGCGCCCCCCGGTGCCGAGTCGGTGTACGTCGTCGAGCCGGGCGCCCCGGCGGGCACCGCGGAAGCGATCCCCGTCACGGAACCCGTATTGCTGGATGCCAAGGTCGGGGACATCAACGGCCGGCCCGTGTTCGCCGGTGAGTTCCTCGAACCGCTCGAGGGCCGGCTCCGCGCCAAGGCGCTCGAGGTGGACCGCGAGACGTGGCTCCGCTTCGCGGCCCGGCAGATCCAGGAGCAACTCCGCTCGGAGATCACCGACGAGCTGCTCCGTGCCGAGGCCCTCAGCAAGCTCACCGTCGAGCAGAAAGCCGGGCTCCGCCGTTTCCTCCAGGACGTCCGCGACAACCTCATCAGCCAGAGCGGTGGTTCGAGCCAGCGTGCCGCCAGCCGGCTCCAACGCGAGCAGGGGCTCTCCGAACAGGACTACCTCAAACAACAGGAGGATCGCACCCTCGTGCGTTACACGATCCAGGAGCAGATCTCCAGCCGGGTCAACGTCAGCTGGCGGGACATCGTCCGGCGGTACCGGCGCGACGAGGCGAAGTACCACCCCGAGCCGAGCGCGAGGTTCTACATCATCCGCGTCGACAAGGACGATCACGAGGCGGAGCAGCGCGTCCGCGAGGCCCTCGCCGCGGGGACGCCGTTCGACGAGGTGGCTTCGAGCGATGTCAACACATGGACCGACGAGGGCGGGCTGAAGGTCATCCCGTTCAAACCCCCGCGCGCCGAGGCCGACTTCTTCGGCCCGGATTCCCTCAACGAAGCGGCCCGGACACTCGCCGTCGGTCACTGGACCGGCCCGATCGAGTTCGGATCCTCGCTCATCTGGCTGTATCTTGATTCGATCGAGCAGGAATCGGTTTCGCTGTACGACGCGCAGCTTGACATCGCCGCCCAGATCCGCAACGAGCGGGTCAACAAGAATCTCCAGAAATACATCGATCGGCTGCTCGGGCGGGCGAGTGTGACGGACATCAACCGCATGATGGCCCGGCTGCTCGACATCGCCACCGAGCGGTTCGCACCCCCCGCCGGGGCGGGGAAGTCGCAGTAGAACCGTGCCCGGCTGGTTCGCGCATCACGGCACTCCCGCCGGCAGCCGCGCGGTCGGTCGGCGCGGCGAGCGGGCCGCCGAGCGGATGCTCCGCCGGGCGGGGTACCGGCTGCTGGGCCGGAACGTGCGTGTGCCGGTGGGCGAGGCCGACCTGGTTTTCGAGTCGCCCGATTCCGGCGTGATCGTGATCGTCGAGGTCAAGGCTCGCGTCGTGTCGAAAGCCGACGCGCCCCGGACACCCGAGCGGGCGATCACGGGTCGGAAGGGGCGGAAACTCGTCTCGGTCGCGCGTTCCATCGTCCGCGCACGGGGATGGAGCGACCGGCACGTGCGCATCGACGTGGTCGCTGTGGATTTCGAACGGGGACGGCGCAGGCCGATCTCGCTTCGGCACTACCGCGGGGCGATCGATGCCGGGGGTGCCCGGACGTGAGCCGGGGGTGTGACCGATGTCCCCGAACAGTTGTTCCCCATCACTCAAGCCCAGACGGCGGGGACAGGGACGAAAGAACGCCGGGTCTTGTTCAAGAAAGCACAAGGATGCTCTGGAATCCATTCGAGAGAGCACGCGGGGTTCGCTCACGCGTCCCGGACGCACGGCGTTCGCCGTGAAACCCGCGAAAGGCCCGTGGGGGGCATCGGCGGGATCATCTGATCACCCGCAGGACCACAACGCCGCGGGGATCGACCCGATCGACGGGCTGCCAGTGCGCGATCCGCCCGTCGGCGTCGGCGCGGGCGGCCCGGGCTTGTGATCGACCGAACATGAGCCGTGACCGGATCAGCCCGCCGGGGCGCAGCCCTTCCAGCCCGATGCCGAACTCGCGGACGGGGTGATCGGTCGGGTTCGCGATCACGAGCACCTCTTCACGCGGCAGGCTCCGGCGGAAGACGAGCAGATCGCTGTTGCCCGTCTCGACGACCTCGGTGCTGCCCCGGCGGAGCGCGTCGGAACCGAGCCGCAGCGCGATCAGCCGCTGGTAGTGCCGCCAGAGCGAGTGGCGGTCCTTCTTCTCGGCGGCGACGTTGATCTCGGCGGTGTCACCGTTGACCTTGTGCCAGGGCTTTCCCGTGGTGAAGCCCGCGTCGAGGGGGTCGGGGGTCCACTGCATGGGTGTGCGGATGTCCTCGTCCGGCTTGACCCCGGTCATGCCGATCTCCTCGCCGTAATAGATGAACGGCGTGCCGGGGAGGGTGAGCAGCAGGGCGGCGGCGAGCTTGTTCTTGGCGATTGCGTCGCGGCTCAACCCGCCGAGCTGCGACATCAGCCGATCCTGATCGTGGTTGGTCAGGAACGTGCTGTAGGGGGCCCCGTCGTAGGCCTTGTTGAGCCTGTTGATGTGCTCGGCCAGCGGGGCCGCGTCGCCCGAGTTCACTGTTTCGATGATGGTCGAGGCCAGCTGAAACTCGAACGCGGAATCGAGGGCGTCGGGGATGTACCGGCGGACCTCCTCGGTGGGGCCCCAGATCTCGCCGACGGTGAAGCACGCGGGGTCGATGGACTTGAGATAGCGGTGGTAGTCTTCGAGCCAGGCGATCGTCTCGGGTGTGCTCGCGACCGTCTCGCCCCGCTCGATCAGGTGGCGGACGGCGTCGAGGCGGAAGCCCGCGGCCCCCATGTCCAGCAGCCACCGGCGCGAGATGTCGTACGCCGCGAGCGTCACCAGCGGGTTGTCGTAGTTCAGGTCGGGCATGCCGGCCCAGAAGAACCCGAAGTAATACTGGTGCGTCTGCTCGTAGCGGTCCTTGTGCCACATGTGCAGGTTTTTCGACCAGTCCGGCTTCTCATCGCGCCAGACGAACCAGTCGTGCCGGGGGTTTTTCGGGTCGCACGCCTCGACGAACCACGGGTGCTCCCACGAGCAGTGGTTGAGCACGAGATCGACGATGACCTTCATGCCACGTTTGTCGCACTCGGCGACGAGGCGTTTGAAGTCGTCGTCGGTGCCGTACTCGTCGTCGACGTGGTTGTAATCGGTGATGTCGTAGCCGTGGTATGAGGGGGATTGCATGATGGGCATGAGCCAGAGCGCGGTGACGCCGAGGTCGTCGCCGCCGGGCTTGCCGTCGTTGAGCTCGTCGAGCCGTTCGATCAGACCCAGGATATCGCCCACGCCGTCGCCGGCGAGCGGGCCTTCGGTCGAGTCGGCGAAGGACCGGACGAAGACCTCGTAGAAGACGGCGTCGTGCCACCAGTCGCCCGGCTGATCGGCGCCGACGGGCGGGGCGGTGGCGAGCGCGGCTGCGAGCAGGGCGGCGGAGATCGCGGCGGGGCCGGGCATGCTGTTCCTCCCGTTGGTCTTCGTCGATCGGTCAACAGTATGGCAGACGGGTGACGGGGACCGCCGGGGTTCAGTTTGTACTCGTCCGCGGTCGGAACGCGGACGCGCTGCTGTTGTGATCATTCGACCGGCGTGGGTCAGGCCCGACTCGCGACGTGCTATTTGAACTGTCCGCCCTTGATCGTGTTGATCTGCACGCCCTCGGTTGTCAGATCGGAGTCCGGCGCGTTGGCGCGGACATCGCCCGTGTCAGGGTCGACCCACCACCCCGCCCCGCTGGTGTCGCCCGGGTTCCCCGTCGTGGTGATGTCGGACTCGCCCTTGTTCGTCCCGATCGGCAGGCTCGGGACTTTCAGCAGGTACGGCCCGTAGATATACGGATAAACCTGCGTGTTGCTGGTGTTGCCCGCTTCGTCGGTCGGCTTGATGAGCTGCGCCTTCGTCGTCGGCGGTTTCCCGAGGTGCTCGACCTTGTACAACTCGACGGCCTGCGTCAGGATCGCCAGATCCTGTGCCAGCGCCGCCTCCTCCGCCCCCGCGCTGCCCCGTGAAAGCCGGGGGACGGCGACCGCGCCGATGATCCCGATGATCACCACGACCATCACGAGCTCGATCAGCGAGAACCCACGTGCTGTCACCCGCGAGGCGAACATGCCGATTCGGTCGGCCCGACCGCGACGCGGATGAACCGAACCCCGCGGCACGATTTGTTCGTGTGTGATCTCTGCCGCGCCGATGCTCTCGACGGGTCCGAAAACCGAGAATCCCGAGCAGCGTTCATCCGGGGGGCGTCGGCCGCGGGTGCATGCCGGCGGGCCGAGCCGATCAGATCTTGGCCATCCGTGTCCGCATGTTGTCCAGCACGTTCATGAAGTTGATGTACCCGTCGTATGGCGAGTCGTAGGGGCTGAAGTATTTGTGCACGTCGCCGTCGGCCCAGTATTTGGTGCACATGTAATAGAAGTGGTCCGACGTGGTGAGCTTGCGCCAGTCTTCCAGCAGATAGTCCGCGTTGCGTGCACGCTCAGGGTCGCCCGAGTTCTTCGCCTCGACGATCCTGTCCTTGAGGTCGTGCTCGAGGCGGTACATCTCCTCCAGCGCGTTCCATTGCATCGCGTTGCCGCGCCACGCCGTCAGATCGCGTTCGGTGTCGGCCCACGAGATGTATTCGGGCACGTCGTAGACCCCGACGGGGTCGAAACGGTCCAGCACCTCGCTCGGGGTGGCGAAGTGGTTCTCGCCCGGCGCCACGTCGAACACCGCCTCGGGCAGCTTGTCGAGGAACTGGAAAATACCCGTGTCCGCCCACTGGTGCTCGCCGAACGTCTCGTAGTCCATGAACAGGTTGCACAGGAACCCGTCGCCGTTGATCTGGTGCACCCACCGGGCGAACTTCTCGGCCGTCAGCGGCCACTCCTCCCACGCGCGATTCGAGAACCGGAACGCGATGTCGTCCGACAGGCGGAAGTTCTTCAGCAGCAGGCCGAACGGCTTGTCGCGGCCCTCGGTGATCTCGGGCCCGACATCGGGCGGGCGGTAGACGTAGTTGGGCGAGCGGTAGCCGAGCAGCTGGTCGGTCCCCTCGCACAGGCAGCCCTTGAAACGGGGCGTCCCGTCCTCGTTTTTCATCGAGGCCAGCGCCAGCGCCAGCTGGTTCGAATAGATCAGTTCCGTGTTGCGGAAGACCTTCGGACGCTGCCCGAAAAGGTTCTGGATCTTCTCCGAGTGCATCTCGACTTGCTGTTCAAACTCGGGACGCGAATAGAGAAACGAGAGCGAGTGGTAGTAGGTCTCGCCGACAAACTCGCAGCAGCCCGTCTCCGCGAGGTCCTGGAACAACCCGATGACATCCGGTGTGAACCGCTCGAACTGGTCGAGGACAGTCCCCGTGATCGCGTACGAGATCCGGAAGTTGCCCTCGTGCCGGCGGACGAGGTCGAGCATCAGCTTCGTCGCCGGGCGGTAGCACTTCTCGGCGACCTTCCGCACGATCGCCCCGTTCTTCGAATCCTCGAAATAGAACGGATCGTTGTCGAACACCGAATACCGCCTCAGACGGTACGGCTGGTGGACCTGAAAATAAAAAACAACCGTTGCCATGCGCGAGCCCCGTCCTGCAAACGGCGGCCTCCGAGCGGCCGTCTACGGTATTGTCCACGCCGGGAGGGGCTTTGCAACCCCGCCGGGCGGTTTTTCCGGGCGAGCGATCAGGTCTTGATCGCCCCGAACGCCGCGATCGCGATCGGCAGCAGCACCAAAGCGGGCAGAAAAACCCCCAGCACGGGCGGCACACCGGGGATCGCCGCCGACGCCCCGAAGACGCCCCCCATCAGGGCCGTGATCACGATCGGGGCGCACACGATCGTCCGCGAAACGATCCCCGTCGGGAGACGGGAAATAAAGAACGGCGACGCGATCACCAGTGTCAGCAGGTTCGTCAGCATGATGCTGAATCGGCCCCACCGCAGCCGGCGGTACTCGGCCCGGGAACGGGCGTCCAGCAACGACTCCCGCCCCAGCAGCTGCCCGATCTGGCGGAAACTGAGCGCCTCGCGGTACCCCTTGTATTGCTGCATCCGAAGCCGGGTCGGCGTCAGGCCCGTCACGAAGCGGGACGGGACCCCCGCCGGCGGGGGGGTGTTCAGCCGACGAGACTCGACCGTCATGTTCTCGAGATTCCACGCCTCGCCGTCCCACGCCGCGCGCTCGGCGCGGATCGCGTCGATCGCCCGGCCTTCTTTGTCCGTCTCGATGATGAACACCCCGCGCAACTCGCCCGCTTTCGGGTCGAACTCGCGGGCGTACAGCAGCCGCGTGTCGCCGTCGGGCATCAGCGGGATCCGCGACACTTCGAGATTCCGCCGGCCCGCGTCGCCGTGCTGGCGCGGCAGCAGGGGGGCGATCCGGGGGACGATCAGTTCCTGGTTCACCGCCTGCAGGGCCGTCAACGCCAGGGCCGAGATCAGGATGGGCCGCAGCACACGGTGCAGGCTCTGCCCCGCCGACACCATCGCGAGGAACTCGCGGTGACGCAGGAACTGCGTGCAGGTGAACCCCATCGCGCCGACCATCACCAGCCCGAGCAGGAAATTGAACAGCTGCAGCAGCCGGGGCCACCACAGGTCCAGGATCACCAGGATCGTCACCACCACATGGCGGAGCGTCCCCGGCTCGTGCCCGTCGACGGCCGAGAGCTCCGTCGCGACGCGGTTGAACCGGTCGAGGTTGATCGAGACATCGACCGTCACCACGAAACAGAACAGGATCACGAACAACACCGCGACATTCACGATGAACTGGCGGGCGATGTAGCGGTCGAGCAGGCTCATGGGTCTCTCAACAGAAGGCCGTCAGCCGCGGGGGATCAACCCGCCGCCCGGTCCCCGCCGGGGCCCCTCGCCCAGCGCGTACAGGCCCCACGCGATCGCCATCCCCAGCCCCGCGCCCGCGACGACATCACTCAGCGCGTGCGCCCCGGCCAGCAAACGCGTCAAACCGCACCCCGCCGCCAGCGCGAACATCACCCACCGCCAGGCCGGCACCAGCAGGCCGACCATCGTGCACGCGGCGAACGCGAGCGTCGTGTGCCCGCTCGGCAGCCCGAACCCCACGCCCCCGTCGTGGGCCCACAAAAACTCGGGCCTCGACGCGAACACCACCACACCATCCGCGTCCGGCCGCAGCCGGCCCAGCAGCGGCTTGAGCACGTTCGCGGCCAATCCCCCGGAGATCGCGGCCAGCACGACCAGCCCCGCCGCCGGGCGCACCACCGGGCGGGGCGGGTCGGCGGCGTCGGCCAGCCAGAACAGCAGCGCCACGATCAGCCACGTCGGCAGATAGCCCAACTGCCGGAAAACGTGCGCCCAGTCCGCGTCACGCGTCCCGGGGGCATACAGCAGCCGGTACACCGGCCCGTCGAGCGGCAGCGACACCATGAAAAGAAGTGCCCACACCGCGGCGGGCCGGACCCAGCGACGTTCGAGCAGCGGTCGTTTCATCATGGCGATCGGCTCTCCGGCGGGCCTTTGTAGCCGTACCCGACCAGCACGGTGCGGTTCTTCTTGGGCTCGCCCGGCAGCGGGCCGATATCAACCACCCGCTCGAAGAACCGTTGCCAATCCTTCGCATCACCGTCGAACAGGATGCCGGGCCTGCCCGCGAGCCTTGCGGTGACATCTGGGTTGGAAAGATCGGTCTCGGGCCAGAGGTCGTACTGCGTCTTGCGCCCGTCGCCGAAGTGCGCGCTGGCGGCGTACACCGTCGGGTGCCCGGGAAGATAGAACGCCAGCTGGCTCGCCCGCCCGTAGTGGATCGCGACAAAGAACGGTTCCTTGCCCGTCTCGGCCCGGACGCGGTCGGCCAGCGCCTCCGTGCTGTCGATCAGCGTCGTGATGGGCCTGATCCGGCCCAGCAGCCGGGGCGGCGGGTCACGCCGGGCGAGCACCGCCAGCACCGGGGTGCCCGCGATCATCACGATCAGGATCGCCACGCAGAGGTGCCACACGAACATGATCGGTTTGTCGCGCCGGTGGTACCCGTCCAGCGCCGTCCAGCCCGCCGCGGGGGCGAGCGAGACGAACGCGGCCATCGCCCAGTTCGCCTCGACACGCGTGAACAGCGTCACCCCGAGATAGAGGACGATGATCGGCACCGCGACGCAGAACAGGTACGCCGGGCCCGCGGGGCTCCACCCCGCCACCCCA
This sequence comes from Phycisphaerales bacterium, assembly GCA_027083355.1. Taxonomy (GTDB): domain Bacteria; phylum Planctomycetota; class Phycisphaerae; order Phycisphaerales; family UBA1924; genus UBA1926. Next base: position 5,818 of record JALWOY010000222.1, on the reverse strand, counting down.
CGCCGTGCGGCTTTCTTCTTGTTGATGAACCCGAGGACGACCAGCGGGAACACCGCCCCGGCCGCCCCGAACTGGAGCCCGAAAAACTCGAGCGTCCACACCGGGTCGTAATGCCACCCCTTGCCCTGCGTGGGGGTCACGTCGCCCCCGGGCAGCCCCATGTGCCCCAGCAGGTGGTGCACTGTCGCCCACCCGTGCCCCGCGTTCCACAGCGCGATCGGGAGCACGCCCAGCAGCGCACACCCGACCCCGGCCAGCACCCACCCCCGCGACCGCGTGATCCGCAGGTGTCCCCGCCGAAGCACCGCGAACAGGAGCATCCCGATCGGCAGCAGTACGGCCGTGTATTTGAACAGGAACCCCGCCGCCAGCGAAAGCCCGAGCCCGACCCACGCCCACCGGCCAGCCCCTGTCAGCGCCCGCCAGCCGGCCCAGGTCGCCAGCGCCCAGCACGCGAGGTACGGCCCGTCGATCGTCATGACGATCCCGGTGATGAACACCCCCGGCATGCACTGGTACGCCAACGCCGACAGGAACGCGACCCGGCGGTCCTTGAAAATATCGTTCGCCAACCCGGCGCACGCCGCCGAGCCCACCGCCGAGGCGATCACCGCGGGGATGCGCACGGCCCAGGCGGCATCGCCCAGCAGCGCCGTCGAAGCCGCGATCGCCCACGCCACGCCCGGGCCCTTGGAGTAGTACGACCACCCCAGCCGCCGGCTCCATTCCCAGTAGTGCGCCTCGTCCTCGATGAGCGTGAACGGGTGCAGCCAGACCAGCAGCACCAGCCTCGCGAAGGTGAGCGCCGCGATCAACGCGACGGTGGGCCACCACGCGTCGGCCCAGCGCAGGGCTTCATCCGAGGCGAGCGCGGGGGTTTCGAGCCGGTGTTGGGCGGTGTGCACGGTCATCGGTCAGTGTTTCGAAAGCTTGAAGAAGGAGACCAGCGAGATCAACACCCCCGCGGCGATTCCCGACCAGAGCAGGGGGATGCCCGTCACCGGGCTGTGCCCGTGTGTCTCCTGCTGACCCGAAGAAACGAGCAGGATCATCATCAACGCCGGGAAGAAGCTCCAGAGATACACAACCAATGGCAGGCTGTCGCGGTGGATCATCCCGCTGATCGCGCCGAGCACGATCATCACGAACGTGCTCGCCGCCAGCCCGAGCCTCTCCTGCTGCTTGCTCGTGATCTCGCGGTCGAGATCCTCGATCGTGTCGCGGAGCGCCCCGGCCGCGACGGCGACATCTCTCGGGCACCCCGCGCCCCGCCGCTCGACCTCCTTCAACAGTTCCCCGCTGCTCATCGCGTCGTACCGCGCCAGCGGATCGTCCACAAGCCGGAGCGATTCATAATCACGTTGCGGCCTCTCGGTTTCCACACCCCCCTCGTTGACCGTGTGCACATCGACGAGCTGGAGCGTAAACCGGAGCGCCGGTTCGGTCTCTTCCGTGTTCCAGACCGACGCCCCCCCGCCCTGCTCGACGCGGAGCCAGGCCTCCCGCGCCGTGTCGATCGAGACGCGCAGCGACCCGTCCTCCCCCGGCTCGTAACGCCGCAACTGCACCGGGCCGTTCTCGCGGCCGAGGAACCAGACCCCGGACGAGTGCCGCCGGGCGAAGTCCGCGGCGAGCTCGAAACGCCGGCCGCCCTCCCCGCGGAGAGAAAGCCGCCCCCCGGCTGTCAACTCATTTTCCAGGGTATCGCGCAGGTCCGCCAGCGCCAGCCGCTCGGCCAGTCGGGCGCGGACCGAGTCGACGAAGCCCATCTCGTCCGGGTTCCCCCGCAGGGCCCGCAGCTCGCCGAAGGTCAGAAATTTCGGGTCGTCCTTGAACGCGTCCGGGATCGGGATGGGCTTGAGCGAGAGCCCGCCGATGCGCTGCAGCCCCCCGTCCGACCGCGATCCCACCCCGTCCTCCAGGTGGATCAGGCACCGCGTCGAAGAACCGTCGGCGGGGTCCGGCGCGAGCACGATCCACGCCCGCTGCACCGTCGCGTCGCTGACGACCCGCCGCTCGTCGTCCAGCTGGATCGCCGCCACCCGCAGCAGCCGGAACATCTGACGGGCCGACGAACCCTCCGGCGGGTCCACTCGGTCGATCCGGTCGGCGTAGATCATCACGTTGTTCAGCTCGGCCGCCTGCCCGCGGTCGATCTGGTTGATCATGATCTGCGCCACGTCCTGCGTGATCATCCGCTCCATCGCGTTCAAAAACCGCGGGATGATCCACTCGTTGAGCACCTCGACACCGCCCGCCAGCAGCACCCCGGAGACCACCGCAGGCACGAGCAGTTTCCGGTGGGAGACGCCCCCGCTGTGCGCCGCGATCATCTCGTTGTCCTGCGCCATGCGGTGATAGACCAGCGACGCCCCGAACCCCGCCGCGAAAGGCAACGCGTACGCCAGCATCGGGGGAACCGCCAGAAGCATGAACCGGATCGCCCCGAGCGGGCTCAGCGACCCCTCGGCCAGCGGCTTGGCCGAAGCCGCGAACGCGATCACGGACACCAGCACAGCCGTGCAGATCAGCACCACGCGCCAGAGTTCGACAAAGGTGTACCGCCACAGCGTCCGGGGCATGAGGGCTATAGGGTAGACGGAACCCGACGCCGATACCGGATCAGGCCCCATCCGCGGGCCGCGCCGCCGAGATCACCACGCCCCCGAGCGTCGTTGTTTCAACGGCATACAGACGCCCACCGAAAAAAACCAGCCCCTTTTCAGAGCCGCTCTCGTTCCAGCCCTCGGTATCGCTCTCGTTCCGCAGGGGGCGGACCGTTCGCGGGTCCGCCCGGAGCCCGCACCCCGCCGCCTTGAGCACGGCCTCCTTCCGCGTCCAGCAGGCATAAAACGCCCGGAGTCGCGCCGGCCCGCACGCCGGCAACCCGCGCCGTTCTTCTTCGACAGTCGATAACGCGATCACGTCTTCCAATTCAGGAAGTGCGACCACCCGCTCGGCGTCGACCCCGATCGGGTCGGCCCGGTCCGGCCTGCCTGTTCCAGCAACCGCGCACACCCGCGCCCCAGCCGTCCGCGAGAAGCTCGCCGCGATCGCCTCGCCCTCGACCCGCAGGCAGGGGCGTTCACCAGACCCGCCCGAGATGCACACCGAACCCGTCGCCACGCCGAACCGTTCGGCGAGTCTTGGTGCCCAGAACGACGCCGTCGGTGTCCCGTCGCGGGCATCGGGTGTGCCCGTCGTTTCGAAAAAAAGACGCACCGAGCCGCCCAGCGCGGGGTGATCCGCCCGTGTTGTGCAGATCCCGGTTGTCTTCACGGGGCGTCCTTTCTGCGCAGATCATCCGAGATCACCCGCGCGATCCGCCTCGCGCCGCGGAGCGGGATGTCCTGATGCAGGTGCGGGATGATCACACGCCGCGTCTGCCCGGCCAGCAGCGGACCCATGCCGTTGATCTCCCGCTCGTCGAAGTACGGCTGCCAGATCGGCTTGCGGCCCGCGAGGAAGATCGTGGCCGACCCGCTCCAGGGGCGCACCCGGTGCCGATGCAGCTCGTCGCGCAGTTTCTCGATCTCGGGCATCGCCAGACCAAGCTCCTCGCCCTTGTCAAGATTTTTCTTCAGCAATCGACGGGAGATCCGTAGCGTGTCGATCAACGCCGGCGGGACCCGCAACGGGTGACGCAACGCGTTGCGTGCGGATTCGATCAACCGCGCCTCGGCACCGCGGAACGCGTCCGGGTGGTACACGTCCACAAGCCAGAGGTGCACGCGCTGCTCGATCTCCGGGGGCAGATCGGAAAGGTACAAAGGCAGCAGGCCGCCCACGGAAAAACCGATCACACCGCACACGTCCGGGCGGTGTAGATCGCCCAGCAGCCGCGTCAGAACACGCTCCAAGCCCGCCGCCGGGCCGAGCCGCTCGATCGGCTCGCAAAGGTCGTACGCGAGCACACCGGGCGCGTCCGCGTCGTGCGCCGTCATCTCGCGCGCCAGGCGGCTGTAAAGAATCGGCCTGCCGATCGCGCCCGGAAGCGCGATGATCGTCCGCCGGCCCTCCCGCAGCTCGACCACGCGGAACGTCCGCCCCGCCTGCTTGTCCGCTCGGCACGCTTCTCGCAGGCACCACACCAGGCGGCCGAACACCGGCCGCTCCAGGAACGGGCCCATCTGGATCTCCACACCCGTCGAGGCGCGGATCCGTGCGATCAACCGCAACATCAAAAGCGAGTGCCCGCCGCGGTCGAAAAAATTCTCGTCGTTGCCGCGCGGCGGCGAGCCGAGCACCGCCTCCCACGCCACCGCGGCCTCGTAGCGCAGCGAGTCGTCCCGCTCCAGAACATGTATCGACGCGTGATCCGACGGGACATCCGCCGCCCGCGAAACGACCGTTTTCGGGCCGGTCTGCCCGAGGATCGTCCTCTCGAGCGCTTCGCCCAGATCGTGCAGCATCGACGCGCCTTCGCCCCCCGCGGAAGCCACCACCGAGCCGCGGACGTGCTCACCGTCGGTGCCGAGCAGCAACGCCACCGGGAATCGCGCCGGCGGCCGCGGGCAACGCAACGCGCCCGTCCGCACACCACCGAGATCCGGCGCGAAAACGCCCGCCGTCTCGAACGCGAACCCGAACTCGACGACGAAACCGCGCCCCGGCAGCATCCGCTGCGTTGCCCGGATGACATCCACGAAAGGAACGAGCGGCCGGGCGTAAGCCCCCGTGATCTGTCGCTGCACTTGCTGCGATGTTGCGAGCGGGTCCGAATCCGACACGATCACCGGGTGCATCGTGTTGCAACAGCCCACGACCCGCTGCAGCAGCGGCGTCGTCCGCTGCGAGAGCGGCGTGACGATCGCCGCGTCGTGCCGACCGAACACCTCGCGGATCGCGCCGCCGTACACCGCGAGCAGGTACGCCGTCGGCGTACTCCCCGCCTCGTTCGCCAACGCGTTCAGGCGGTCGACCGTCAACCCCGAGAGCACCTCACGCCGGACCGCCGGCGCGGGCGATCGCCCCAGAGGCCCGGCGCCCGGCGACACCGCGAGCAGCCGAGAGGCCACACGGACGATTTCTTCTTCTCGCCGCTCGCGTCTTTCGTGATCGCTGTAGACCCGGTACGGCACAGGAGGGGGCAGGTCCCGACCCTGATACAAAGCCCCCAACTCATCGCGGAGCAGCTCCAGGGTCCACTCGTCCACGGCCATGTGATGGAACACCAGCACCACCGCGTGACCCCCGTCGCTCAGACGGAAAACATGCAGACGCGCCGGGAGATCCTGTTCAAGATCGAACGGTTCATTCAGAATCGCCGTAACCGAATCGAGATGCTCATCCCACCCGACCAGCGCGTGCTCCTCGAATCTCGCGTCCCGCGCCGCTTGAGGCGGGTCGACCCGCTGCGCCAGAGCCTCCTCCCGGAGCACGAGCCGGGTCCGCAGAATCTCGTGCCGCTCGACGATCTCCCGCCACGCCCGCTCGAGCGCGTCAAGGTCAAGCCCGGGCCCGGCCCGGAAGCCAACGAACTCGTGGTACGCCGACCCGGTCGGGTCGATCGCGTGCTCGAAGTAGAACTGCTCTTGTATAGACGACGCCGGCACCTCACCGCCGGTGGGTGACGGCCCGAGATCGGTCGCCTTCTCCCGCGGTGCTTGGCTGGTCAATTCGTCGAGCGCCTCGGCCAGCGCCCCGAGCGAATCGTTGTTGAGGATCTCCCCGATCGGGATCGTGACACCGTGCGCCGATTCCAGACGCGCCGCCAGCCGCAACGCCGCGATCGAATGCCCGCCGATATCGAGGAACGTGGACCACGGCCGGGGGTCCGAACCGGGCAGGACCTCCCGGAGCATCCCCGCCAACGCGT
>JALWOY010000221.1 GCA_027083355.1 Phycisphaerales bacterium | reverse complement strand
ATCACGAGCACCCCCACGATGACCCCCGCCCGGAGCCCGTACCCGGCGGCGCGGTGTCAGCTCGATCCCCGCCCGATCGGCGAGCATCCGCATCGCCTCGGGGAAGTCCACGCCGTGGTAACGCTGGATGAACGTGAACACGTCCCCGCCCGCCCCGCAGACGAAGCAGTGGAACATCCGCTTGTGCGGCACGACGTACATCGACGGCTTGTGGTCGTCGTGGAAAGGACACAGGCACACGAACTCACGCCCACGCGGCACGAGCTTCACATACTCCCCGATCACGTCGGCGATGTCCGACGCCTCGAGCACCCGCAGTTTGTCGTCGTCGAACCCCGCCATCGTCCGTGCGTCCCCCTCCGTTCAGCGTAGCCACCGCCGGCGAACCACGGCCTCTCAGGGCAGCAGCCTACAAATCCGCATGGAACGACGCGAGATCAGGTTCACCGGGAGGGTCCAAGGCGTCGGCTTCCGGGCCACGGCCCGGGCGATCGCCGCAAGACACGCCGTCACGGGGTGGGTCCGCAACGAACCGGACGGCTCGGTCCTGATGCAGATCCAGGGTGCCCCGGCGGAGATCGACCGCACGCTCGACGAGCTGAACCGGGCGATGCAGCGCAACATCACCGCCGCGGATTCATCCGCCCGCCCCGTGATCGACGGCGAACCCATGTTCGAGATCAGGTACTGATTGATACGAACCCCAAAAAAAACTCGTGCTTTCTGGAGCAAGACCCGGATGTTCTCGCCTCCCTCTCCCCGCTGGCGGGGAGAGGGCCGGGGTGAGGGGCTTCATTCTCTTCTCATGCTTGCACACCCCGATCGTCGAGGCATGAAGAAGGAGAAGAAGTCGTAGCCCCTCACCCGCCGACGCTTCGCGTCGTCGACCTCTCCCCGGCGACCGGGGAGAGGTGGGGCAGGCAACCCCCGTTCACACCACGAAACCCTGTTGCAAAAGCACGTTGATCAAGAAAAACACCGCCCATCGCACCCGGGTTTGGTCAACATGCGCGGGTTTTTCCTGGAATCCGTATGATTCCACCGATCACACAAGACCTCGTCGAATTGCATGAATGTTCACCATCTCCACGCCGCCGGGTCTGGATCGAGTCCGGACGCGAATCGTTCTTTTGCGTACAACCTTTCCGATCAGCGGGCGCATCGGGGTTTGCACCACATCGCGCACGGAGAGTCGCGGGTTTGCCACACGGTTGACACCGAGACATGACGCGCTTCGGTGATTCTTGGGCCCTCGCTCCCGCTCGGGCCTCTTTTTCCTGCTGAATACACAATGTTCCTGCACACCCGACAAGGAGGCCCGAGCGGAAACAAGGGCTCTCTTCAACTCTCTTCCAACCCCTGCAACCCACTCCAGAGCACCACGGAAGCAAGCAGAATCACGACGCACCGGAAAAGAACGACACGCAATCCAAAACGGACTCACGGTTCGAGGAATCGCCGTTCCGGGCCGCGCGTCCACCGATGGATCCCCGGCCCCGGCGTGCCGATGAACAGCACCCCCGGCCCCCCCGTCTCGATCGTCGAAACCATCGGCCACGACAGCCCACGGTTCATCGGCGCCCATGTCGCCCCGCCGTCCGCCGACCGCATCACGCCCGCCGATCCCGGCTCGTACCCGCCCGAATCGAACGCGCTCGACGACGCGGCATACACCACCCCGCCCGCCGCCTCGACATCGCGCACGAAGTCGTCGGCGAGCACCCGCTGCCAGTGCAGCCCCCGGTCGTCGCTGCGGTACACCCCACACCCCGGCCCGAGCACGCCCGCGTAGACGCGCCCCGGCACGTCCGGGTCAGACTCGATCGAAGAAACACCCTCCCAACCCCAGAAAGGCTCGCCCGGGAACGGCCCGTGCATCTCGGCGGTGCCCACCTCGGCCCAGCTGCCCGGATCGCCGTGGTTGTCCGAACGCCACAGCCCGCCCTCGCCGCCGGCGTAGACATACCGTGCGTCGGTCGCGTCGACGGCGGTGAACCGCATCGCGCCGCTCGCCAGCACAGGCTGCCATGTCGCCCCGTTGTCCTCGCTCCGCCAGACATCGCCCGCCGTGGTCAGGAACAACCGTCGGCCGCCCGGAGGCGTCGACGCGTCGAGCGACAGCCCGAGCACCGGTGCGGCCGGCAGACCCCCGCCGACGGCGACCCAGTGTTCGCCGGCGTCGGTGCTGTAGAGCAGCGCGGAAGGCCCGAGCGCGTCGGCCGACTGCGGCGACCAGACCACGCCCGGCACGTCGGGGTCCGTCAGCACCGTCCAGGTGTTGCCGCCGAAGCCTTCCCAACCACCGGTCGAGGCCGGATCATTGATCGGCGTCCAGCTCGCGCCACCGTCGAGCGAACGCCACGTGCCCAGATCGAACAGGCCCGCGTAGATCTCGTCCGGGTTCGCGGCGTTGATCGCGAGATCCTGCACCATGATGTTGTCCAGCCCCCGGCTCTGCCAGCGGCCCGGGCCGACGCGGTGTGTATAGACCTGATGAAACGCGATCCCCGCCGGCGTGTCCTCGAGCCGCCAGCCGAACTGGCTGTTGACCCACCACAGACGCCCCGCCCCTCCGACGGCCACGCTGTGCACCGCCGATGTCAGGACGTAGTACACCGTCGACCAGCCCGTATCCCACGAGTCGATATCCGCCGCCCGGCTGAACGACTGCCCGCCGTCGGCCGTCTCCCACACCCCCCGGCGGTCGTCCCACGGGAACTGCCACCGCGGATCGAACACGCGGACCACCCCCGGGGCGGCCGCACGCAGCCACAACGCCCCGCCGTGGTTGCCAAGCAGCACCCATGACACCCCGCCGTCGTCGCTGCGATAGACGAACCCGGGCAGATCGGGGTCGGGGTCGTCCGCCGTTGCATACAGCACGCCCGGATCGGCCGGGTCGAACGCGATATCCGCCGCCGGCCCCGCCAGCGTGTCGCTGACACGAAGCCACGTCACGCCCCCGTCGCTGCTCGCGTGGATCTCGGCCGGCCCGCCCGCGAAACGCCCCTGCCCGGTCAACGCAAAGACCACCGAGGCATCCGCCGGCGACACCAGCAGCTTCAGGATCCGCCGACCCGCGGGGAAACCGGCGTCCGCCCGGGACCAGGTCTCGCCGCGATCGGTCGAAACATACACATGCGCCTCGGCCGCGTTCCATGCCGTGTGCACCGCGGCGTAGACCGTCTGCCCATCGGCAGATGGCGCGATCGACTCGACATAGCCGCCGACGAGCATTTGTGCATAGGTCCGCCCGCCGTCGGTCGAACGAAAGATCCCCTCGTCCGTGCCGACGTGCACCACGCCCGGGTCGGCCGGATCGAACACGGCGCACGCGGCGTGTGTCGCGGTCAGCCCGCGGGCCGGCCCGGCGCAATCCCACGACCACCCCCCGTCGAGGCTCCGATAAACACCCGACAAATCGCTGCACGCGATGACCGCCCCGCCGGGCCCGGGCGCGATCCGCTCGAACCACCCGCCCCCGCCCGGGTTGGTCCGTACCCACCGCCCGGGGAGCGCCTCGGCCGGGCGCGTCAAGGCGCGCTGCGCCCAGACCCCCGAGCACGCGAACACCAACACCATGCACAAAACAGACCGCATTGCCCGCCGATTCGTCATGCCGGCTCTATCGGTTCGGCCCGCGCATCAAGATCATCCGGCTCACACGACCCGCGACGCCGCGGGCGAACCCGACGGGGCGGCGCATCAGTTCTGATACGCTTTCTTCATCGCGTTGATTCGCTTGACGGTTTCTTCCCAGTCTTTCTTGTCGACGAGTACGCCCGTGGGCCGCCCGTCGGCGAACTTGCTCGGGATGCCCTTGTTCGGGTCGATCAGCCCGTCCTGCGTCATCAGCAGCCGCTCGAACTGCCCCCGGTTCATCTGCCATTCCTTGCCGGTTTCCGTGCAGCGGATCGTGACTATTTCCGACCTGTGCTCGATGCTGTCGGGGGCGTTGGACGACGTACCGCGGAGATACATCACCCCGGCGAACGCGATACTGATTCCCGCGATGACCCACGCAACCCACGGCCTCTTCTGAAAGAAGTCTCGCATGATCATGCCTCACTGGTTGGGATAGAAGTGGCCCCAGTTGTAAAACGCGGGTGCCGAGCCGTACGGATCACGCTTGAGAATGTATTCGGCTTCCGACATCGCCTTGACACGGTTATCGCCGAACAGCAGGTTCTCGCTCCCCAATGTATCGAGGTCCGTGGTGTATCGCGTTTTCTTCGACGGGATGCGGTGACGCGGAATCCAGTCAATGGCATCTATTGCCCAGACCACTTCCTCAGGGTGCGGGATCGCCCGGATCAACCGCGTCGAGACGCCGTAGCGGGGCACCCCGTTGCTCCCGTAATTCTGCCTCGGGTCCGCGGGCATGGAATCGTTGAACTTGTATTCCGTGTATTCCTCCACGCCGTCCCGGTCGTAATCGGCCACGAAGTTGATCTGGGGTTCATACCCGACCGTCGGATCACTCCGCGTCACCGGGTCAAGCACCGACGACGCCCCCACCGCCGCCGGGCAGTGGTAGGTGTCGTCCGCGCCGCTGATGTACCCGCCTTCGTCCAACGCCCGCATCACGTTCCACTGATAGATGAAGAACGGCCCGCCCGTGATCCCCTCGATCTGCAGCGGCTCGGACGTCCCGAAGTTGTCGTCGAACGGGTACAGATCGAAGAAAACCGCCTGGCCGTCCGGCTGGTCGTCCAGATACAACTGGATCGCCGTCCCGATCTGCCTCAGATTGCTCTGGCAGATCACGTCGAACGCCGTCTGCCGCGCCTTGCCCAACGCCGGCAGCAGGATCCCGATCAGCAACGCGATGATCGAGATCACCACCAGCAACTCGATCAGCGTAAACGCGCGGCTCGCCCGCGCCCGGTTCGCCATCATGCCCGGCTCCTTTCCACCGTCTGGACCCTGACCTCCGGGTGCGGGGGCTCGCCCCACCGCACCGCGATCTCGATCTCCCCCTCCGGTGGCACCATCTCTTCTGTGATCACGTTGCCCTCGTACGCCTCACCCCCAACGGTCAGCCGGGCCGGCCTCGCCGGGTCGTATTCCCGCGCGTCGAAACGCACCCGCACGCGCCGCCCACGCCAAAGCCGATCGACCACGACCTCGCCCATCTCCGCGATCGGCCTCGGGTCGATCAGCAGACCGCCCCACACCGCGCGCACGCCCAGCACCCACTCCACCACCACCCGGTGCAACCAGGCGGCAGAACCCGTGTACCACGTCCACCCCGCCTTGCCCGGCGTGTCGCTCAGCGGGCCGTCCACGTTGCCCGGCGTGACGTAAGGCTCGGCGACATACCCGTCCGCGTCGAGGGCGCGGCGCGGCGGCGAGATCCCCCTCCAGATCTTCTCGACCATCTCCGCGTCGCCCCGCTTGCACGCCGCCGCCAGCGCCCACGTCGCCGCGTGCATATACACGCCCCCGTTCTCCCGCGCACCGGGGGCATACCGGGACAGATACCCGATCGCCGGGTCGGGCACCGTGTACGCCGGCGCCAGCAGCAGGACGCCGTAATCCGTCACGAGTTCATCCCGCACCGTCTCCCACGCGCTCGCCGCCCGGTCCTCGTCCGTCGCGTCCGTCAGAATCGCCCACGTCTGCGGGTTGAGGAACACCTTGCCCTCGGGCGACTCGGCAGACCCGAGCCAACGCCCGGATTTGTCCGTCGCCCGGCGGAACCACGCCCCGTCCCAGCAATGCGCGTTGACCGCCTCGAGCAGCACCCCTCGCTTCGCCCGCAACGCCGCGGCGCTCTCCCCGTCGCCGCGGGTTTCAAGAGCCCGGGCGAACTCGTCGAGCACGCCCGCGAGGAAGAAACCAAGCCAGACCGACTCGCCCGAAGTCTCACCGCCCACGTGGCTCAGCCCGTCGTTCCAGTCGTTGTCCCCGATCAGCGGCAGCCCCCGGGCCGTCCGACGCGACCACGCCCGGCGGATCGAACGCAGGCAGTGCTCTTTCAGCGTCGCCCCGCGCTCGTCATCGACGAACCGCACATGCTCGTCGAGCACCGCCGCGTCGCCCGTCTCACGAACATACGCCGCCGTCACGAACGGCAGCCACAGATAATCGTCGCTGCACGCGTCGTGCTGCCCCGTCTCCGTGATCGGGTTCCACCAGTGATAGACGCTCCCGTCGGCGAACTGGTGCGCCGCGTGCAGCAGGATCTGATCCCGGCACCGCCCCGGGTCGTGCTGCAACCACAGCTGGCTGTCCTGCAACTGGTCCCGGAACCCGAACGCCCCCGACTGCTGGTAATACCCCGAACGCGCCCACATCCGCGCGCTGATCGCCTGATACGGCAGCCACGAATTGACAAGCAGATCCACGTCCGGCGTCTCGCTCGAAACCCGCGTGCCGCTCAGCAACGCGTCCCACGATTCCACAGCGCGAGAGATCGCCCCGTCGATCGCGTCGGCCCCGGCGTAACGGTCCACCAACGCACACGCGTCCGCCGGGTTGTCACCCACCGCGAGCACAAACCCCACCACCCGGCTCTCGCCCGGCGCCAACTCGATATCCGCACCCGCCGCACCGCACGCGTCGACAAACCGCCCGAACCGGCCCGACACACCCTCGCGAAGCCCGCGCGGGTCCGCCTGCGTGCCGTACCGACCGAGGAAATCCGCCTTGTCGCTCGTCGCCCAGTGGCCGTCCACGCCGACGATCGCGAACGCCGCCGCGTGCGGCCAGGGCCGGTTCCAGTGGTCGTCCGCGTCACCGAACGGGGCTTCCCACATGTTCTTCGTCGCGATGATCGCCCGCCGCTTCTTGTCGTGCGAAGTGGTGAAGAACAGCCGATGGAACTCGCGCTTGACATCCGGCGCCACACCGCAGCACCATTCGAAATACGACCCGAGCCGGAGCCGACGCGGCCGATCCGATTCATTGCGGACCGTCACACGCCACACCTCGGCCGTGTCCTCCGGCGTCACCGCCAGATCCCACACCGCCGAGATCCCCGCGTGCGACGTCTCGAACGATGTCATCCCCTTGCGGTGCACGCAGCGGTACGAGTCATACCCCGCCCGGCACGGCTGCGGGGAGAGCGACCATGTCTGCCCCACGTCCATGTCACGCAGATACACGAACCGTCCGCTGTCGTCGCGGACGAGGTCCATGTTCCAGCGCGTGATCACGTTCAGCTGGCAATGGTCGAGCCACGAAAACCCGCCCCCGTTCTGGCTGACCACCAGCCCGTACCGCCCGTTGCTGATGACGTTGACCCAGGGGGCCGGGGTGTCCGGGTTAGTGATCTCGTAAGCGGCCCCGCCCTCGATGAACCCGCCGTAGCTGCATTCGAGCATGGTGTGTCGTCCTTGAAGCTCGGTCGCACGACCAGGGCCGCGACCCGGTCAACCCTGAATATCCCGGGGCCACCGTCGCGACCCCGGGACGACTGCATATCCGCCGTTGATCGATCAACGGGGAGAGGAGAGAAGGCCGATCAGCGGCGGCGACGTGTCGCCACCAGACCGCCCAGCCCCATCAACGCCAGCGAGGCCGGCGCGGGGATGGCGATGTTCGAGAAGCTGATGTCCACGTTGCCGAGCGTCGGATCGGGCTGGTTGATCTGCGCCCCGACACCGACGAACATGTCGAACGAACTCGGGATGCCGCCCTCGGTGGTCGTGAAGGCGATCTCGCCGCTGGAGACCCACCCGCTCCCGGTGGTGAGGTTGTTGTACATGTATTCCATCGTGGAGGGCGCCCCGCCGCTGTTCTCACCGTCGCCCGGACGGTGGATCATGCGGAGCATCAACTCGTCGCCCACGTTGTACAGGCCCGTGCCGAACGTGAAGAACGGCATCACCGAGCCGAACGCCGCGATCTCGCCGTTGCCCGTCAACGCCCCGAACAGCCCGAAGCCGAACAGGTCGAACTGGAACCCCGCCTCGACCTGCCCCACGTTGTCGGCGGCGTTGACCTGCATCGTCATCGAGATGTCCCAGCCGTCGCCGTAGTTGAAGTCTTCCTTGTTGTTGGCGGCGTCACCCAGCCACGTCATGTGCCGGTTGGCGAAACCGCCCGCGCCGTAGTTGTTCTCCTGGATGATCAGAGAACCGTTGCTCGGGCTGAAGTTGCTCTGGAAGACCAGGTTGCTCCCGCCGAAATCGTTGAACGTCCGCGGCGCGTCGACATAACTCGCCACGTTGCTGATTGCCGCGTTCGCCCCGGCGGCCATCCCGCACGCGATCAGAACTGCGATCCCCTTCGATCCATTCATCTTGATTCTCCCTCGTTGTGACCCCGGGCAACAAGCCGATGAGTCAATCTGGTGCTGAAAACGTTTACATGCTCCCCGATCGCGAACCGTGTGTCAAGACAAATCAACCACTTTTTTCATCTTTTCTCAGCGGACAATCCCCACGCATCAGCCACCATCAAGCCCGAGACGCCCCAAACCCGCACGCACCACAGGGTCTGCGCTGAACAGTTTCCAGATCAAACCGCTCCGCGCGTTCTCGATCAGCAACAACATCGGACCCTCATCGATCGCCACTGTGTCCGCCGCCCGCCACGGCTCATCCCCACCCCGGAACGAATCCACGAATCCATACCCCCCCTTTTCAGGGTCCCACCAAACCAGAGGCGAGCCGTCGGCAGCTTTCAACGACCGATAATGTCGCATCGCCCGCAACGACAGCCCCGGTTCGAAGATGATCGACGAGGCCGCCGTGTACGGGGGAATGACCCCCCCGCCCCAGTGGTCCTGCGCCCTGTACGTCGAAAAGTCCCGATCAGGGACCGCACCGATCATCTCCAAAGGCTCCGGAAACAGTCCACCGACGACGTACCCGTCCGGCCCGTCGCACGCCGACAGCCCCCAGGCGTCCGAGCCGAGTGTCGGCAGATGCAGGGGGTTGGCGATCGCCTTGTCGCGGTGCAGGTTCACCATTCGCCTGCTGTTTTCCCACCAATCGACCCGCGCCCGCTGCTCGACACCCCACGCCGACGGGTTGTCCACGCCGAGATGCGCATAGTCGATCCAGCAGTGGGCGAAGAAGGCCGTGAACAACGCCCCGGAATAGGGGAACCAGACCACCTCGCCCTTGTGCCAGCCGAGCATCCGGCGGAGCCTGTAATAGACCGCGGGGTCGAGCCGATGGTCGGGGTCCGGCGAGCAGACCGCCATGAACGTGGCCAGCCGGTGCTCGTCGCCGCTGTCGAGCCAGAAATACGGGAGGATCTCCCCTTTTCCGGTCGGGTCGTCATCGGAAACCGGTTTCCAGCCGAGCGTAAGGAACCCCTCGCCTTCGGGGTGGTCGTGGTCGGCGAAGAAGGCCCAGTCGGCGTCGGCCACCAGCCGATCCCCGAGCGCGGCGACCTCCCCCCCGAAATACTGCCCGGCGGTGATCGCCCCGGCCATCAGGATCGCGGAATCAATCGTGCTGACAACGAGCTCCGTCCCGACCCGTTTCGGGGAGGCATCGTGCGGATTCAGGAAATGAAAGAACAGCCCCGCCTTGCGGTTGGTGGGCTGCGAGAGAAGGGACGAGAGCACCAGGCGGGCACGCCGCTCGCCCTGATCGCGAGTGATCCACCCCCGCTCGACGCCGATCGGCAAGGCCGACAGTTCAAACCCGACTCCGGCGACGCTCACCACGTCGCTGCTGGTGCGATCGGGGACCAGCCCCGTGCGCTCGTCGGCCTCATTCCAGAAAAACGCGAACGCCGCCCGCTGGATCTCGTCAAGAAAGGCCTCGTCGGCGTCAGAAAACTTAAACGGCGGGCGCGGGGCGTCGGAATCGATGATGACCCGCTCGGCGTGCACGGCCCTGGGCCGCTCTCCGGAGAGCCTGTCGGGGGCCGCACAACCGGCCGTCCAAAGCAGCAGAACGGGGGCGGATGCCGTTATCGGATGCACCCAACGAGAGAAACAGCGGGAGCGGTGTTTCGTAAACGTTTTCATCGTGTATGATGATCTGCGATGACGCGTGCCGAAACAAGTCCATCCTCGTCAAATGACAAGCCGAAACGGCCGGTTTCGATACGGGGTGTGGCCGAGCACGCGGGGGTTTCGATCGCGACGGTGAGCCGGGTGTTGAACTCGCCCGAACTGGTGTCGCCCTCGACGGCCGAGCGTGTGCAGCGGGCGGTTCGCGAGTTGGGGTATCGCCCGAACCTTTTCGCGAAGTCGCTTTTGACGAGGCGGAGCCGGGTGATCGGGGTGTCGCTTCCGGACATCCACGGCGAGTTTTACGCGGAGTTGATGCACAACGCCGATCGCCGGGCGTGCGAGCGGGGCTACCACCTGCTCGTCAGCAGCAACGCGCACCACCCGGACGACGGCCCGCAGAACGGCTTCGCCCTGGATCTCGTCGACGGGCTGATCGTGATGCTGACCGAGCGTGTGCGCGTGGACCTCGACGCGATCGCGGGGCTGGATATCCCCGTGACGGTCATCGGGGTCGACCCGCCCGGGATGCCCGTCGAAACCATTATCTGCGACAACACGATCGGGGCGGCCCGGGCGACCGAGCACCTGCTTGTCGCCACACCGCCCGAGCGCTGTTTTTTCGTCGGCGCCCATGTCGGGAACCTCGACTCCGACCAGCGGGCCACCGCGTTCGCCTCGGTGCTCCGGGGCCGGGGGCACGAGCCGGACCCGCGCCAGATCGCCCACGGTGAGTTCAGTTTCGAGTGGGGATGGGAATGGGCCATGGAGCGGTGCGACGAGGGGACGCTGGCGGGCTCGGCGGTGCTGGCGGCGAACGACGAGATCGCCGTGGGGATCGTCAACGCCGCCCGGCAGCGCGGGCTCGACATCCCGCGTGATCTGCGGATCGTGGGGTTCGATGATTCACGGATCTGCTCGCTGCTCCGCCCCGAGCTTTCGTCCGTGCGGGTGCCCGTTGATGAAATGGCCCGCGAGGCGGTCGACGCCCTGATCCGCAGCCTCGAAGAACCCGGCAGCACGCCGAGACACATCCGCCTGGCGACGTCGCTGGTGGTCCGCGACAGCAGCCGAACCGCGCCGGAAAACCCGTGATGCGCAGGAACCGAACCATCCCGATCGGGGCGGCGGCGTTGGGCGCGGTGCTGCTTGCGTGCACGCCTCCGCTCTCGGCGGCACCGCAGACGTCCGCCTGGCCCTCGACCGGATCACCGTCGGCGTGCGCCGCGGCGTCGCGTTCGGGCTGGTACGCCGTCGCCGACACCGCCGGCGACACCGTCGAGATCCGCGGCATCCGCGGCGATCTCCGCCGGACCATCTCGCGTTCGGAGCTGAACACGCTCGCCGGTTGGCTCTCGCTCGACAACGGGGGCGACGGGCCCTCGGCGCTGGCGTGGACCGACTCGGGGCGGTCGCTGTTCATCGCCGTGCACGACGACGAGCCGGGCGGCGGCGGGCTGGGTTCCGACGCGGTGTTCCGGTACGACGCCGTGCTCGATCTGCTGACGCTGTTTGCGCGCACGGACATCAGCGACAACACGGCGACGCACCCGCACCCGGCGCTGCTGCACTTCCGCGGTCGGCTGTACGTCGGACGCGACGACGGGCTGCTCGAGATCCACCGGGCCGAGCGCAACGACACCTCTTCGATCGCTCCGGTCACGATCGACCTCGGCTCGCCGGTGCGCGGACTGGCGGCGGACCGCGGGCTTGGGGCGCTCTACGCCGCGACGGATTCGACGCTCTGGCGATCGTCGCTGTCGGTGGACCCGCCGGTGTTCACCGCGGTCGGGCCGGTCGACGGCGCGGTCGCGTTGGCGCAGTCGGACCATTTCGGCTGCGTCTCGACGGCGGGGCTGTTCGTGCTGGATCAGGGCGGGGCGCGGGTGCTGCGCGTGCCCGATCTGCAGGCGATCGGGCTGCAGACGTTCGCGCCGGAAACCTACTACACCCCCCCGCTGCCGCTGGACGACCTCGCCGCGACCGCGGACGGGCGGCTGCTGGGCGCGGGCGGTGGCGGCGCGGTGATGATCGCCGACGACACGGACACCCGCCTCGGGTTCGAGGCGTGGCTCGGCGACGAGTTCGCGCAGGTCGTCGTGTTCTGCAAGAGCCTGATCTCGCCGGGCGGCGAGCCCGCGGGGTGGGTGCTCGACGGCGACGTGGCCCCCGGGCAGACACAGTTTCACCCGGCCACTCCCGACGGGGCCGCGTGGGTCGTGCTCACGCTGCTGATGAACGACCACCTGACGGGCGACCCCGATGCGCAGTCACTCGTGCGCACGATCCTGCGCCGTTACGCCGGGCAGTCGGGCGACGGCATCGCCCCCGTGCGCACAGCCGACGGGATCTATCAGCACTGGCTCGACCCGCTGACCGGCGGGATCAAACCGGGCTGGCCCGAGGAGTTCGCCACGCTGAGCACGATGAAGATCGTGCTGGCGGCCGACCGGGCGCGGCGTTTCTATTGGGACGACCCGCAGATCGTCGCGGCCGCCGACGCGATCACGGGCGGGGTGTCGGACTGGGATTCGTATGTCCTGCCCGACGCGCTCTACTTCGTCGGCGACCCCGCGGGCGGGCCGGCTGGCGGGGCTTCGGGCGGGTTCCACGAGGGCATCATCTTCGTCGAGCAGGCCGCGGTGTACGGCGGATCGGCGTGGGGCGCCGCGTCGCTGGCGAGCTGGCTGGACCGCGGCACCTGGCCGGCGGCGGCGTTCGTGTCGGCGTACCCGGTGACAACGAACTCGCCCGGGAACCACCTGCCCGCGTTCGTCTCGCTCTATTCGTGGATTGCGCAGAAGCCGTACCGCGAGAGCACCGCGTGGGGCGAGCACGTCGCGCACCTGCTGGGCAGCAACGGCGCGTGGACCGACGACGCGGGGCCGCGGTACATGACCGTGTTCAGCGCCGGCTCGACGGCGCCGCAGTGGGGTTTCTATCACGCCGACTCGCTGTCGGACCACCCGGGCGATCTCGCGTCGTTCCCGGCGTTGATGGCGTTCTGCGCCGGGGGCGACACCGCGCCGGCCGTCGGGGCCTACCACGCCTACCGACACGGGGCGCGGCAGACGTTCGCCGGCGGAGCGTCGATCCTGTATCGCCGATCCGAGCAAGACCCCGCGTACACCCCCACCGCCGCGGCGTTGCCCGATGTCGCGCTGGGCGGGCTGGGGCTGGCCGAGCTGATCCACGCCGGCGCGATCGACACGGTGCTGTCGGCGGACTACAACGGCGCGCTGTGCCCGGCCGACCTCGCGCCGCCGGCGGGCGTGCTCGATCTCTCGGACATCTCCGCGTTCACCTCGGCGTTCCTCGTCGGTGGGGGCGAGGCGGATCTGGCGTCGCCGTTCGGCGTGCTGGACCTCGACGATATCAACGCCTTCGTGCAGTCGTTCCTGGCCGGTTGCCCCTGAGCCGCACACACCGAAGCCCATCAACGGGACCGCAGAAAGGAAAACCGTGCTCCGTCTCGTTTTTCTGCTCGCCGTGTTTTCGCTCGCACGATGCGCCGCCGCGGTGCCCGACGTCACACCCGACGCGCCGCCCGGCAACCCCGCGGTGCTCGACGATTTCTCCGACCCGGCCCGCTGGAAGATCATCACCTCCGAGGGCGTCACGCTGCACACAAGCACCGTCGAGGGGCTGCACGGCAAGGCCCTCCGGCTCGAATACGATTTCGGCGGGGGCGCGGGATACTGCATCATCCAGAGAAAGATCGACCTGCCCCTGCCCGCGAACTACCGGTTCGATCTTTTCGTCCGGGGCCAAGGCCCAGCGAACAACCTCGAATTCAAGCTCGTCGATCCCTCGGGCGACAACGTGTGGTGGGTCAACCGGCGCGCGTTCGAGCCGCCGGCGCAATGGACCCCGCTCCGCAACCGCAAACGCCATTTCGAGTTCGCGTGGGGGCCCTCGGGCGGCAAGCCGATGACGCGGCTCGGCGCGATCGAGTTCGCGATCTCGGCGGCCGAGGGGGGGCGGGGCCGGATCGACCTCGACGAGTTGACCTTCGAGCCGCTGCCGGATGTCGACCCGACGCCGGTGGGGGGCTACGCCATCGCGAGGATGGGACGTGTCGCGTCGAGTTTTGGCCCGCTCGCCCCCGATGGCGCGATCCCGTGGTCGATGGCCGGCCTCAAGACGGAAGAATGGGCGGGGTCGATCGAGGTCCGGTTCGATCACACCGTCGAGTTCGGCGCCGTCGAGGTGGAGGTCACGCCCGGCGTGGCGTTCACGTTGCAATCTCAGCAAAGGCAGCAGGGCTGGCGGGATCTCGAGATCGCCGCGAGCGACACATACGACCCGGGCGGCTCGTGGGCGTACTTCTGCCCCGAGAGCGAAGCGATCGCGGTGCGGGTGTTGATGGCATCGGGCCGGCGGGCGGGCGCCGTTCGCCGGCTCCGTCTCGTCCCGGTCGATGAGGTGCCCGACGCCAACGCGTTCTGGGCAACCCGGGCAAGGGCCGCGGACCGCGGGCTGTTCCCGCCGTATTTCCTCGGCGAACGGTCGGCGTGGACGGTCGTGGGCCTGCCGGACGACGACAACGAGGCGTTGATCTCGGAATACGGCGCAGTAGAGCCGTTCAAGGGCGGGTGGTCGATCGAACCGTTCCTGGTCCTCGACGGTCGGCTCGTGACGTGGGCCGACGCGGATGTTTCGCGCTCGCTCGACGCGGGGCACCTGCCGATCCCGACGGTTTCGTGGAACGTCGACGGGCTGGGGCTGGACATCACCGCACTGGCGACCGGCGACCCCGGCGCGAGTCGGCTGCTCATCCGATACCGCGTGACCAACCCCGGCGACGAGCCTCGCGGCTGCACACTCGTGCTGGCGACCCGGCCGTTCCAGGTGCTGCCGGCTTATCAACGGCTCAACATCATTGGCGGCGTGTCCGAGGCCGACCCGCCCCCGATCTCGGACCCCGACGCGAATGCCGACGCGAACGCTGACGACAACCCCGACGAAAACCCCGACGCCGATGCGCTCCGGGGGCTGCCGGTTCCGCACCGATCCGCCCGCCGGTTGACCATCCCGCCGGGCGCCTCGCGCGACGTCGTCGTTTCCATGCCCATGCATGAGAAGCCGGGTTCTGTCGTCATCATCCCCGCCGACGAATTCGCCTCTGCTCTACACGCCGAGCGGCAACGCTGGGCCGGCTTGCTCGATCGGCCCGGCCTCACACTCCCCGATTCACAACGCCGACTCGTCGACACCCTCCGCACCGCGATCGCCGACATCCTCATCAATCAGGACGGGCCCGCGATCCAGCCCGGCTCACGGACCTACGAACGCTCTTGGATCCGCGACGGGTCGGTCACGTCGCTCGCGCTCATCCACGCCGGTCTGGCCGACCACGCCCGCGCGTTCATCGACTGGTACGCCCGCTATCAGTTCGACACCGGCAAGGTCCCCTGCGTCGTCGACCGCCGCGGCCCCGACCCCGTCGACGAGCACGACTCGACCGGCGAGTTCATCTTCGCGCTGCGCAACGCCGCCATCGCGACTGGCGACACCGGCCTGCTCCGCGAGCACTACGAGAACGTCGTCAAGGGCGTGCAATACATGGAATCCCTCCGCGCGCAGCGCCTCGGCGACGACTACGCACAGAGCGACGACCCCGTCCGCCGGGCCTGCATCGGGCTGATGCCCGAATCGATCAGCCACGAGGGATACTCGGCCAAGCCTATGCACTCGTACTGGGACGACTTCTGGGCCCTCCGCGGCTACGAAGACGCCGCCGACATCGCCCGGCGACTCGGGAAAACCGGCGACGCGGCGCGGTTCGCGAAGATCGCCCGCGATTTCCGCGACGATCTGTTCGAATCGATCCGCCTCGCCGCCGAGATGCACGACATCGACTACACGCCGGGCTGCGTCGAGCTGGGCGACTTCGACGCGACCTCGACCTCGATCGCGGTCGCCCCGCTCGGCCTGCTGGACCGGGCACCCGAGCCGCTGCTGACGAACACGTTCGAGAAATACTGGTCGTTTTTCAAAGCCCGCCGCGACGGGGCCGAACCGTGGGAGGCGATGACGCCGTACGAACTGCGGATCGTCGACGCGTTCGTCCGGCTGGGCTGGTCGGGTCGCGCGCATGAAGTGCTCGACTGGATGTTCGAGCGGCAGAGCCCGCCCGGGTGGAACCAGTGGGCCGAGGTCGCCTACGCCGACCCGGACAGGGCGGACTTCGTCGGCGACATGCCGCACACCTGGGTCGCGTCGGGCTACGTGCTCTCGTTGATGTCACTGTTCGGATACGAAAAAGGGGACACGGTCGTCCTCGCACCCGGAGTGCCAATCGACTGGGTGTTCACGCCCGAGGGCGTCGGCGTCGACAAACTCTGGACACACCACGGCCCGCTGTCTTACCGCTACAAGGGCGAGGCGGGCCGCGCCACGCTCGAAATCCTTGACGCCCCCGACGCCGCCGGCGGTTTCGTCCTGCGCCTGCCGTCCAATGCCGCCGGAGATATCCGCGTCGACGGCAAACCCCACCCGACGCCACGGGAAGGGTTGCTCCGCCTCGACCGGACGGTGAAGACCGTGTCGTTCAGGGTCGATCGGACGGACTGATACGGATTCCGAGGGCTACTCGCGTTTTCTGAAACGAGAGCCGGGTATCCCCTCCCTCTCCCCGTGTGCGGGGAAAGGGCCGGGGTGAGGGGCTTCATTCTCTCCTCCCTCTTTTGCATACCTCGATCGAAGAGGCATGAAGAACGAGAAGAAGTCGTAGCCCCCCACCCGCCGACGCTTGCGCATCGCCGACTTCTCCCGGGCGACCGGGGAGAGATGGGGCCGGCATCCCTCGCCCGCACCGCGAAACCGGACGCGGAACACACATCGCTCAAGAAAAACACCCGGACCTGCGCCCGGGTCTGGTTGCTGCACACACGCTTTTCCTGACGCCGGCTCACGCCGGGGGCATGAGCAGGATCACACCTCGACGGGCTGGGCGGGCTGTTCGGCCCTGGGCTTGCTGGGCTTGGGGGCCTTGATCTCGAGCACCTTGGCGCGGATCTCGTCGAACAGCTCTTTGTTCTCGCGGAGGAACTCCTTGGACTTCTCCCGCCCCTGGCCCAGACGCATGTCGCCGTAACTGAACCACGAGCCGGACTTGTCGCAGACCTTGCACGCGACGGCGAGGTCGAGCAGGTCGCCCGTGGCGCTGATGCCCTCGTTGAACATGATGTCGAACTCGGCCTGACGGAAGGGCGGGGCGACCTTGTTTTTGACCACCTTGGCCCGCACGTGGTTGCCCACCGACACGTCGCCGTCCTTGATCTGGCCCGTCCGGCGGATGTCGATACGGACGGACGAATAGAACTTGAGGGCCCGGCCGCCGGGGGTGGTCTCGGGGCTGCCGAACATGACGCCGATCTTCTCACGGATCTGGTTGATGAAGATGACGGTGCAGTTGCTCCGGGCGATGACGCCCGTCAGCTTGCGCATGGCCTGACTCATGAGCCTCGCCTGCAACCCGACGTGTGTGTCGCCCATCTCGCCCTCGATCTCGGCGCGGGGGATCAGGGCGGCCACCGAGTCGACCACGACGACATCGACCGCGTTGGAGCGGACGAGCAGCTCGCAGATGTCCAGCGCCTGCTCGCCGGTGTCGGGCTGGCTGACGAGCAGGTCGTCGATGTTCACCCCAATCTTGCGGGCCCACGAGGGGTCGAGCGCGTGCTCGGCGTCGATGAACGCCGCGACACCGCCCGTCTTCTGGGCGTTGGCGATGACGTGCAGGGCGAGGGTGGTTTTGCCGGAGGACTCGGGGCCGAAGATCTCGACGATCCGGCCCCGGGGGATGCCGCGGCCGCCGAGGGCGAGGTCGAGCGAGAGGGCGCCGGTGGAGATGCCGGGGATGGAGAGGTAGGCGTCCTCGTCGAGGCGCATGATCGAGCCTTTGCCGAAGGTTTTCTCGATCTGCCCGAGGGCGCGGTCGAGGGCTTGGGCGCGTTCCTTGCTGATGGCGGCGGGCTTGGTTTCGATCTGGGCGGCGGGCTGTTCGGCGGGAACGGTCTTGGTGTTGCTGCGGGCCACGGGGGCCTCCCTTCGTTCTGGCGTGCGGGGCCGCGGGCGGTCTCGGAGGACGAGATGGCCAGATGTTCAAATCGCCAGATACGGGAATCCGGAAACGCTCCGGATCTGGATCTTTGGCCATTTGCTTATCTGGCTCTCTACTCCCCCCTCAGCCTTCAGGGCGCACGCTGGCCGACACGAGACCGGGCGGCGGCCATCCGAAGCCGACACACCGGGCCGGGGGCGGTATCGGACGCGTGCCCGGCGAGCGGACTGTATCAGGGTCCGAACAGATCCGCAAGGGGCCGGCGAGGTTCGGAAGAAAAAAGGGTCAGATATTGTGGAAAAAGCTCGGCTGTACACAATCATCTATGAAGAATCTAACAGAATACGTATTTCTAGCGCCGTTTGAAGCCTGATATCGGACAGGCGTATCCGTACCACATTCAAACAAAGCAGGTTCAGCCCCACTCTCAACAGACCGATGAAATCACCGATACCGATCAAGGGATGACATCGGGGGCCTTATGGAAGACCACAACGAACTGGGCTGCTGGCTGACACTGAAGATGGGTGAGCAGCACTTCATGATCAGCGTGGATCATGTCGTGGAGCTGACCAAGATGCGGGGGCACCCGATCGCGGAGCTGCCGGGCAGTCCGCCTTCGATCCTGGGGACGATGCGGCTGCGCGACCAGCTGCTGCCGCTGATCGATTTGCGGATCGCGCTGGGGCTGCGTTCGATGGCGGAAGAGACGCAGGAGGTGATCGACCTGCTCAACGCCCGCGAGGCCGACCACGTGAACTGGCTGAACGAGCTCGAGGCGTCGGTGCGCGAGGAACGGGAGTTCACGCTGACGACCAACCCGCATGCGTGCAAGTTCGGTCGGTGGTACGACGACCTGATGGGCGACAGTGCGAAGCTGGATATGTTCACCAACCGGAATCTCTCGCTGCGGGCGGTGCTCGAAGAATTCAGGACGCCGCACGAGCAGATCCACTCTGTGGCCAATGAGGTGACGCTGCTCACGAAAGAGGGCAAGGTGGCCGAGGGGTTGCGGCGGATCGAGGAGACCCGCGAGACGGTGCTCGGGGCGATGATCCGTCTGTTTGCGCGGGCGAAGGAGCTTGTCTCGCAGCTGCGCCAGCCGCTGGTGGTGGTGGTTGAGCGCGACGGCGGGCGGGCCGGGCTGCTGATCGACGAGGTGGACGCGATCCGCCGGATGGGGCCGGAGGCATTCGACCCGGTGCCGGGGGACATGGAGCACAGCGATTTCATCTCGGCCGTGTGCGCACGGGACGAGGAGCACCCGCTGCGTGTGGTGCTGAGCGTGTCGTCGCTGCTCGAACGGGTGGCGGGTGTTGTCGAGTCGTGCGCGTCCGAGAGCGCCGAGGCCGCGTAGGCGGCGCTGCTCCGCCCTTTGTTCTCACGGGGAATGGGCTTGCGACCCCTTCAATCTTGACGGGTCCGAGCCTTCGCTCGGGGACTCGCTCAGACTCGGCGTCCTTGGCGTCCTCGTCACCTCGGATCGAACCTTTTCCATACGCTCGGCACAACCCCTCCGGCGGTTTGACGCGATACGCTTCGTGTCCGATCCGTGAGCGGAGGCAGCATGGCGACATCAACAGAATCCGGCGAAACCGGTTCGATCCTCGAACAATTCAGGGCGGCGGAGGCAACGATCCGGCTCGGCGGCGGGCCCAAGGCGATCGAACGCCAGCACGCCAAGGGCCGGCTGACCGCGCGCGAGCGGGTGGCGCTGCTGGTCGACCCGGCGGACAAGAAACCGTTCCCTGATGGTCGCGGCTCGTCAGAAGCGAAGACCGACTTCGACCCGCACCGCGACGAGATCCCGAACTTTCAGGAACTCGGGCTGTGGTCGGCCCACGGGATGTACGCCGAGCACGGGGGGGCGCCCGCGGCGGGCGTGGTGACGGGGATCGGTGTGATCCACGGGCGTCGGCACATGATCATCGCCAACGACGCGACGGTGAAGGCCGGGGCGTTTTTTCCGATGACGTGCAAGAAGATCATCCGGGCGCAGCATGTGGCACGGATGGCGCGCATGCCGCTGGTGTATCTGGTCGACTCGGCGGGGGTGTATCTGCCCCTGCAGGAGGACGTGTTCCCGGATACCGACGACTTCGGGCGGATCTTCTATCTCAACAGCGTGCTGTCGGCCGAGGGGGTGCCCCAGACGGCGGCGATCATGGGGTTCTGCGTGGCGGGCGGGGGGTATCTGCCCGTTTTGTGCGACACGCTGCTGATGACCGAGGGCTCGGGGCTGTACCTGGCGGGGCAGGCGCTCGTCAAGGCGGCGATCGGGCAGGAAGTCACCGACGAGGAACTGGGCGGGGCCCGGATGCACGCGCAGATCTCGGGGACGATCGACTTCCGCGAGCCGGACGATGAGGCGTGTCTGGCGCGGCTTCGAGAACTGCTGGGCAAGAGGGGGGGCGAGCGGGGATCGTCGGGGAGCGGTTCTGAACAAACTGGTGAGCAAACCGCAGGAACCGCTCCCTCCCGGTCGCGGCTCGTTCCCCCGCTGCGGGATGGGGCGGAGATTCTCGACGTTTTCACGGATGAGCCGGGTCGGCAGTACGACGTGAAGGACATCATCGCGTGCATCGTCGACGGGCGGGCGATGCCCAACGCCGATGGGCACGAGACGCTGGAGCCCGACTTCGACGAGTACAAGGCGGAGTATGGTCGGTCGATCGTCTGCGGGTATGCGCGCATCGGCGGACATCCGTGCGGGATCGTAGCGAACCAGGGGATGCTGACGGAGCAGGCCGAGGCGGGGGGCAAGGCGGGCCCGGGCAAGAGCGTGAACATGCCGCGGGTGATCTATGACGAGAGCGCGGACAAGTCGGCGCGGTTCATCATGGACTGCAACCAGCGGAAGATCCCGCTGATCTTCCTGCACGACACGACGGGGTTCATGGTGGGCCGGGATTCGGAGCAGGCGGGGATCATCCGCAGCGGGGCGAAGATGGTCAACGCGATGAGCAACAGCGTGGTGCCGAAGATCGTGGTGATCATGGGGGGGAGTTACGGGGCGGGGAATTATGCGATGTGCGGGCGGGCGTTCGAGCCGTTCCTGAGTTTCGCCTGGCCCAATGCCAAGTGTTCGGTGATGGGGGCGTCGCAGGCGACGGGTGTGCTGGCGATGATCGAGGAGCGATCACGGCAGCGCAAGGGGGAGGAGATCGACCCCGAGACGCGTGAGCAGATCCTCGACGCGGTGCGGGCGAGTTACGACGAGCAGCAGGACATCCGGCACGGGGCGGCCCGCGGCTGGCTCGATCGGCTCATCGAACCGACACGGACACGCGAGGAACTGATCGCGGCGCTGGAGGCGGCGGCGCAGGGGTGGGATTACGGGCGGCCTTTCAGGACAGGCGTGTTGCAGGTGTGATACGGAATCCAGGAAAGACCTGTGTGCATCGATCAGACCCGGGCCCGAGGACGGGTGTTTCTTCTCCGGATGATGAGAAGACCACTCCCTGACGGTCGCGGCTCGTTGTGGGTGCTGATGGGTGTGGGGGATGGTAGAGAAAGAGACACGGGTGAAAGCCCGTACTGCGAGGATTGAAGAGAAGAGAAAGGAGAGAGACGGGCTGGAAGCCCATCCCACCGAGAGAATGGAGAGGAAGAGGGAACCCCTCACCCCGGCTTGCGGCTGAGGGCTTGCGCCCTCGGCTCGTTCATCGTGTGGAATGGGTGGGCGAAACGCTCGATCAGCCGAATGCTTTTTTGTAGTCGGCGAGGAATTTTTCGATGCCGACATCGGTGAGCGGGTGTTTCATGAACTGCTGGATGACCTTGAAG
Source organism: Phycisphaerales bacterium (assembly GCA_027083355.1). Classification (GTDB taxonomy): domain Bacteria; phylum Planctomycetota; class Phycisphaerae; order Phycisphaerales; family UBA1924; genus UBA1926. The sequence goes on along the minus strand of JALWOY010000221.1, from coordinate 14,519 downwards.
GGGACGGTGGCGACGTCGGCGCCGATGAGGGCGCAGTCGAGCATGTGTTTGGGGTGGCGGATCGAGGCGGCGAGGATCTTGGTGGGCAGGCCGTAGTTGTCGTAGATCTGGCGGATCTGCTGGATGAGCTCCATGCCGTCGAGGCCGATGTCGTCGATGCGGCCGAGGAAGGGGCTGACGAGGAAAGCGCCGGCCTTGGCGACCATGAGGGCCTGGAGGGGCTGGAAGCAGAGGGTGAGGTTCGTGCGCACGCCGTCGTCTTCGAGGGCCTTGCAGGCGCGGAGGCCGTCGACGGTGCAGGGGAGTTTGATGACGATGTTGGGTGCGATCTTCGCCCGCTCGCGGGCCTCTTTGAGCATGCCGTCGGTGTCGAGGGCGATGACCTCGGCGGAGACGGGGCCTTCGACGACGGCGCAGATCTCGGCGAGCCGCTTGCCGTAGTCGACACCCTCTTTGGCGATGAGCGAGGGGTTGGTGGTGACGCCGTCGAGCACGCCGAGGTCGTGGGCCTGCTTGATCTCGTCGATATTGGCGGTGTCGATGTAAAGCTCCATCGTTGTTTTCTCCGGTTTCGGGTGCGGACAGCAAGTGTAGAGCCGGCGGCGTCGCCGGGAGATGCTTACTCAGTCGGCGGGACCTTCTCGACGGGACGCCATGCAGCGGCAGATGCAGGCGAGGACGGGCCCGATGTGCGGCTCGCAGACGCTGTAGTAGGCGCAGCCCTCTCGCGTTCGGGAACGGACGAGACCGTGCGACTTGAGCACGCCGAGCTGCTGCGAGACGACCGGCTGGGCGACGTCGAGCCGGCGGGCGAGGCTGCTGACATAATCCTCCCGCTCGAGGAGCCCGATCAGCAGGCGGAGCCGAAGGGGGTGGGCGAGAGCCTTGAGCGTCTCTGCGGCGAGCTGGGCGGATTCCGCGGAGATCTCGGGGATGTCGCAGGGATTGTCCATCGCATTGCCCCCGTCGCGCCGGCGACGATGCATCCCGGCTCGCCTTCGGCCCGGGGTTCCAGACCCCGGGCCGGGGCGCCGTCTTGCACGTCACTCAGAATTGCCAGGTGACGCCGAGCGAGACGGAATCCTCATACATGGAGTTCCTGACAACGGTGTTGGGGACCGGCCCGGCGAGGCTGTGGAACGGCCCCTGCTCCGTGTTTTTGAACACGTGATAAAAGCCGGCGTGGACCCAGACGTGCTCATTGACTTTGTACGAGAGGCCGGCGGTGATGTGGTGCTGCGCGATCGCGGGGCACGGGGAATTGAAGAACGCGAGGTAGGCCGGGACGGGGTTGCCGCCGTAGTTGTAGCCGACGCGGACCTTGAAGCGTTCGCCGATGTCCTGCTGGATGCCGATGCCGAATGCGAAGATGTCGTCCCACCCGAACCCGGTGACGGAGCCGTCGGGGTTGAACCCCTCGTCGCGGTACCCGTCGGTATCGCTGTAGTTGAACCACCGGGCGTCGGCGGCGAGGAGCGTGCCGGGGACGATCTCCCACGCGAAACCGACGGACGCGTGCATGGGGAGGTTGATGCGGAACTTGAGCTGCTGCGGGTTGCCCAGCTCGTCGGGGACCCGGTCCCAGGTGTGCTTGGTGAAGTACGTGGGGCTGGAGAGAGAAGCCCCGACCCGGAACTTGTCGTTGAACTTGTAGAGCACACCGACCTGGACGCCGAGGCCGTAGGCCCATTCCTCGCCCTCTGGCCTCGGGTATGAGAAGAACCCGTCGCCGTTGGCGTCGTTTGGAACGGCGAACGGCGCGGGCGTGATCTCGAGGGAGGAGAACGCGGGGATGATCGAGAAGCCCAGGTCGAGCTTGTCGGTGAACTGATGCGAAACGCCGATGGGCATCAGCAGGAGAGCCATGCTCGACTTGATCCGCCCGAACCCGACGCCGTTGGGGGGCATCGCGGTGAGCATGGCGTTGGAGGTGGGGGTGAATGTATTGTCCTGTTGATACTCGACACCGAACCCGGCCGCGCCGATGGCCCCGAAGTGGAAGGCCGTCTTGCTGCCCTTGAACTTGTGGACGATGCTGAAGGAGGGGAGCAGGGCCGCGTTGCGCTTGCTGCGGGTCGACCCGGACATATCGAACGGGGGGAACCCGGCGCCGAACGCGCCGGCCGGGACCTCGCTGTGGAGGGTGCGGTCGGGGACGAACAGCTCGAGGCTGCCCTCGATGATGGTGCCCTCATCGAACGAGACCGACCCGGCGGGGTTCCATTTCAGCATGCCGAGAGGATCAAGAATGGCCGCGGTGCCGGCCCCGCCCATCGATTGATTGATCGGGCCGATGCCGTGGAGGAAATGACCGTCCGTGGCCGACGACATGGGGGCGGTGGCGCACAAGGCCGACAACGCCGAGACGGCGGCGGCGACCCGAACGAATCTGCTTTTTCTGGTTTTGGGTTTCATGGCCCTTTCCTCAACACCGTTCGCTGCTTGCTCTTGGTTTGTGCCGTCAACGGTTCATGCCGATCACCCGGCGTCCTCCTTTCCATCTGGAACGGGGCACGCCGAACTCGACGGCTCTGAGCGACGCCCCCGCGGTCGGATGCGACCAAACAGCAACGCGCAAACACCCCGATCGGGGTGTCTGGTTTCGAGTCAACCGGGCTGATTCGAGTTTGCAGCGTCGCGGCGGCGAAACGGTCGTCTGTGGCTCGTTTCCGTGATGTGACCGCGGCCCGCAAGCCATGATGAACTCCCGCCAACCATTTGTCAGAGCCGGATCTACGCATCTCCGGGTACTGATGGTGGCGACAGATACAGCCAAATAAGGATATGTGGATATGATTATGAAATCCAGTGATTCAGGATATTTTTCTGCTTATTGGAGATATTATTTGTCTGCAATATGTCAGTGTGCTTTGCCGATCAGCGATTCCACAAAAAACACCCGCCGGGGCGGGTGTTGGGGGTGAGATCAGGTGTTCGCTTTGTCCGGCTTTGTCAGAGACCGCAGCCGCCCTGGACCTTCTTGATCTTGCGCTTCTTGACGACCTTCTTGCCCCCCTCGGCGATCAACTTCTTGATCTTCTCGGCCGAGGCGAGGCGGAAGTCGTAGACCATCTGTTCCTCGAATGAGAGCGGGTGGTCCGGGGCCGGGACTTCGAGCACCTCGGCCTTGAACTTGCTCAGCCCGCCGTCCAGAACGGCGATGTTCCGGTAGCCGAGGATTCTGGCGAGCGTGGCGGCCTCGATGGCCGGCTTCGTGTCGTCGGCGTAGAAGATTTTTTTCTTCGTCGCGGCGAGCTCGTGTTCCCAGCCTTTGCCGAACATATCTTCGACCGCGATGGTGAGTGCGTCGGGGAGTCTATCGCCGGGTTTCGCGTCCGGGCGGACGTCGATCAACTGGATGTCGTTGTCACGGTCGAGGATGCGGAGCGCGAGGTCCTGCGGGTCGATGCGTTCGACGGGGTGCTGCTGCTGGTACGCCACGCTGGTCGCGCGTTCGAGCAGGCGGGTCTGGCGATCGGGGATGACCGAGACCACGACGCCGAGCGCGATCGCGGCAACGGCGAACGCGGCGTGCGACTTTGTCGGGAAGGAGTAGACGGGCGCGTCGGGGTTGACGGATTTCTCGATGCGCGCGGTGATGATGAACGCGGCAACGGCGATGACGGTGAAGCCCAGCGCGATAAGTCCGGGGTTGATGTGGAGCCATTGATCCAGCGTGAGGTCGCCGTAAGCGCCGGAGCGGTAGAAATCGGAGATCGACGGAAAGACCTCGGCGAAGAGGAACACCCCGAGGAGCCCGCCGAGGACGAAGAACATCGCGTCGATCTTTCCGATGGCCGACCCGCAGAACGCGGTACCGGGGCAGAACCCCCCGACGACGAACCCGACGCCCATGATCGCGCCGCCGACGATCGCGGGATAGAGGAACGTGGGGTTGACGTAGATCACGTTCCTGTCGAGCAGGCCCAGGGAGGTCAGGATGATGACGCCGAAGACGGCGGTGATCCCCGCGGTGAAGAAGACACGCAGGACGGTGAAGTCGGTCCCGTAGAAGAGGCCGGTGAGTTTTCTGGACGACGAGAACCCCGCCTGTTCGAGGAGGAACCCGAACCCGAGCCCCGTGAGGAAACCGACGATGAGGTTGAGCTGATCGGTGATGATGTCTGGTACGAACGGCCCCATCATGACTGCTTCCCTCCGATCCAGAGACGCCTGAACGGGTAGGCGACGAGGTATGCCGAGCCGAAGATGGCGATCATCGTGGTGATGCCGCCGACGGAGAGCACGGCCATGCCCGAGAGCGCCGCCCCGCTGGTGCAGCCCCGGGCGAGCATGGCCCCGATGCCGAAACACGCCCCGCCGAACAGCGCGGCGATCCACCTGACCTTGGTCGGGACGTGCGGGGGGCACTCGGTCTTGAACGTCAGTCGATGCGAGACCAGCCCCGAGATGAACGCCCCGATGACAAGGCCGATCGCTTCGAAAACAAGCCACGCCTTCAACGGGCTGGCGCCGGGGTGCTTGCTGACGACGGCCTGATAGAACGGCTGGTTCGCGGCGTGCTCGGGGGCGACGGCCTCGACGGTGGTCGTGACGACACTCTTGAACACGCCGCTGGCGCCCAGACCCCGGCCCGTGACATAGATCGTGGCGACCAGGAGCAGCCCGAGCAGGAATCCGGTCTGGTACGGATTGGCGTAACGTGATGATTCCATTGGTTTCCTCCGTTGATTACGCGTTGGCCGCGATCTCCGGGGCGTGCTCCGGATGGTCCGACGTGGTCTCGTCCGGGCGGGGCTCGCCTCTTTCGGGCGCTTCGCCGTCCGGGGTATCGTCCTCGATCACCTCGTACCCGGTCATCATGGCTTCGAGGTTGGATGTCACCGTCCGGCCCGTGGTCGTGAGATACACATGAGCGATGATGAAGAACGCCAGCGCGAAGGCGCCCGCGGTGTGGAGCACGGCGATGAAGGTGAGGCTGTCGACGTTGATCGCGGCGACGCCGTGGCTGGACGGGTAGCGGTAGAGCATGTAGAGCACGCCGGAGATGACCATGACGGGGATGACGAGGATCTTGAGCCCGAGGTAAACCAGCCTCTGCAGCGGGTTGAGCTTGCTGAGCGCGGTTTTTCGGGTCGGGTGGGGTTCGTCGCGGAAGATGCCGAGGATGTAGTAGCGGAGCTGGGCCGTGAGCATCTTCCGCGTCGGGACGTACTGTTTCCACTGGCCCGTCACCGCGTGCCAGAAGATCGCGAAGGCGATCAGGACGATCAGCGCGTAGGCGGCGACGGCGTGGTAGCGCACGGCCTGGTCGTACCCGAAGAACTTGTAGGACCCGTGGACCTCGAACCCGGTCAGGAGCAGGAAGAAGATGAGCATCGCCTGCATCCAGTGCCAGAAGCGTTCGAACCGCGTGTAGATGTAGACTTTCTTCTCGCTCATCACACCGCCCCCTTTCCGAACTGGTGGGCCACGAGCCGGACCCCGCCGTGGAGCAAGACCCCGCCCAGGGCGATCAGCAACGCGAGTTTGCCGATCCGCTCGACGGTCTCGGATCGGTCACGCCCGGGCATGTAGAAGCCCTTGAGCCCCGCCAGACGCGACCCGTCGCGGGTGTGGCATTCGACGCAGCTGACGGCCTCGTCGGCGGGCGAGACCATGTGGTTGAGCGGCCAGGTCATCTCGGTGTCGATGAAGCTGTATTCGCCGCTGTAGGGCAGCCCGACGGCTTCCATCCCGACGCGGGCCGCCTCGTCCCAGTCGAAATCCTTCCAGTAGGCGCCCTCGCCCTTTTCCTTGCCGACGAGCTTGGGCTGGATGAGCATCCGCGTCACGGGGTCAAACAGCTGCTTGGCCCGGTGGACCTTGACCGGGATGATCTTCGATTCGGGGTCGTCGTAGCTGCCGTAGAGCGTGTTGAGCTTGACGGGGCCGTCGCCCTCGACCTTGTCGCCCAGCAGATAATGCCCGGCGGTGCCGTTGAAGAAGATGTATTCGGGAATCAGGTTCGACTCCCAAACGAACGAGCCCTTGATCGACATGTAGAGGTGGTTGTCCTGCTCGTCCTTGACAACATACGGCTTGCCGTCGCGGAACTTGCCCGCCGCGGACCAGTCCCAGTAGGTGTTGGTCTTGTTCACCTTGGCGTACCGCGGGATGTGGCAGGTCTGGCAGGCGACCTTGAGCGTGTGCTCGTTGAGCACGCGGTTCTTGTCGTGCGGGGTCTCGCCGTGGCACTGGGTGCAGGTGGACCGCTGCTCGTCCATCGAGGCGATCGAATAAACCTTGCCCAGCAGCTGGTGGTTCTTGGCCTTGTGGCAATCGACACACTCGATGTTGGCGCCGTCGGCGGCGAGGTGGACATCGACCTCCCTGGACGGATCGAACATGGACTTTTCGAGGTCGCCGTGCTTGGTGTTGTTGCCGCCGCCGCCGAAGAAGTGGCACGTGCCGCAGTTATCCCGCGTGGGACGGCCGACGTGCGTGGCGACCTCGTTGAGATCGACGGACTCGGCCGGACGCCCGTAGCTGGTGCGGAGGTAGGTGCCCGAGTTGTCGTGGCAGGCGAGACAGTCGATGTGCGTCGGGTCGTTGAAATCGAACTTCTGATCGACGAACCCGAAGCCGGCGTGGCACTTGTCGCAGCTGGCGAGGTTGGTCTGGGTGCCGATGCAGAAGTTGTTCAGCACGTTCCGCTTGCCGAGCGCCTGGATGCCGTGGCCCGGGATGTACTCGACGCGGTCCCAGCGCCAGTGCGAGGATTGCATGACTTCTTTGCCGCGCTCGGTGTGGCAGGAAAGGCACGCCTCGGTGACCTTCTCGGGCGAGTCGAACGGCTCCTTGAGCACCGCGAATTTGGTGTGATCGACGGAGGGCACATGCTTGTCCTGCGCCATCTTGAGCTTGAGTTGCTCCAGCTGGGTGGGCACCTCGCCCCGTCCGCCGAGACGGGCGACAACCGGGATCGAGATGATCAGCAGGAGGAGCACAATCGCGAACGCCACTCGGTGCATCACGGACTCCTTTTCACGAAACGGGGTCGCAACTCATCGGCCGAGCCCCGAAACGCCGGCGTGCAACGCCAAAGGAATAATAACGGATCAAGATGTATGTCAACGGATCCGCCAAAAAAGAATTGGAGTAAATCCAAGATAGAGCGCGCTTTGTTTGTATCTCGATCGCATAACCACGCGAGACGACCCGATGCCCCGGGATAAATGTCGGCGTTTCGGCCCCGCTCGGGGACCCGCTCGGGGACCCGCTCGGGGATCAGTTGCAGCCGGTCGCGAAGCTGTCGAGGAATGCGGCGATGTCGGCGAGGTCGAACACGCCGAAAGGCTCGGCAAAATCAACCTCGGGCAGGCCGAGCTGGAACCCGATGATGAACAGATTAATGTCGGCCAGATCGAGCACCCCGAACGGCTCAGCGAGGTCGGCGAGGCACGGCTCACCGATGCGGAAACTGGCGATCCGTGTGTCCCACCCGATGCCGGGTTCTTCGGTCTCGCCGATGACCCAGAACGTCTCGCCGTCGGTCGGGTCGAGGGCGATGTCGTAGTAGTCGCCCCATCGGCCGTCGCTGCCGCCGACCGGGCTGATGCGGACATCCGCCGGTTCGGCCATCGTGCCGGGCTGGTCGGTATCCACACGTCCGGTGACGACCATCCCGACGGGCCGGTCGGGCGCGCTGGTGCCGAACACGAGACCGACCTCGCCGGCGTCGTTGGAATAGATCGCGGGGAAGAAGCCGTAGACACCGGCGCCGGGGTCGGCGATGCCGGCCTGCGTGAGCGTCGGGGTTCCCGATTCGGGCCAGCCGTTGAGGGCGATGTCGTACCACCGCGGCTTGGTGACGCCCCCGATCGAGACGTGGTGGGTTGTCAGCAACCGGCCGTCGCGCCACTGGGCGTTCATGATCCGCGAATCAACCACGGAGAGATTGCCGCCGCCCTGCACGGGCGCACCGGCCGGGCCGCTGAAAGCCCCGACGGGCAAACGGAAAGACTGCTTGGACGGGTTCGTGACCGGATTGGTGATGGCGTGGATCCGCAGCGCGACATCGCTCTCCGTCTCGACGAAATACGCCGCGTTGTTCGAGCCGAAATGCTGCGCGACCTGCACCGAACCCGCCCCGGCCCCGCGGAGCGTGAAAAAGACCGCCGGCGAACCGGTGAGCATCGGGGCCTTGTCGAAGCATCGGAAACCGACGCCGGCCCAACCGTTCTGGTTGAGGCCGAACAGGTTGCCGGTGACGTAGTAGCCCTGCGCGTCGAAGCCGAACCCGGGGTAGTCCCACCAGAACGTCGTGTCGTCGACCTGGACGACCGCGTCGGTGCGGTAGGCGTACCAGACGCCGTTGGGGTCGTCGTCGTCGGAGACGGCGATGGTGATGTACGCGGTCTGGGCGTCGGTGTACACCTCGAGCGCGAGCACGACGAACCGGCCCGCGTCGTGGTCATAAAAACACTTCGGGTCGAACGTGAAATTCCCCGCCCCGACCGGCTCGAAAAACCCCGGCGAGCCGGGCGAGCCGAGCGCGGCCGAGAACTGCAACACCCCCGCTTTCGTGTACCACGCGATCGACTGGTTCACGGTGATCAGCACATGGTTCGGCCCCACCGCCAGCGCCGGATCGGGCGGGACCCAGCCGGTCCGGTCGAGACCGGAGAACTGCGTGATCGAACCCGGATCGACGACGAACCCCGGACGCGTCGTGCCCATCGGCGCCTCGACCGGCTCGGCCACGTCGGCGTGAGGAATCCGCGGCTTGAAATGGTCCGGCACAAGGTGCGGCTTGATGAAATCGGGCCCGCGGAACGGGCCGGTGATCTGCCGCTGCACGGGGAACGTACGCGTGTCGATCACCCTCGGCTCGGCCGTGCCCCGGGCGACGGCCTCGGGCCGGTTCAGGTTTGCAATCGGGCGATCTTCGGGCAGGGGGCTTGGATCGACAGGAACGATCCGGAGCCCCGCGGGCGCGGCGGCCGACGGGCGGACCGAACTTGATGCCAAACCGGGGGCCGAGCATGACGGGAGCAGGCCGAGAGAAACCATGGAAAGAACCACACACAAAGCACACCGATTCATCCGTCCGCCTCCGGTCTTGTCTTCGCGAGAATCCATCCCTTTGCCGAGCATATCGGCATAATGCGGTCAACCCAACCCCGCCGACCTGAAATGAACCGGCCCAGGCGCTCTATCGGTCCGTACGGGCCCGGCCCGGGGTTCCCATCATCTCGGTGGGACACTCCCGACGGGGTGATCGGGCGCGCACGATCCCGGTTTTTGCGGCTGGACGAGCGAACGGGCCTCGTGACGGTCTACGCGAGGATTTGTCATTCGTAGCGTGTGTGCCTTCTATGAGCAAGCCGCTTCCCCCTTGACTGCGGCTTGCTCATAGATGGCATATGTGGTGGGTGATGATTCAACCGAGCACCCGCCGAGTCATGGGCACCCGGCCTCGGGTTGCCTCAATATCTAATTGTCAATTTACGAATTTGCGGTTGCCCCCCCCGGTGGATAGCATGTTCAACAATGCCTTTTCAACATCGTGTGCTGAAGAGGTCACCAATGGACGTGAAGATACAGTGGAGGCAATACTGTGAAAAAGCAAAGCATCTTGCGGAACCAGAAGGCGCTCATGGGTGCCTCAGCCGCGTTGGTTCTCACCGCGGGGGGCGGGTGTGGATTCAATTGCAGACAGGATCGTGACGAGAATACGCGAGATGAGTTGCTAGAACTTGTTGACGAGCTGTTGGCCGAATGGCTGGCTGATTGCGGCGATGACGCCGCATGCAAAGCGGCGGCGATCCAGCGGCACCAGGAATTGGAAACCAGCATCATCGAGTGGTATCTGAAGCGTGCGGAAAACGATCACCGCCCGACAAACGAGACCAGAGACATACTTGATCGGATCAGAGAGATCATCCGGGATCTTGGCAACCTGCCACTCTCGGAAAGCCTTATCGGATACACAGGCAGTGTGGTCGGGGATGGAGAGATCGTCGTCATTACCTCGATTCCCATCGACGCAGAACCCGTTGGCTTCAACGACGAATCTGCCCAGCAAAGCAGCGGAGGTGTTGAGACCACCACAGCGACTACCACCGACGCGGCCGCGGGAGTTGGCGAAGCAATCACCGGCAGCACGGGCGGTGTCGTAATCGCCCAACAGACAACAATTCTCCGAGGCGTGTACACCGTGCAAATCGAGAGCGGGCCCACGTTCAGCGCCGGCAACTACGAATTCGTGTACAACTTCGTTGTCGGGAAAAGCAAGGCCCTGAACGACCTCAATGTCCGCACCCTCACTTCCGGTTCGGCGACAATCACGGGGACACCCTTGGTGTTTGAACTCGACGCGGACGTCGGCAAATCGCGGCTCATCCTCGGGTCGAACGGGCGCGGCATCCTCCGTCTGTCGGGTAGAATCGTCTCGGCTGATCCTGATGGAAGCGTGCCGTTCAACCTGCCACTCAAGTACGATCTCCCGATCGAAGAGACGCCGAACGGGGATTTCGTGATCCAGTCTGAATCCGGCGTCGACCTCAACATCATGGCCAACACCAAGCCGTCATGGTTCGTTGACTACGACAATAACGGAGCGATCGAGGGAGTGGATCGCACGCTGTACATTGCCGATCATGCGGCCGGCGAGCCCAGGACCGACCTGAACGCGGACGAAGTGTTCGACGGGCTAGATTTTGCCCGATATGATGACTCCACGAGTCGCGCCCTGTCGCGGCTTTCATTCCTCGCCGCCCAGGGTGTCGAAGGAGCCGATTGATGCCTGTTTCAAGTGAACGCACTGCGAAGCTGCTCTGGTTCATTGTATTGGCCGGGCTGTCCGGAATACTCGGCTGGATCGTGTTCGACCGCCCGGGCTTGCAGGCACACGCCCCGCGTGACGCACCGGGCGACCGGGCTTCCGCCGTGCTCGCCGACGATGTGGTGCAGGACGAGCTAAATTTTTGCAGACTCCCTTCGGGTGAGGTCGCCCATAGACCGGCGGGACCACCGGCTCTTAAGAATGCATTCAACTCTCTCTTTAAGAAAATACGGTCAACACTGGTCGATCTCGAGTATTTCTCAAGCTTGGTGTCCACGGAGAACGCGTCTAAAGAACTTAGTTCTGATCTAACCGATCTCACAATATCAATATCAAAGGACGTGTTCAGCCCAACCCGCTGGGCGATTGTGGCCATCTATCTCATGGAGTCAAAGCCAGACCGTTCCCTGGACATGACCGAGCAAGAACTCTGGCAGAGCTACCACCTGATCACCGAACGCTACGAGGCGGCTTTGATCGAGTACGACAAGATCCGCGACAGGGTCTTCGCCTCGATCGGCGTCGACACGCCGGACACGACAAATCTACGCGGTTCGCCCCTCCCCGGCCGGGAGTGGCCCTGAACCCAGCCAGAACCGAGAACTCCATCCCTCTGCAACCCCCCACCCCCGGACGGGGTGCAGGGGATTTCCGTTGGACATGGCGTTGTACGCCGAGGCCGCGAATGGGGCCGGCCGGATCCCAACTCATGGCGGGCCGAGAGGCGATGCCGAACAGATCGCTGGAGGATCCCACAAACCTCTTGCTTCCCCATCGACAATGGCTTGCTCATAGATGGCACACAAGACGGGTTCAATTCGACGGTCTAGTATCCTGCCGCAGCTCAACGGGTTGCGTTGACAAGTGGATATGGGGCCGATCGGTTTCGACCGGGCAGGGAAGGCTTGCGGTGGCGCGTCGTGGGGCGTGCTGGCCACGTAAAAAGCACGCATCTTTTATAACTGCCGAACCGCAGTACGCTCTCGCGGCCTGAGGCCGCGCGTCTCCCGCCTGACGCCCGATGGGGCGGGGGATCGATGACATCGGGCTGGTCGTCTTGCGGTGCACCCGGGCAAGACGGCGAGGAGGTTCACCGGGCGCTGGGCCGAGAGGGAGGGTGTCCGTTCCCGCCCTTGAGGCTGAGATGAAACAACGGACTACACGCGTAGAAGCCGCTTGCTGACTGTTTCGGGACGGGGGTTCGATTCCCCCCGGCTCCATTTTTCATTTTGACACTGATTACGGGCAGCCCGCGAGGAACGCGGACACGAACGCCGTGATATCGGCGAGATCGAGCACCCCGAACGGCTCGGTGAGGTCCGCGACATTGCACCCCGTCGCGCCCACGCCGGCCCAGAAGCCGCCGGTCAGCTCGAACGCGCCGCCGGTCATGGGTCCGCCGGCATCGTGCTGGCCGATGGTGCCCGAGAGCGTGAACGACCCGCCGGTCGATGTCCCCCCGCCGCCGTCGATGGTGTATGAGGAAATCTCCAAAGGCTGCGCCGATGCCCCCGCAGCAAGAATGAATCCGGTCACGGCGCCGATGCTGCGATACATGTTGCGGTCCACGATTCTCTTCCTTTCAAACATGCCCGATATCCATCCGGACCAGATTCGGGTGCCATGATACCACCCTTGTCAATTGCAACAGACATCGCGCATATGCCGCCCAGGAACTGAACGACAGAGCCATAGCCGAACGATCGGCGCATCGCGGCGAACCGGCGGGTGAAGGCCCGTCCGGTTTCAAGCGAGCTGCTCCGCCAAACGCAGGTTGTGCTCGTTGACCATCGAATAGACCAGGAACGCGTCGATGAGCCACCAGATCCCCACGACGGCCAAACCGAGGAACCCGATGAAGACGACAGTCAGGACAGACGAAACCAGCGAGAGGCACAGCATCACAATCGCGCTGCCTGTCCGCCCAAGATAGAAACGATGAGCGCCAAAAGACCCGAGAAACAACCAGAATAGATACGCCAGAACCATCGACTTCTTCTTGATGTCATATATCATCATCGTGCGGGCGTCGGCTTCAGACATGGGCACTCCTTTCGAAACGCACTCGACTTGTTCTTCCAAACGCACCGATCGACACAGCATAACACAGCGAGGAATGTGAAACCCATCCCCCGCCGACGCCGCGCGCCGTGGACCACCCCGCAACATCCGAAGAACGTGTCCGTCTCCCCTCTCCCGCCAGCGCGGACAGGGCCGGGGCTTCTTTATTCTCGCCCACGGCTGCATCACCGACCGAAGAGTGCAAATCGACACCGACCGCCCTCGGCTTCCCCACACGCCCGCCTTCGCCGCCGGGAAAACCCGAAACCCGCCGTTCACCCCCACCCCCGGCCTACAGATACACATGCGCCTCGGCCACGTCACCGACCTCCACGCACGCGCCCACATGCCCGGCGTCGCCGCCAAGCCCGGCAGGCTCAGCCGCGAAATGCCCGACCGCCTGGCCGAGTGCCTCGCCCGCATGAAAGACCTCGGCTGCGACACCGTCGCCGTCACGGGCGATCTGCTCGACGTGCCCACCTTCCTCTACAACGCGTTCCCCGGTTTCGAGCCCGACGAGCCAGCCTTCTGGGCCGAACGCGCCGAGATGGACTACCGCCTCATCCGCGGCGTCCTCGACGGCGCCGGGCTGCCATACTTCGTCCTGCCCGGCAACCACGATTTCGAACCCGCGATGTGGCGCGTCTTCGACCCCGACGACAACCAGCGCACCATCGCCGGCGTCCGCGTCATCCGCTTCTGCGACCGCGAGCACACCATCGGCGCCGAGGGCCACACCCCCCGCCGCTTCCACCCCGAACGCGACCGCTGGCTCGACGCCCTCGCCGACGACTCGACGCCGCAGGTCCACCTCCAGCACTACGTCATCGCCCCCACCATCGGCCACCGCTACCCGCACAACTACACCGAGTGCGAAGAAATGACCCGGCGTCTCAGCACCTCGCCCCACGTCCGCCTCTGCCTCTCGGGGCACGACCACAAACCCCCGCCCCCCGAAGTCCACGGCCGAACCCTCTTCGCCGTCACGCCCAGCTTCTGCGAACACCCCCACCGCTTCCGCGTCTTCGATATCCAGACGGACACCCCCGTCACCTTCCAAGACCACGCCCTCGACCCCGACCGCCCCGTGCGCCCCGCCGTCTTCCTCGACCGCGACGGCACAATCAACGACTTGCCCGCCTACCGCTTCGGCCCCGAGCGCTTCCGCCTCCTGCCCGGTGTCGGCGCCGCGATCCGCCGGCTCAACGACGCGGGCTACGCCGTCGTCGTGCAGACCCGCCAGTCCTGCGTCGGCAAGGGGTTCGTGCCGCACGAGATCGTCCGGCATGTGCACGACCGCATGCACCGCCTGCTCGCCGCCGACGGGGCACGGATCGACGCGGTGTACGCCTCGCTGGGCGCGGGAGCCGAGGCTGTGATGCCCATGTACCGCGACACCGCCGACGCCAAACCCTCGCCCGCGTTGCTGCGCCGGGCCGCGGATGAACTGCACCTCGATCTCGCCCGCTCCTGGTTTGTCGGCGACGCGGCACGCGATATCGAGGCCGCGAGCCGGGCCGGCTGCCGGGGCGTGCTCGTGCGCACGGGGCTGGGCGCCGCGAACGAGCAGGACACCCTCGCCCGGTTCCCCGGGACCCCCGTGCTCGACGACCTCCCCGCCGCCGTCGGGCACATCCTCACCGCCCGCTGAGCAACCCCGGAGCACCCC
>JALWOY010000220.1 GCA_027083355.1 Phycisphaerales bacterium | reverse complement strand
CCCTCCGCCCGCAACCCCGGCAACCCGCACAACCCGACGCCGCCACCGGCCGATGACGCCCCCCGCCGACACCGGGCCGCGTCGCACCGGGCCGCATGGCGCCGGGCCGCGTCACGCGGACGCTCGGCCACCGCACACCGGCGCTCGCCGCGCCACAGGAGATTCATCATGGCAAGTTCGCCACCCAGCGACATCGACGGACGCATCCAGTTCTTCCAGCAGCGCATCGCCGCGTGGAACGCCGACCCCGCCGCGATCGGCCTGACCGCCCAGCAGATCGCGGACCTGCAGGCGAAACTCACGGCCGCGGGCAACGCGCGTGCCGCCGCGCTGACGGCGCGCCAGCAGGCCAAGAACGCGACGGCCACGCAGAACAGCACCATCGCCCAGCTCATGGAGCAGGGCACCGCGATGATCGCCGCGATCCGCGCCTTCGCCAGTCTTTCCGACGACCCCGACCAGGTCTACGACGCCGCCGACATCGACGCGCCCGCCGCGCCGGGCGGCACGCTCCCCCCGCCGCAGGCCGCCGCGGACGTGCGCACCTCGCTGGAGAACACCGGCGCGGTCCGCGTGCACTGGAAGGGCACGACCGCCAACGGGACGGTCTACTCGGTCTGGCGCCGGCTGGACCCGACCGGCGAGTTCGTCCAGATCGGCACGAGCACGACGCGGTCGTTCCTCGACCAGACCATCCCGCTCGGCACGCCGGAGGCGAACTACTTCGTCATCGCCCACCGCGACGGCCTGAACAGCCCCGCCTCCGAGACCGTGTCCATCCGCTTCGGGTTCGTCAACCCCGACCAGGGCAACGCGCTCGCGGCTTGAGCGACGCGGACAACCAGCGCCCGACCGCGGGCGCTTTTTCATGCGCGGATGCTGCCCCCCGCGCCCCCCGGTTGCACCGGAGAAGTCTGGTGATGGGAAAAGGATTCCAAGTAAGGTATGGGGCACCTCGCACAAGGCGGGATGACTGCCACTCGGCAAGGGAGCAAGCACTTGCATGGCATTCCGCGTTCCCAAGCGAGACCACATGACATAGAATGGGGCTATGCACAAGATTGATTTAGAGACCGCCGTTCGTGAGATCTTGCTCAGCAGCGTCGATCAGGGTGAGAATGCAACCAAGCGCAGCGAGTGGCCGTTCTTCTTCATCTCCGGTGCGGGGGTGTCCTACCCTTCGGTCCCCCTGTCTCACGAGATCCTCGAAGAATGCAAAGAAAGAGCCAAGAAAAAGAAATCTCCGGTTAAACAGTTCGATGATCCTGATAAAGAATACAAAGAATACACCTACTGGCTTCACCAGGCGTATCCGTCGCCGCGAGACCGCCAGAAGTATTTTCGCAGCCTCATCCACGGAAAGGATATCTCGCATGCGACGCTTCGGCTGGTCCAGTTGCTCGAGTCCCGCAGGATCGGCCAGATCGTCGTGACGCCGA
This sequence comes from Phycisphaerales bacterium, assembly GCA_027083355.1. Classification (GTDB taxonomy): domain Bacteria; phylum Planctomycetota; class Phycisphaerae; order Phycisphaerales; family UBA1924; genus UBA1926. The sequence continues at coordinate 1,325 of JALWOY010000220.1, read as the reverse complement.
ATTTCGATGATCTGATCGCACGCGGGCTTACTCTTTTTGGGGTGGATTTCCAGATCTTCGATCACCCGGCCACCGTCGCCAGGGTGCGGCCCAACCGGACCGACCTGATCCAGCTCGTCCACGTCCACGGGACGTACTGGAACTACGACATCGAGAATCTTGAGAATGAGCTCGGCGCAGCGGCCAAAGATCGTGGCCCGTACGGGATGCTGTCGATGATGCGGAACCTGCTGCACACCATGTCCCCGATCGTGGTGGGATACGCGGGTTGGGAAAACGATGTCATCATGACATCACTCAAAGAACATTGCCAGCGAACACAGTGGCCGTACAACCTGTACTGGTTCTGCTATGACGAAAAAGCGGTAGAGGCATTGCCGAAATGGCTGACCAATCATGGTTGTGTGCGCGTGGTTGTCCCCCAAGAGCAAACCAATGCATATCGTCTTCGTCAAAGAGAAAAAATCTCTACAGATCCGGTAATTTTCATCCCTTCAAAGGCGGAAACAGCAAAGGCAATACATACCAACCCTCCCGTGCCGTCAGGGCAAGAAAAAGGCGATGAATCAGGCAATTTGAAGCAGTTTTTTACGCAATTGATGAGCATTTACCTGCCACATATGGAATCTCTTGGAGTATCTAGATTCACCATGTCCGCCGTAGATGTGTTCGAGAAACTTATTGATGAACTAGATCTCGATTCTCCTCGGATCACCACGGATCCGCTCGGTCTCTACCGAGACCAAATCAGGAACTCAATACCCAAACAGAACGGGGAGGAAACAGACAGGTTCGGCTTTGGCAAAGTGCTCGAAAAGATAGAACTGGCGATCGAGTGTGTCAAAGAGTACAGCGAGAGGGAATCCGACGACGATCAACCTCCGGAAGTCGAAAAGATTCTCGAAGCCTCGCGGCGTTCACAGCCCGAGGAGATGCTTGCCGCTGTCAAGGCACTGTACAAGAAGAACAAGCTTGATGCAATCGATCCACCGCTCAGCCGTGTTGTTGCCGAGGAGCTGCTCATGGCGCTCCGCCGTGCTGACCCAGGTGATACGTCTTTGGATTCCCTTCTGAAAACTTTGCGAGCACTGGCCGAGGCGCACCCCGAGGACGGGGCCGTCCGCGAGAACCTCGCCAGCGGGCTGGTCAACGCGATCGGCCACAGCGGTTCGGACTTCGAGCGTGCGGACGGGCTGCTCGACGAGTTGCGGGAACTGGTCAAGAAGCACCCCGAGGACGGGGCCGTCCGCGAGCCGCTCGCCATGGGGCTGTTCAACGCGTTCAACAACAGCGAGCCGAACTCGGAACGTGCGAACAAGTTGCTC
>JALWOY010000219.1 GCA_027083355.1 Phycisphaerales bacterium | reverse complement strand
GGGTCGAGAAAGCCCTCGCTTCCGCTCGGGCCTCTTTGGGGAGGAAGTTGAAGATGATGGAGAGACGGGCAAGATGCCCGTCCCACGAGGGGGGAGGAGAGAGATGGAGAGACGGGCTGGAAGCCCGTCCCACCGAGAGGAAGGAGAAAACAAACCGGTCCCTCACGGTCGCGGCTCGTTCTGAAGGGTCGTGGCTCGTTCGGCAAGGTCGCGGCCCGAAGAGCGTGAAAACACGGGGCGGGTTCGGCGTGCCGGGGGGTGCGGCGGGGGTACCCTTGGCTTTCACACGAACCACGAGGAGCGTTTGGGATGTCCAATCTGATCGAGGGCAACGCCGTCATCGGGCAATCGGGCGGGCCGACCGCCGTGATCAATCAGTCGCTTGTCGGCGTGGTCGAGGGGCTGCTGGCCGAGGGGGCGGGGCGGCCGGGCAACCCGATCAAGCGGATTCTCGGGATGCGGCACGGCGTCCGGGGGCTGACGCACGACCAGCTGATCGACCTGACGGACAAGGATCAAGCCACGCTCAACGCGGTCGCCCGCACGCCGTCGGCCGGGCTCGGTTCGACGCGTGACAAGCCGGACGCGGAATATTGCTCGCGGATCTTTCACGCGTGCGAGAAGCACGACATCCGGTATTTCTTTTATATCGGGGGCAACGACTCGTCGGACACCTGCCGGATCGTCAACGAGCTGGCGAACGAGGCGGGGTACGAGTTGCGTTGCTTCCATGTCCCGAAGACGGTGGACAACGATCTGCCGATCAACGACCACACGCCGGGGTATCCGTCGGCGGCGCGGTACGTGGCGACGGCGTTCATGGCGGATAATCTGGACAACGCCTCGATCCCGGGGATCAAGATCAACGTGATCATGGGCCGGCACGCGGGTTTTCTTGCAGCCGCCGCGGCGCTGGCGCGCACGGCGCCGGGGGCGGAGCCGGAGGACGGGCCGCACCTGGTGTGTCTGCCGGAGGTGCCGTTCGATCTGGACGCCTTTGTCGAGAAGGTGGCCGAGGTGTACGACCGGCTGGGTCGTTGCCAGATCGCGGTGAGCGAGGGCATCCAGGACCGCGACGGGCAGGCGATCGGGGCGATGCTGATCCAGGGGGAGAAGGACGCGCACGGGAACGTGCAGCTCTCGGGATCGGGCGCGCTCGGCGATCAGCTGGCGCGGATTCTGAAAGAGCGTCTCAAGCCGGCCGCGGGCAAGCCGCCGCGGGTGCGTGCGGACACGTTCGGGTATCTGCAGCGCTGCTGGCCGGACCCGTCGCCGGTGGATTCGGAAGAGGCGAGGCGTGCGGGTCGTTATGCCGGCGTGCTGGCGGCGTCGGGCGACGTGGACGGTTCGGTCGCGATTCTGCGCACGGGCCGGGGGACCGGCGGCGAGGACTACCGCTCGGAACTCGAACGCATCGAGTTGAGCGACGTGGCGGCGAAGACGAAACACATGGACCCCTCGTTCATCCTTGACGATTTCGACGTGTCGAGCGATTTCATCGACTACGCGAGGCCGCTGATCGGCGAGCTGCCGACGTTCGGGCGGCTCTGAATCGTCGCCGGCCGCGTCCCCGCGCATGGCCGGGTCGCACGCCGGGACCGCCGTATAGTGGACGGATGTATGAGATCGTCATCGAACGCGAGTTCTGCGCGGCCCACGCGCTGACCATCTCGGGCACGCGGGAGCCTTTCCACGGGCACAACTTCCGTGTCGTCGCGGTCATCGCGGGCGAGGAACTCGACGACGACGGGCTGCTGTGTGATTTCCATACCGTCAACGAGGTGCTCAAGGACATCTGCCGCCCGTTCGTCAACGCGAATCTGAACGAGGTCGAGCCGTTCGATCGGGTGAACCCCAGCGCCGAGCACATCGCCCGATATATCGCCGACACGCTGGCCGATCGGCTCGACCCGGCCCTCGCGCCGGCGGCCCGGGTTGCGTCTGTGAGTGTGACGGAAACCACGGGTTCGAGGGCGGTGTATCACCGCGAACGCCGGCCTTGAGGGACCGGCGCTCGCGGCGTCCGAGACGCGGCGGTGTGGCCGGGCCGTATCATTATCGGTGTGATTCTCCGGAGCCGGGATCGAAAGGAGCGAGATGCTCACGCCCGAGGTGTTGCGATCGAAGTTCGAGCAGGCGTCGTCGTTCAGCGACTACATCGGGGGTGACCGGGAGGCCGAGTGGCGGGCGTTCTATGACGCGGTGACGCTCGAGCCCGAGCAGCGGGCGTTGCTGGAGGGGATGACCCGGCGTGTGCACGCCCTGGCGGTGTCCGGTGTCTGGTGCGGGGATTGTGTTCAGCAGCTGCCTTTTCTGGCGCGATTCGAGGAAGCGAACCCGGACAGATTCCGGGTGCGGTTCCTGGATCGGGATTCGCACCTCGATCTGGCGGAGCGGCTGAAGATCTGCGGCGGGATGCGGGTGCCGGTGGTCCTGTTCATGAACGAGGATTTCGATTTCCTCTCGTTGTTCGGCGACCGGAGCCTGTCGCGTTATCGGGCGATGGCGGCCCGGCAACTGGGGGCGGCGTGTCCGTTGCCGGGGGCGCCGGTGGATGAGGACGAGCGGCGGGCGACGTGCGAGGACTGGCTGGCGGAGCTGGAGCGGGTGCATCTGATCTGCCGGCTCAGCCCGAAACTGCGGTCGCGTCATGGCGACTGAGGCGCGTTCTGTTGCGCTGTCTGGATGCTGAACACGGAAAACGAGTCATGCACTCGGGCAAATCCCTATAGCCGAGCGGGTTGCGGGGGGTGGGTTTGTTCCTTTTGGGGGGATTATGCACCGGACGGAACCCAAATTTGCAGGTCAACAAGGGATTTTTGAAAAAACAGGCAAATACCCCTTGACATCGCTGGGAAATCACAGAAACTGGTGCTTCAAGAGCCGGCCGTGTGGCTGGTTGTTTGAGGAGAGGGCAGCACCGTCCTGCATCGTATGTCAGGTGTTGAAGGTGCCGGTTGCATAGGGCCGGTGTCGAATGGGTGCTGCTTGAGTGTGTATCTGCTGCGAGTTGCAGCACTGCCGTTTTAGGATGGGAGACAAAGGAATGAAGACTCTGAGCATCATCGCCATCGCTGGTCTCGCTTCGGCCGCCGCTGCCGACGCCGCCCTGACCGCCAACCCGAACTACGCCGGTCACAACGCCGGTCCCCGCAGCAACTTCGCTTCGGGCACCATGACCGTCGCGGTCGATTACGACCACTGGGACCTGAACCTCGATCCGGACAACGTGGTCATCTCGATCGACCTGAACGCGGCCCTCGGCGGCGTGGCCGGCGCGGACGCGTTCGTCACCGGCATCGGCTGGGACACCACCATCATGGCGTTCGATCCGTCCTGGCTCAGCGAGTCGTCCTACGACTTCGGCGGCCAGATCTTCCTGGCCCCCGGCGCCGGCGATGACTTCTCCGGCACCAGCAGCTACAGCAGCGGCGGCATCGTCGACCTGAGCGACAACGGCCTGCCGGACATCCTCGCCGCCGGTGGCGTGCTGACCATCGAGATGTTCGAAGGCTTCGACGACTTCCCCGACGCCGTCGACTCGCACCAGAGCGGCACCCTGACGCTCGTCGTCGACTACAAGGTCCCGGCCCCGGCCGGCATGGCCGTCCTCGGCCTTGGTGGCCTCGTCGCCACGCGTCGTCGTCGCTGAACGATCTGATCGCAGATCACACGCTGGCTCGGTGAAGCGGAACCTGTAGATTCGCGACACCCGTTGGATCCGAGCACAGTGAACAGACCACGAGACACCCCGCCTGACCAGCGGGGTGTTCTCTTTTTTGCATAGAGAAGCCGGGTTCGGCTTTGAAGATCGCCGGGTATTCCACGTCCGGGTTTCGTGGTGCGGGAGAACAACTTCTTCGTGTCTCGCCGATCGGAGTGCGTAAGAGCGAGAAGGAAACGGAGCCTCTCACCCCGGTCCTCTCCCCGCAGGGCGGGGAGAGGGAGGTAGATTTCGGCGGGTTGTGTGGATCGTGTGGGAATCCGACGCTTCGCAGGCTCAGCGTCGGCGTCTGGTTGGATGAAAAGTCCTGCCCAGCGGGGCTGGATCGAGAAAGCCCTCGCTTCCGCTCGGGCCTCTTCTTTGGGGGGAGTTGAAGATGAAGAAGAGACAAGCAGTGCGCCTGTCCCACCGAGATGAAGGATATGGAGAGACGGGCTGGAAGCCCGTCCCACGAGGGTGAGGAGAGAGAAGAGAAAGCCCTTCGCCCCGGTCATTTGGCTGGGCGCGGGGAGGGGAGCGAGAAGACCCGGGTCTTGTTCCAGAACGCGCGAGAATCTTCTGGATCCGAATGAGGTACCCGACGCCACGCCCGGAACATATGCGAATCCATCCCGGGGCGAGCCGTTCGGCAAGCATGGCCGCCAAGAACTCATGCGCATCCCGAATTGTTCTCGTGCATATGGGCGGTGCCGAGAGCTCAACGCGGATAACGCTGAGAGCGTGACGAAACGATTTCGTCGCGAAGCTCGCGAAGGCGTTGAAAGCCGAGTGCAACATGGTGGGCTCCGTGGCCCTCCTCGACCTCAGCGGTGAACCCAGACACTCCGTTTCATGATTGCCGAGAAAAGATCACGCACGGGAATGAATCGTGTTCCGTTTCACCCCTTCGCCGACGCACCGACGGTCATCGCCACCGGGACGTACGTCGGCTTGACGCGTGCCTCGAACTCCTCGCGGTACTTGTTCATGATCGTCCGCGTCGCCCAGTTGTTGCCGTCGGCCAGGCCGCAGATGGTCGTGCCGGGCATCGTGCCCATGCTCGTGGCGATCTCGAGCGCCAGGTCGAGGTCCTTGGTCCGGCCCTCGCCGGATTCGATCTTGCACAGCAATTGATACAGCCACCCCGAGCCTTCCCGGCACGGGGTGCACTGCCCGCACGACTCGTGCTTGAAGAACCGCGAGATGTTCCGGGCGACGGCGACCATGTCCGTGTCCTCGTCGAACACCGTCGGGCAGGCCGTGCCCAGGCCCAGCACGTTGTACTTGCGGCCGATATCGAAATCCATCTCGGCGTCGAACTGGTCGGGTCCGAGGATGCCCATGGAGACGCCGCCGGCGATGGCGCCCTTGAACTTCTTGCCGTTCCGCATCCCGCCGCAGAATTCTTCGACGAGGGTGCGGAGGGGGATGCCCAGCTCGACCTCGTAGACGCCGGGGCGTTCGACGTGGCCCGAGACGCCCATGAGTTTGGTGCCGAAGCTGGGCGGGCCGCCGATGCTGGACTCGACGCCCTGCTCGCAGAACCAGGCGGCGCCGTGGTTGATGATGTGGGGGACGTGGCAGAGCGTCTCGACGTTGTTGATGATGGTGGGCTTGCCGAACAGGCCCTTGATGGCGGGGAAGGGGGGTTTGGTGCGGGGCCAGCCGCGTTTGCCCTCGATGGCTTCGAGCAGCCCGGTCTCCTCGCCGCAGATATAGGCCCCGGCCCCGCGGTGGACGTAGCAATCGACGCGGAAGCGGGGGCCGCCGGTGTTCTCGTTCGACCCGATCAGGCCTTTCTTGCCGAAGATGCCGTTGGCGTAGGCCTCTTTCAGGGCGTTCTCGAGGACGTGGGCCTGGTGGTGGTATTCGCCGCGGATGAAGATGTACGCCTTGTTGAGCCGGCAGGCGTAGCAGCAGATCGCGATGCCCTCGAACAGGGCGTGCGGGTCGCACTCCATCAGCAGGCGGTCCTTGAACGTGCCCGGCTCGGATTCGTCGGCGTTGACGGCGAGGTATCGGCCCTCGATCGGGACCTCGACGCCTGCGTGCTCGTCGCCCACCTCGGTGCCGTCGGGGAGCTTGATCGGGGGCAGGAACCCCCATTTGACGCCCGCGGGGAAGCCCGCTCCGCCCCGGCCGCGGAGGCTGGACTGCTTGACCTCGGCGATGACCTCGGTCGGTGACATCGTGAGGGCCTTGCGGAGCCCCCGGTAGCCGCCGTTGGCGACGAACTCGTCGTAGGAGACGACGTGTCGGTCTTTGACATCCCCGAACGGGGGGGTCGGGATATTTTTCAGCAGGTGGTGGCTTTCGAGGGTGTTTTCGTATTTGGCTTTGGGCATTGTTCGGCCTTCCCGGGAAGGGGGCGAGCGTGTCTGGCGGCCGGTGCGGCCGACCGAGTGGTGCGATTCTAGCGGCTCGGCGGGCCTGAGCCGGATCAATGTGGATGGATTATCCGGACGTGTCACCCCGCTGATCGGGGGATATGGCGTGGTTTGACAAGGATTTGCGCATTTTCCTGCCCGATCGCTGGCACATTCCAAAACACGGTGCATGTTGTCGATGCCGCGTCGTGCTTTGGCACGTCGAGGTTCCGTTGTTGGACCGCCCGGAGAACAGCCCTGCCGATCGCATCGGTTCGGCGCATTCGAAGAGATTGAGGAGTAAGAGAAATGAATACCCGTGTGATTCTTGCTGCCGGCATCGCGTCGCTCGCCTCGACGGCGTTCGCCGACGTGGCGCTCTCGACGTTCACGTTCAGTGATCTGGATTCGGAATACTTCACGCAGGACGGGGAGACCGGGTTCTTCACGGCCCGCGCCGGGGGGCAGACCTCGGGCGACGTGACGCGCCTGATGGACCCCGTCGCCGAGACCGCCGAGTACACCCCGGCGTTCGCCAATGACGACGCCAGCCTGGCCGACGTGGTCTTCGAGATGTCCGTCTCGAACATCACCGCCGTCAGCGCCGACGGCATCGGGACGTTCAACATCACCGATCTGGACGGCGACTCGATCTCGGGCACGCTCGAGGGCACGTGGCTGCGGGCCTCGGCCGGCGCGCCGGTTCTCTTCTTCAACGGGACGCTCTCCGAGGTCGCCTTCACCGACGGCGGTGACGGGCTGTTCGAGGGCACCGATGGCGTCGGGTTCGACCTGACCCCCTTCATGCTCAACAACTTCTTCTCCGGCGGGATCGTTCAGGTCTCCTTCGGCCTCGACACCTTCTTCGACCAGTCCTTCAGCGGGTTCAACTCGCAGTTCAGCGGGACCATCGTCCCCACGCCGGGCGCCGCGGCTCTGCTCCTCAGTGCGGGCGGGGTGTTTGCCCGTCGTCGTCGCTGATCGACATTGCCCATGCACATCCAGAGCGTGGAGGGTCACTTCTCCACGCTTTTTTCATGCGCAACAACAAAGCCGGGGCGGGGTGTTGGGCGGCCGCCGGATCAGGCGGCCCGGTCATCGACCCGCGTGATCGTGGCGCCGGCCGCGGCGAGGCGCTCTTCCATCTTCTCATACCCCCGGTCGAGGTGGTAGACGCGGTTGACGACCGTGGTGCCCTCCGCCGCCAGCCCGGCCAGCACGAGCCCCGCCGAGGCGCGCAGATCGCTGGCCATCACCGGGGCGCCCTTGAGTGTGCGCACACCGCTGACGACCACCGTGTTGCCCACGCGGAACAGCCGCGCGCCCATTCGGCTCAGCTCGGCGACGTGCAAAAACCTCTCCGGGAAGATCTTTTCCGTGACCACGCTGTTGCCGTCGGCCAGGCACAGCAGCGCCATCAGCTGCGCCTGTACGTCCGTCGGGAAGCCCGGGTGCGGCTGCGTCGTCACCTCGATGGGCCTGAGCACGCGCTCGGCCGTGACGCGCACCCGCCGCCGCATCGGGTCTGCCTCCGGGGCGCCCGGCTCGAGTGGGTCGACGTGGACACCGGCGGCTTCGAGCCGATCGGTCACCGCGAGCAGGCAGTCCAGCGGGCAGTCTTCGAGCACGAGCGAGCCGTTGGTGATCGCGGCGGCGCACATGTACGTCGCGGCCTCGATGCGGTCGGGGATCACCGTGTGGTCGGCCCCGCCGAGGGATTCGACGCCGCGGATGGTGATTCGGGGCGAGCCGGCGCCCTCGATCTGTGCGCCCATGGCCGTGAGCAGGCGGGCGAGGTCGACGATCTCGGGCTCGCAGGCGGCGGACTCGATGACGGTTGTGCCCTCGGCGAGTGTGGCTGCGGACATGACGTTTGCGGTGCCGAGCACGGTCGAGCCGAACGCGCCGCCGAGGAAGATGGTGTCGCCCTTGAGCCTGCCGCCGGGGGCTTTGGCGATGATGTCGCCGCCCTCGAGTTCGATGTGCGCCCCGAGGGCGACGAGGCCGCGGAGGTGCAGGTCGACGGGGCGGTCGCCGATGGCGCACCCGCCGGGCATGGAGACGCGGGCGGCCCCGCGGCGTGCGAGCATGGGTCCGAGCGCGCAGATGCTGGCGCGCATCGTGCGCACGATGTCGTACCTCGCGTGGCTCTCGGATTCATCGACCGCGTGGAGCCTCATGCCTCCGTCGTTGTCGCCGATCTCGACGCCCAGCTCGGCCAGCAGGCGTCGCATGTTGCGGATGTCGGCCAGGTCGGGCACGCCGCGGAGGGTCAGGGGTTGATCGGAGAGCAGGGCCGCGGCCATGAGCGGCAGGGCGGCGTTCTTTGAGCCGTTGATCCTGATGGTGCCGTCGAGTCGGCGTCCGCCTTCGATGACGAAAGTATCCATGTCCTGCTTTCATCGGCGGGGAGCACCCGCGAGCGGCAGTCTCGGCGGGTTCGATCAGGTCTGTTCGAAGCTCGCGCCTCGGAGGACGCCGAAACCGACCAGCTGGCCCGGCTCGAAATCGTCTGCGCGTTGGCGGTGGTCGGTGAGGCGGCAGACGAACGGGGCGGGCCCGGTGTCGACGGTGAGCGTGTTGCGGGCGGTGTCCGTTTCGATGATCCGCCCCTGGAGCCTGCGGGGCGGGCCGAACACGGGGTCGATGAACTTGCCGCCGGTGGTGACGATATCGACGCGTTTGGCCTCGGCCCGGATGACGCCCTCGATGCGCTTGCCGGGGGAGGCGGTGATCTCGCGGACGGGCAGCAGGTGGAGGCGGTAGTTGGTGTTGTAGAAGCTGAGGACGATGTACGCCGGGTGGGTGGCGGTCTCGGGGTGGATCTCTTCGAGGATGCCGCGGGCGATGCCGGGCTCGGTCTTCGATGTCGGTGCGGGGTGGAGCATGGGATCAGGATAGGACGAGCGTCGGCGGGGGGGCATGCCGACTCTGCCCCGGTCCTCTGTCCGCGTGCGGGGGTCGGGCGGGTCAATCGGCACGCTTGGGTGGGCAGGGCATCCGATGCGGGCTCAGCGCCGGCGTCTGGGCGAGACAGACGCACGCCCCAACAAGTTGGTGCGAAGCACCGCGATGTTTGGGTCGGAGATGAAGCCCTCGCTTCCGCTCGGGCCTCTCTTTGGAGGAAATTGAAGATGGAGGAGAGACGGGCTGGAAGCCCGTCCCACGAGGAGATGAAGGGGATGGAGAGACGGGCTGGAAGCCCATCCCACGAGATGGGGAAGGGAGAGGAGAATCAGGAGCCCCTCACCCCGGCCCTCTCCCCGCAAAGCGGGGAGAGGGAGGGAGGTATCGGCACGCTTGGGTGGGCAGGGAATCCGAGGCAAGCTCAGCGCCGGCGTCTGGTTGATCCATAAGCACGACCCATCGGAGCGGGATGGAGCACCGGGCTTTGGATAGGGGAGAGCTCGGCTCGGAAAGCCGAGGTACCCGGGGAGAGTCGAGGTACCCACGATACCGCTCCCGGGCGGTCGCGGCTCGTTGTGGGGGATGCGTGGGGGTGATCGCGGGCGGTGGTCAGTGCGCTTTGCCGATGTCCGTGCGCATCTGCTTGCCTTCGAAGTGGATGAATGATGCGGCTTCGTAGGCGCGGGCGCGGGCTTCTTCGGGTGTTTCGGCTCGTGCGGTGACGCCGAGAACGCGGCCGCCGGCGGTGACGAGTTTGCCTTCGTGCATGGCTGTGCCGGCGTGGTCGACGGTGACGCCGACGATCTGCTCGGCGTGTTCGATGCCGGTGATCTCGTCGCCTTTTCGCGGCGATTGCGGGTAGCCGGCGGCGGCGAGGACGACGGTGACGGCGTGGTCGTCGGACCAGCGGACGTCGGCCTTGTGCAGCGTGCCGGCGGTGCAGGCCCAGAAGAGTTCGATCGCGTCGGATTCGAGGCGGGCCATGAGCGGCTGGCACTCGGGGTCGCCGAAACGGACGTTGAACTCGAGCACCTTGGGCCCGGCGGGTGTGAGGATGAGGCCGGCGTAGAGGACGCCTCGGAATTCGGAATCGTCGCGTCGGAGGGCGTCGACGATGGGGACGAAAACCTCGCGTTCGACCTGGGACATTGTTTTTTCGTCGATGACATCGGCGGGGCAGACGGCGCCCATGCCGCCGGTGTTGGGTCCGGTGTCGCCGTCGGCGAGTCGTTTGTGGTCGCGGCATGGGGGGAGGATGAGGATGTTGCGGCCGTCGACGAGGGCGAGGACGGAGGCCTCGGGCCCGGTGAGGCGTTCCTCGATGATGACGCGTCGGCCGGCGTCGCCGAAGGCGTGCTTTTGCATCATGTTTTCGAGGGCTGCGAGGCCCTCGGCATCTGTTTCGGGGATGATGACGCCCTTGCCTTTGGCGAGCCCGGCGGCCTTGATGACGTGCGGGTCGGTGCGCGATTCGAGGAAGGCGCGTGCGGCGTCGTAGTCGTCGAAGGCGCGTCCCTCGGCGGTGGGGATCGAGGCGTCGCGCATCAGTTTTTTCGCGTAGGCCTTGTCGGCTTCAAGGCGGGCGGCGCGGGCGGACGGGCCGAGCACGGCGCGGGTCGAGCCGTCGGCTTTCTTCGACAGGGCGTCGGCGAGTCCGGCTGCGAGGGGGTCTTCGGGCCCGATGACGACGAGGGCGATGTCGTGGGCGTCGCAGAACTGCCGGACGCGGTAATAGCGTTTCGGATCGATGGGGACATCGACGCGTCGGCCGAGCGAGGTGATGCCGGGGTTGGCGTTGGGGTCCACCCACAGTGAACCGAGGCGGGGCGAGCGGGCGATCGCCCGGGCGAGGGCGTGTTCGCGGCCTCCGGTGCCGATGAGCAGGACGTTGACGCGGTCGGGGCAGGTGGTCATGCGCGATGGTATGGGTG
>JALWOY010000218.1 GCA_027083355.1 Phycisphaerales bacterium | reverse complement strand
GGTTACACCCACGGGTCGTCGTCTGCGGTCGCTCCGCTCCCACAGACGACGACCCGTGGGTGTAACCTATGTCCCCGAACGACTGTTACCCATCTCCCAAGTCCAGACAAAACCAACCCGGGGGTCGCGGTTTCATTGGAGCGAGGCAGAATCGATTTCCACGATCCCGGTTGTTCATGAGAAGGCCGCTCCCTTCCGGTCGCGGCTCCTTGTGGGGGGTGCGATACGTTCCATCGGAACGAGCCCCGGGCGCAAGCCCGGGGAGTGGCTCCCCCCCATTCCCCGGTGGCCGGGGCGAGGGGGGATCGGCCTCCCGGCCCGCCAATCCCGTCTCTGCTCGGGTGTTATGAAACGAAGCCATAGTATCGGCATGCAGATTTCTGATGAACAGGAACTGTTCCGTGAGGTGCAGCCGCTGCATCAGAACATGATCGTGCGCATTTTTCTGCCCATCGAGGCGTTGATCACGTCCGGGATACTGATCCCGTTGATGATCGGGCCCGCCCGGCAGCAGTGGCAGGTCCTTCTGGTCACGTTGCTGTTGGCGGGGTTTGCAATGCCCCTGTGGATCGCGAACTGGCGCCTGGTCACGATCGTGACCGACCGCAGGCTGATCGTCCGGTTCCGGCCCTTACCGGGGCGGGAGGTGGATATAGGCCGGATCATCGAGGCCGAGGCGGTGCGGTACAACCCCATCGCCGATGCTGGCGGGTGGGGCTGGAAGATCAGCCGGAAGTATCACCGGGTGTTCAATGTTTCGGGCGACCGGGGCGTGCATGTCCGGTTCGGCGGTGGGCGTCGGGATCAGTTCCTGGTGGGGTCTCGGCGTGCGGACGAGCTGGCCGAGGCGATCGAGTTGGCCCGTTTCTCGGCCCGGGAGCGGGGCGGGGGTTCGGGCTGAGTCGCCCGGTGTCGGCCCGCCGGGGGCGTGGCCGGGCTACATTGCGTGCATGAGTGACGAACACGGCGAGCCGGGGGCCCCGGCCCGGAACTTCATCGAGCAGATCATCGACGAGCACATCGCCTCGGGCCGGTGGGGCGAGCCGGGGGACCGTTCGGTGGTGCGGACGCGGTTCCCGCCGGAGCCGAACGGGTATCTGCACATCGGCCACGCCAAGAGCATCGCGTTGAACCACGGTCTTGCCGAGCAGTACGGCGGCTCGTTCATCCTCCGGTTCGACGACACGAACCCGGAGAAGGAGGAGCAGGAGTACGTCGATTCGATCAAGCGGGATGTCGAGTGGATGGGGGCGACGTGGGAGGAGCCGGTGCGGTTCGCCTCGGACTATTTCGAGCAGATGTACGAGTGGGCGGTGGAGCTGATCCGCAAGGGGCTGGCGTATGTCGATGAGCAGACACCCGAGCAGATCCGCGCGGGCCGGGGCACACCGACGACACCGGGGACGCCGTCGCCCTACCGCGATCGGCCCGTGGACGAGAGCGTGGACCTGTTCGCGCGGATGCGGGCGGGCGAGTTCGAGGACGGGTCGATGGTGCTTCGGGCGAAGATCGACATGGCCAGCCCGAATTTCAACCTGCGTGATCCGGTGATGTACCGGATCGTCAACGCCGAGCACCACCGCACGGGCGACGCGTGGCACATCTACCCGATGTACGACTGGGCCCACGGGCTGGAGGATTCGATCGAGGGGATCACCAACAGCATCTGCACGCTCGAGTTCGAGAACCACCGCCCGCTGTACGACTGGTTCATCGACGCGATCAACAGGGACCGCGGCCCGGGGAGCGTGTGGGGCGAGAAGATCCACCACCCGCAGCAGACCGAGTTCGCCCGGCTCAACCCGACGTATGTCATCACGTCGAAACGGAAACTCAAACAACTGGTCGACGGGGGGCATGTCGATGGCTGGGACGACCCGCGGATGCCGACGATCAGCGGGCTGCGCCGGCGGGGCTACACGCCAGAGGCGATCCGCGCGTTCTGCAACGGTATCGGGACGACCAAGTTCAACGCCAGCCACGATATCGGGCTGCTGGAGCGGGCCGTCCGCGACGACCTGAACCGGCGCGCCCCGCGGCGGATGTGCGTGCTGCGCCCGCTGAAGGTGACGATCACGAACTGGGCCGAGCACGGCGATGCGGACCGCGTCGAATGGATGGACGCGGTGAACAACCCCGAATGTGCGGGGGCGGGAACGCGGAAAGTGCCGTTCGGCGGCACGCTGTATATCGAGCGGGACGACTTCATGGAGGACGCGCCGCGCAAGTTCTTCCGCCTCAAGCCGGGGGGCGAGGTCCGTCTCCGGTACGGTTACTGGATCACCTGCCGCGAGGTCGTCAAGGAAGGCGGCGAGGTGGTCGAGTTGTTGTGTACCTACGACCCGCAGACGCGCGGGGGAGATTCGCCCCCGCCCGACGCCGACGGGAAGGTGCGCAAGGTGAAGGGGACGATCCATTGGGTGTCTGCCGGGCACGCCGAGCGGGTCGAGGTCCGGCTGTACGACCGGCTGTTCACGGCCGAGCGACCGGGCAAGGCAACGGGCGACCCGATCGACGATCTGAACCCGGATTCTCTCGAAGTGATCTCGGGCGCTTTGATCGAGCCGAACTGGCGGACGACGGAGATCGAGCGGGCCGCGGGCACGGGCGTGTTCGCCGACGGCATCGAGCGTTTCCAGTTCGAACGGCTCGGGTATTTCTGTATCGACCCGGAGGCCGGGGGAGCCGGGGCGCCCGTGTTCAACCGCGCGGTGGGCTTGCGGGATTCGTGGGCGAAGATCGCGAAGAAGTGAACCGCCGGTGTTCCGTGGTTGCGTTTGATGGGTCGTTGCGGTGGATGACCCACAGCGGCGGTGTGAAAAAAGCGCTAATGTGGACATGCCGGGTCTGCAAAGCCACAACCGACGCGCCGCTTCGGGTAATCTCCGCCGCATGCCACGCTCTCGAAAAAGACACCGCGGATTGATCGGCTTGCTCGCACTTTCCTTGATCGCCGTGACGCATGCTCGGGGCGGCTTCCATGTCGATGGTGCGGCCGGCGAAACCGGGCTGGACATCGGCGGCCGGCTCCAGTTCCGCTACACCGCGACGGCGTCGCCCGAGACACCCAACGACGACGGCGCGTACGGGTTCTCGTTCCGCCGACTCAGGTTGTACTTCGATTATCGAATCGGCGACCTGCACACGATCGTGAAACTCGGCTCGCCCGACATCGACGGGGTGAAACTCATCGAGGCGTTCGCCACGAAAAAGTTCGGCGAAGACTGGACCATCAGCGGCGGGCAGATCCGCCTGGCGTTCAACCGCGAGATGTGGGTGTCGAGCAAACGCCAGCTGGCCGTGGACCGTACCTCGATCGCCAACAACATCAACGCGGGCCGATCCGACAAGATCCACGGCGTCGAGTTCAAGTATGAAGCCGAGCCGGTGAGGGTGTTCTTCACCCTCGGCGAGGGCGTGGATTCGGACGGCAAGACATTCAACGGCCCGGGCAGCGAGTGGAGCGTGACGGTCCGCGGCGAGATCCTGCTGGTGGGCGACAACTTCAAGCAGTTCAAGCAATACACCGCGCCGCGGGGCACGAAGCCCGGGCTCCTGCTCGGGGCCGCGGCGCATGTGCAGCACACGCCCGACGCGGGCGAGCGTTTCGCGTGGACGGCCGACCTGGGCTATCAGGCGAGCGGGTTCAACGCGATGATCATGAGCGGGGGGCACACCGCCGAGGACCGCAACGCGGCGGGCGAGCCCGAGTCGTTGTTCGGCGTCGCCGGGCACGTCGGGTTTTATGTGGCCGACGATGTCGAGCCGTTCGCGCGGTACGAGTGGGGCACCGCCTCGGACGGGGCGGATCTGAACGTGGCGACGGTCGGCGTGAACTGGTATATCGCGGGCCAGGCGCTCAAGATGACGGTCGATGCGGGCGTGGCGTTCGGCGGCGTCGGGCCGGCGTTCAACCGCAATTCCGACGGGCTGCTCGAGGCAACCGGGACCCGCTATCTGCTCCGTGGCCAAGTGCAGATGTTGTTCTGACGCCGGGCGGATCGGGCCTTGCCCGACGGCGTCGTGCGGGGTCGGCCTTCGCGTTTTCGCGTGCGCCGCCTCAATCCTCGTCGTAGGCCCTGAACCCGCTTCCGGCGTCGCCGAGACGCAGGATCGCCATCGCGTCCTGCCCCAGCACGCTGCCGAGCGGCTTGCCCGCGATCAGGACCACCGCGTCGCCCTCGTTGGCGTACCGGCGCTCCAGAATCAGGCTCTCGACATGGTCCGTCCAGGCGCTGAGCGTCCCGTCCGCCGGCGGGTCGGTCAGCACGGGGATCACCCCGCCGAGCATGTTCATCCGTCGGCACGCCGACCCGGACGAGCTGAACGCGAGGATCGGCACGCGGAAACCCGTCTGGCTCAGATACCTCGCCATCCCGCCCGATTCGCTCCACACCGCGACGATCTTCACGCCCGCCTTCTCGACCACGTGCCACGCCCCCAGCGCGAGCGCCGCGGACCGGAACCGGAACTCGGGCAGGTCCGCCTCGCTCGGGGTGTGCGGGAGGTGATCGAGCCACGCCTCGGCGGCCTCCGTGATCCGCCGCATCGTCTCGACCACCAGCGCCGGGTGCTTGCCCACGGCCGTCTCGCCCGAGAGCATCACGGCGTCGGCGCCGTCGAAGATCGCGTTGGCGACGTCGCTCGCCTCGGCCCTCGTCGGGATCGGGCTCTCGATCATCGTCTCGAGCATCTGCGTCGCCACGATTGTCGGCTTGCCGAGGTGCCGGCATCGCTCGATGATGTACTTCTGCACGATCGGCACCTGCTGCGTCTCCATCTCGACGCCCAGGTCGCCGCGCGCGACCATGATCCCGTCGGCCGCCTCGACGATCGCGTCGAGCTGTTCGACGGCCTGCGGTTTCTCGATCTTGGCGATCACCGGGATCCTGTTGGCCAGCGGGTCGCTGCCGTGTTCGCGCTCGACCGAGACCATCCCTTCGAGTTTTTCCTTCAGTTCGAGCACCTCGCCGGGCGTACGCACGAACGAGAGCGCCAGAGCATCGACACCGTGCCGCACCGCCCACTCGACGCACTTCCAGTCTCTGGGGGTGATCGCCGGCACGCTCAGGTTGCTCTCGGGGAGGTTGATCCCCTTGCTCGACGTGATCCGCCCGCCGACGGTCACACGGCAACGGAGCCACTCGCCCTTGCGGCGTTCGACGGCGAGCATCCGGATCGCGCCGTCGTTGATCAGCACCCGCTGGCCGGGCTCGACGTCGGTGAAGATCGAATCGAACGTGGTGCCCAGCACCGCCACGACGTCGTCGCCCGAGCCGTTCATCTCGGCTTCTTCGTGGTTGACGCGGAAGAGCACGTCGTCGCCCGCGTTGACGACGATCCCCCCGCCGGGGCAGAGATCGGGGACCTGCCCGACGCGCATCTTCGGGCCTTGCAGATCACCCATCACACAGATCGGCCGGCGCAGCGCCCAGGCCGCCTCCCGGACGGTGCGGAGCCGCGTCAGCTGGTCGTCCAGCCCGCCGTGCGAGAAGTTCAGGCGGAACACGCCCACACCCGCCTCGATCAGACGGCGGACCATCTCGGGCGAGTCGCTCGCCGGGCCGAGCGTGGCGACGATCTTCGCGTGCGGGGGCAGGTTGCCCCGGTCGGCGGTGCCCAGGAGTGTGGCGAGTCTCTCGTTCATGGCGTGTCTGTTGGCCGAACCGACATCGGAACCATCGACCGTTTCCGGGCCATCTCCAAGATCTCGTCGTAGCGATCGCGGAAAAAAGCCGTGTACGCGATCCGCAGGCGTGATTTTCGGACCGGGTCGCGCCATGTATTGCGCACTACGCGGTAGGTCGCCTCGGTGAAGGGCGTCATCGTGACCGAACCGTCCTCCCCCTCGATCGGGGTCTCGGGGAAGACGAGGAACCTCGCGTGCATCTCGGCCAGCACGTCACGCGGGAAAGTCTCGTCGGCCTCCGCACGGCCGATGGCATCCCACGCGGCCCGGCACCGCCGCGCCGAATCGATCCCGAAAGCACCCATCATCATCTGCACGCCCGTCCGCCAGCCGGGGTTGGCCACGTTCGTCGCGATCTCGAACGGCACCACCTTGTCGCGGAAATAGTCGAAGTATTTCGCGTACATGCTCCGGCGGATCGGCATGCGCCGCAGCTCGTGCACACGCGGGCCCATCGGCTCACCGTCGGCACCCACGGGGTTGTCCGCGCCGTCCGGGCCGGAAAGCGCCGGGAACTGCCACAACGCCTGGCCCTCCTCGCTCAGGACGAACCGCAGGAATCGCCTCGCCAGCTCGGGGTCCGGGCCGCCGCGGAGGATGCTGATCGGGTCGGCGTCGATATAGACCTCGCCCGGCGGGTCGATGTAGCCCATGCGGTCGGGGTCGCCCGCGTCGGCGACGGCCTGGGCCTGACCCCGACCGTAAAAATCGATCGCGAGCCCGGCCGCGGCGTCGCCGCTGGAGACATCCGCCGGGGGCTTGGTCGAGGCATTGGTGAAATACCGCGCCCCGCCGCACATCTCGCGGAGGATTCGCCACCCGTCGTCCCAACCGTGATTGCCGAGGATCGAGTCGAAGGTCGTCGTGATCGACCCGGACTGCCTCGGGTCGGCGAGGGCGAGCCAGCCCCGGAGTCGGGGGTCGGTCAGGTCGTTGAACGACGTCGGCGGTTCGAGCCCGAGACGGGCGTACGCGTCGCGGTTGTAGACGATGCCGAAGCTGGAGAGGGCGGTCCCGATCCAGTATTGATCGGGGTCATAGAGGTGCTGGGTGCCGATGCGGTTGTCGCCGAAGATGTCTCCGAGTTCCTTTTCATCCAGCCCTGCGGGGATGGACATGGGGACACTCGTTTCGATGGCCTCGCCGTCGGGACCCGTCAAGGTTGTGCGCACACCCCGCGCGAGCCGGCCGTGGTCGTAGCTCCCGCCGCCGAACATGAGATCGACGCCGATGGTGCCCGGTTCCATGACGACCACGTACCCGTCGCCCCGTTTTTCGAGGGTGAATCGGTGTTCGGCCAGCCTGGCGCGGTACTCGGCTTCGAGCTGCCGGCGGATCTCGCTCGTGCCGCCCGGCGTGCGGTAATCCACGTTGACTGGCTCGCCGTAGTGCCGCTCGTGCCAGGCGCTGAACGCCCGGGCGAACTCCTCGCGGATCTGTTCCACGTGCGGCGTGATGATGATCAGCCGCCGGCCCCCGCCGGTGGGTTGATCGGATTCCATGTGGGTGACGAACGGAACCCCCAACAGCACGAGCATCGCCAAGAGCGCCGCGGCGAGAATGGATCTGGTCCCATGCACGCCGTGAGTGTACCCCTCGGGGGAATGTTCAGGACAGGAACGAGTCGGCCCGTTCGGCCAGATCGAAGTCCTTTTCCGTGATCCCGCCGGCGTCGTGGGTGCTGATCGTCAGCGTGACCTTGTTGTAGCGGATGAGGATGTCCGGGTGGTGGTCCGCTTTTTCCGCCGCCTCGGCCACGCGGTTGACGAACACGATCGACGCGGCGAAGTCGTCGAACTGAAAGGTCCGCTGAAGCTCCCCCCCGACCTCGTTCCAGTCGGGGTGGTTTTTCAGGGCGTCCCTGATCTCGCCTTCGTTCATCTTCTCCAGGTCCGTCATGGCACACCCTTCATCTGCAGGACGTCTCTCCAGCCTCGGGGTCGTTCGGCCCCGGCGCAGTGTATCCTCGGATGCGCATGGCTTGCGGTGAAATCGCCAGATCGGCCCCGCCGCGGGCCACCACGAGGCTCGCGCCGTCCCCCACCGGGGCGCTGCACCTCGGCAATGCGCGCACATTCCTGGTCAATTGGGCGCTCGCAAAGCAGCACGGCTGGCGGGTTTTACTCCGGATCGAGGACCTCGACACCCCGCGGGTCAAACCGGGGGCGATCGGTCAGGCCGTCGACATTCTCCGCTGGTTGGGGCTGGGGTGGGATGAACGGGTGCCCCTCCAGAGTGCGGACATGGAGCCGTACCGGATGGCGATGCGGCGTCTCGCCCGGCAGGGGGTCGTGTACCCGTGCACGCTCACCCGCTCGCAGATCGCGGCCGCGGCGAGTGCCCCGAACGAGGGCCAGCACGAGCAGCGGTTTCCGCCGGAGCTGAGACCCGGGTCGTTCGTGTTCGGTGAACCGGCGGCGTTCGACCGGGAGGACGTGAACTGGCGGCTCGCCGTCGAGCCGGGGACGGTCGAGTTCGCCGATGCTTTCGCCGGCCGGCAGTCGCACGACGTGTCCGCGTCGGTCGGCGATTTCGTGGTCTGGACGGCACGGGGGCAGCCCTCGTATCAGCTGGCGGTGGTGGTCGACGACGCCCGGCAGGGTGTGACGGAGGTGGTCCGGGGCGACGATCTGCTCGGCTCGGCGGCCCGGCAGATCATCCTGTATCGCCTGCTGGGGGTGGGTCCGGAACCCAGATATACACATATCCCCCTTGTTCGGGGTGAAGACGGGCGGCGTCTCGCCAAGCGCCACGGCGACACCCGTCTGACGCATTTTCGTGCGCTGGGCGTGCCACCGGAACGGGTGATCGGGCTGTTGGCGTCATGGTGTGGGGTGCGGGCGGAGACGGCCGAGGAGTTTGCCCGGGCGTTCGATCTCCGTACCATGCCGCGGGACGACGTTCTCTATACCAAGGTACACGAGCGATGGCTCATCGACGGCGAACAATGATCACTCTGCCGGTCTGGATCAAACCCGCGCTGATGTTGCTCTGGGCTCTGGGGGTTTGCCCCGGATGCAGCAGCCAGCCTCCGCCGCCGCCCGGGTTCGAGCGGGTGACGCTCGGCGGGACGACATACGCGCTCGAGCTGGCGTTGGATGACCAGACCCGGACGAAGGGGCTGGGCGGACGCGATTCGCTCCCCGAAAACGGGGGGATGCTGTTCGTGTTTCGTCGACCCGCGCGGCGTCAGTTCATCATGCGTGACTGCTCGTTCGACATCGACATCATTTTTCTGGATTCCAACGGCCGTATCACGGCGATGCACCACATGCCGGCCGAGCCGCCGCGGGGCGCGGATGAGGGCACGCCGGGGGACTGGGACCCGCGCAAGGCCGCGAATCGACGTTACGAGGCTCGGCTGAAGCGGTATTCGAGCCGGGGGGCGTGTCAGTTCGTGATCGAGATCGCGGGCGGGGAGTTGGAAAAACTGGACCTGCACGTCGGTCAACAGATCGATCTGGACACGGCCCGGCTGAAGGCGCTGGCCCGTTGACCCGATAGACCCCGTTGCCGGGAAGTGCGGCGGAGCGCGTGGAGCGCGGCGGGTCCGCGTCGGGAACCGGCAGCGAGGGGTCGGTATGCCGAATCGGATCGGGAAGGAACCTCGGCTGACGGTGGTCAGCCGTCTCGGTGTGGAGGTGACCGAGTCTGATTGGTTGAAGCCGATCATCGCGGCGTGGCCGGGGAGCGAGATACCCGAGGGTCGGATCGTCGGTCACGACACGTTGTGCAAGGAGCTGAGCCCGCACGATCCCTGCGAGCCCGGGCAGCGAGCGCTCCCGAGCCAGGTGGTCGTGGTGCTGGTGACGTCGGCGGACGAGGAGCCGGACCTGTACCGGCTGCTGGACGCGTTGCGTCGGTCGATCACGCCCGCGGTGCTGGTGATGCGGGAGAGTCTTTCTCGTGAGATGGATCTCTCCTCGGCGGCGGAGATGGGTGTTGTTGTGCTGGACTGGGAGACGCCGACTGGCGAGCTTTCGCGTGTTCTTTCGGCTTTGCTGGAGCGTCAGCCTTTGCTGGACACGATGAGCCGGGATGTTCGTCTGGCGCAGCTCTCGCAGCGGAGCATCGCGGGTGAGCTGGACAAACTGCACCGCGAGTTGCACGAGGCGGCGCAGATGCAGCAGCGGTTTGTGCAGCGTGCGGTGCCGTACATCGAGGGTCTGAACATCGGCGTGATCTTCCGCCCGGCGACGTATGTGAGCGGGGACCTGTTCGACGTGGATCGTCTCGACGAGCACCACGTCTCGGTTTTTCTGGCCGACGCGGTGGGGCACGGCGTGCCGGCGGCGATGCTGACGCTGTTCATCAGCCGGGCGCTCCCGAAGATCGACGGCACGGGCGGGTCGGGGCGGATCGTTCCCCCGGCCGAGGCGTTGGAGCGGCTGAATCGGGAATTCTGCGGCCGGCCCGGGCCGGGCGATCGATTCGCAACGGCGGTCTATGCGGTGATCGATACGCGGACGATGACGGCGACGGTCGCGGGGGCGGGCCATCCCCCGGCGTTGCTGGTGCGTCCCGGTGAGAGTGAGCCGGGGCGGATCGAGTCTGAGGGCCCGCTGCTGGGGGTGTTCCCGGATGCGGAGTTCGAGCAGCGCGAGGTGACGCTGGGGGCGGACGGGTCTTTGGTGTTCTACACCGACGGGTTCGAGGTGGCGTATCCCGACGCGAGCGCGGGGCCGGGGCGGATCAAGGTGCCGACGGAGTTCTACATCGATCGGCTGGCGCGGCTGGCGGAGCGATCGCACGACCGGGGGGTGCTGGCCGACGCGTTGGGGCGGTTCGAGCACGAGCTGAACGCCCAGCTGGGGTCGCTGCACAGGCCGGACGATGTGACGGCGTTGATCATGTCGGCGGATTCGGATTGGGTGGGGCAGACGGTGCCGCGAGCGGCGTAGCCGGGACGGGGTAGCGTTCTGCATCACGCACGAAGAGACGCGGTCAGGAGGGGGGCCTGGCACCCTCAAATGCCCCCGTGATACATGATGCTCTGTCCGGAGCAGTGGGCGGCTGTTCCGCGGGGGGGAAAGAGGAAACCGATCCCTGAAGGTTGCGGTTCGTTGTGTGGGGAGATGAGAAAAGGAGAGACGGGCTGGAAGCCCGTCCCACGAGGAGAGAGGAGGAGAGAGAGACGGGCTGGAAGCCCGTCCCACCGAGGGGAGAAGAGGAGAAAGAGGAAGGAGAAGAAAGAGCCCCTCACCCCGGCCCTCTCCCCGCGAGGCTGTCTGGACTTGGGAGATGGGTAACAGTCGTTCGGGGACATAGGTTACACCCACGGGTCGTCGTCTGTGGGAGCGGAGCGACCGCAGACGACGACCCGCGGGTGGGCCGTGCTCAGATCGGCGGTT
>JALWOY010000217.1 GCA_027083355.1 Phycisphaerales bacterium | reverse complement strand
GTGGGGATGAGGGGGGTGTCGGGGATGATGTAGTTGACGTTGGCCGGGTTGAGCTCGGTCTGGGGGATGGTGTCGACGAGGGTCTTGCGGAAGATCTTGGAGAAGAACGGGGGCAGGTCGCCGCCGGGGCGGGGCGAGCCGGTGCCGCCGCCGTTGAGCGAGCCGTTGTAGCCGAACTTCTCGCCGTTGATGGTGACGTTCTCGATCGATTCGAGGGCCCCGTTGGCGAGCGAGGGTTCGTCGGCGGCGCCGTCGTTGTCGTTGTCGGGGTCGAAGCCGGATTCGATGGGGGTGATGATGTTGTAGTTGGTATCGACCGCCTCGACGCACCACGCCGGGAGCAGGCCGCGGAGGGCGCGTTCACCCGTTTCGTCGAGGACGGGTTCCAGATCGCCGGCGTTCGTCCGGGAGAGGTGGTCGGGCCGGCGATACCCGGCGAAGCGGACGAAGGTGAGGCCCTGGTTGGTGTTCGACCACGCACCGGAGGCGTCGTCCGTCGCGGTGGTCAGCGGGATGGTCTGCGTCTGGGCCGTGTTCCATTCCGACGTGATCGTGCCGGAGGGATTGACGATGTCGTTCCACGTTCTGTAGAAACTCGTCGCGCCCCGGCCCGTGATGCTGGTGTGGTCGTAGACGGCGTAGTCGAGCGTCGAACGCTGCTCGCCCGTGGTGTACTCACGCGGCAGCAGCGGGTCGCGCATGCGGTCAACGAGCAGGTCGTTCTCGATCCAGTTGATCCCCGAGTTCACGCCGGCGTCGTTGGGATTGGACGTGTCGTAGTCCGTGTCCTCGGCGTTGGTCGGGTTGAAGGCCGACGAATCATCGACGGTCAGTTTGCGCCACAGGCGGACCTCCTGCCGCATGCGGTCCCACGCCTCGTCGTTACCCGGATCGCGGAAGGCGAGGCTCGTGCGGAGGAAATCGATGAACGTGCCGCCGTTGCTCTCGGACATACCGGCGTTCGCGAGCGAGCCGTCGACCGGGTTGAACTCGACGAGCCGGACGGGGCCTCGGGCGTCGAACTGGTTGTCGCGGACCATGGGTCGGCCGGCGGCGTCGGTGACGGTGAACTGGGTGGCGAGGAACTCCTCGAAGGGGTTCCGGTTGGACATGTCCGGCAGGGGCTCCTGGAAGATGCCGTTGAAGTTTCCGGGCACGGGATTGCCGTACACCTTGTCGATGGCGATCCACCGGAGGTTCATGCCCTCGACCCACGGGTGGGAAGAAACGTAGAACACGCGCGATTCGCCGGGTTCGAGCGTGACGGCGTAGAGGCGGTTGGCCGCCCGTGGGCCGTCGGTGGTGAACGGTGCGTCCGTGGCGGGGTTGATGTCGGGGTCGCGCTCGAAATATTCCGCCAGCGGGAAGAAGTGGCCGTTGAATTCGAGGTAGAACTTGGCGTCCTCGATCTTGTTGCCGTTGGAGTTGAGCGCCCCGCCGTCGTTGGCGTTGTCGGTGTCCTCGCCGCTGAGCCGGATGGGCACGTCGAACGGGTTGGTCAGCTGGACCGCGAGCACATGCATCACGAGGTCCGGGTTCTCGGGCGAGATGTCGGTGCGAACGGTGACGTCGTCCTGTTCGAGGTCGTCGTCGCCCCCGGTCTGGCCCTGGATAGCGCCGAGGCCCCACCAGTTCTCGTTGTTGCCGGGGTGGTCGCCGACGGATTCGTCCTCGGCGAGGGGGACGCCGTCGAAACCGTTGTCCGCCAGGCCGGTGATGGCTGACTGCGGCGTGTCGCTGTACATCGTGAGCACGGCGACCTCGGTGATGAACGGCTGGGGCTCGACGCCGTAGACGTTGTAGGCGAGGCGGGAATAGTCCGACGCGACCCCGCCGGACAGGTCCGCGGCGGTCGGGGCGAGTTTCTCATCGCCGAGGTCGAACTGTTTGCCGTCGGCCCACCAGTGCAGCGGGTCGTTCTCGTTGAGGGTTGTGGGCCAGTCGCGGTCGAGATCGCCCCGGATGTCGTTGGACTGGGCGTCGGCCATGGCGAGGACGGTGTAGGCCGATGGGGTGTCGTCCTCGTCGTTCATGTCGGCCATGTTGACGGCGAGGTGGGCCGAGAGGCGCAGGGCGAGCTCGCTGCCGCGGTAGCCGTAGGCGAGCGTGCGCATGCGGTTGTACGGTGATGACGGAAGTGTAAGGGGGGGCTCGCCCTCGGGGTCGAAGTTCCACGTGTCGTCGGCCTCGGCGTAGGGGGCGAGGGCGTCGGCGTAGAGCGCGAACAGCGTGGCCGGGTCGTCCGCGTCGAAGACCAGATCGAGCCGGGCGTCGGCGTCGGTCAGCCGGCGCTCGTCGTCGGACAGCACGCCGTCGTGGTTGACATCTTCAACGATCCGCGAGCGGAGCGGAGCGGCGCCGCTGATCGTGGTAAGACGGCGGCGGACGTCGAGGGCGGCGAGGGCCATCGACTCGTTGTCGATCAGGCCGTCGCCGGCGGGGCTCGGGGAGGTGAATGCGCTCTCGCGGTTGACCTGGTTGTCGTGGCCGGTGCGTTCGAGGGCCGTGGGCCGGTTGGCGCGGAGCGGACCGAAGCGGAGCAGCGAGCCGGCGAGATCGGAGCCTGTGTTCTCG
The DNA here is from genome assembly GCA_027083355.1 of Phycisphaerales bacterium. Lineage (GTDB taxonomy): Bacteria > Planctomycetota > Phycisphaerae > Phycisphaerales > UBA1924 > UBA1926. The sequence goes on along the minus strand of JALWOY010000217.1, from coordinate 34,659 downwards.
AACCGTCCCTGGGTGACGCGCTCGAGGCGGCTGAGCGTGGTGTCGTCGTTGACGCCGTTGAAGGTGAGCAGTTCGGAGAGGTCGTCGAGCCCGAAGAGGCGGTCGCCGAGGCCGAACGCGGAGATCGGCGGGTCGCCGGGGTCGGCGATGTTCGCGCCGCCGACGGCGTGCCAGTAGTCGCGCCGCCAGCGGGGCATACGGCCGAGCTGGGCGATGTCGGGCGCGGCCATCACGCCCTGGACCGCGGGCTTGAAATCGAAATACTCGAACGGCGTGGTATCGCGGAGCGGTGTGCCCGATGCCGCCGCGCGGAGGTTCGTCGCGTCGGCCGGGAGTGCAAGCGAGTTGCCCTGGATCTCACGCCGGATCGCGTCGTAGGCATATCGGCCCGTTTCCACAGCCGTTGCGTTCTGGTTGTTGATGTCGAGGAAAAACGTGCCGGGTGCGTTGGCCGTGATGTAGTTCGAGTAGTCCGCCGCGACGAGGCGGTTGCTGTTGTCGGGGTAATTCTGCCGCTGATCGAACGGGAGGGGTTCGATGTGCGCCAGGCTGAGACGCTGGAAGCCCGAGTTGATCGGGTTGCTCTCAACGTTCTCGAACACGGGGCGGTAGCGCACGGCCGGGTCCTGCATCGTGAGCAGGCGGCGTAGGTCGATCTCGGCCGGGGTGGCGCCCGCGGGCACCTTGCTCGTCGGCGGGACAAGCGAATCCGTCGCCGAGTTGACGTTGACGCGGGCGGACAGGTCGACCACGCGGGCGGCGACGAAGAACCGCATGTCCGTGTCGTTGTCGAGCAGGTTCGTCGAACCGAGGAAGCCCATCGTGGAATCGGTCAGCTCGAACCAGCGGGAGTCGTAGAACCCGTCGCCGTCGGCGTCGGCGTATTGGTAATCGGGATAGTCGGGCGTATCCCAAGTCTGCACGACCAGCGAGCCGAGATTCGAGTCGATCTGTTGCGTCGCCGTGTCGGGCCGGCCGAGCACGGGAAAAGACGGGTCGGCGGGGAAATACATGAACCGCTGGTTCATCGTCCACCACGCCGGCGTGTTGCGGATGGCGAACGCCGTCGGGTCGTTCAGGTCGAGGAAGCTGTTGACGACGGTGCCGTCGGGGTCGATCGGCAGGCGGTCGGAAGCGCGCAGGCGGAGCCCGAGACGATCGGGGTTGTCCTTGTCCGGGTCGTCCAGCGACAGCAGCGTGCGGTTCTCGCTCATGCGGAACCGGCCGTCGGCGTCGACGCCGAGCCCGGGTTCGGCCTCGAAGTTTCCCCGGAGATTGAACAGGTTGACGCTCAGCCCGTCGGGGGCGAGGTTGGAGATCTGCCGCCAGTCGCGGTTGTCGAGATAGTGGAACTCGTCCTGCAGAGCGCCGTTGGTGGGCGAGGTCTGCGACGCGTAGAGCGAGAAAAGACGCTGGTCGATCGCCAGGCCGGTCTCGGGCCGACCGAGGAACGTCGGCTCGCTGGACGCCAGCCAGGGGTCGGAGGCGACGCGGTAATCACGCACGGCGTCCGGCTGGGTGTCGAGCGAGAGCGAGTCGCCCGGCAGATCGAGCATCACGGGGTGGTTGCCCGTGGGGTTGAACCGGAACCGCTCGGCGGCGAGCGAGAGCTGCTCCGGGGCGCTGCCGGCCAGCGCGGCGGGCATATTGGCGTACTGCGTCGCGTCGAACAGCGGGTTCGTCGAGAAGATGCTCTTAAACGTGTAATCCGTGTAGGGGTAGTCCGTCGCCTCGCGCACGAACCGTTGGCGGCGGGCCTCATCCGGCGGGACCGGCGTGCCCGAGGGATCGAAGTACGGGCCGACCTCGTCTTGAGCATCCGTCATCGTGTCCACGGTCACGTCGAGCCGGTCGGCCCCGACGACCCCGGCGATGTATTCCGCGATCTGGTCCTCGACACGGGACACGTCCGCGTTGTGGTCGGAGGTCTCGGCCATGCGGGTGTCGGACTGCCCCAGGGTGACGTACAACGCCGCGAACACCGCGATGAGCGCGAGCGTGCCGACCGTGATGATCAGCGCGCTGCCGCGACGGCTGCCCGGATGATGGTTTCGGCTCCTCATAGGGGGCCTCCTCGTGTCTCGTCTCTCGCCGTTGTTCGCCGATCGCCGCATGGTGTCACATCTCCCCCGCGGCATCGGGGACGCGGAAAATCACCTGATATGTCCGTTCGTTTTCGAGGTCGGATTCATCCACAAAGCGCATCGTGACGCGGATCAGTTTCGGCCAGGGCCACGGACGCACCACGTCGTCGTCCGCGTTGCCGGGGGTGTTGTTCTGGTCTTCGTAGACGTAGCCGAAGCAGTATTCGGCCCCGATGATGTCCTCGACTCTGGAAGCGGCGGCGGGGTCGAAACGCTGATCGACGCGGATCAGCTCCTGCATCTCTTCGTCGATCGACGCGCCCGGCTGCCCCTGCAGCGGGGCGTTGCCGTCTTCAAAGAATGAATCACCCATCACGCCGCGGATGCTGAAATCGTCATCGGTCCGATCGGGCCGATCGATCAACGGGGCGCCGTCGTACTCGGCGACGTCGAAATAATCGGCGTAAAGCGTGTCCGGCGTGTCCGCGTTCACGCCGCCCTCGTCGTACCGCCCGTTGCCGTTGCCGTCGCGGTAACGCCGCAGGCCGTGCCAGATCGGCTGCCCGTAATTCGGGTTGGAGGCCGGGTTGCGGCGGTCGATGATGCCGAGCGACCACTCGACGATGAACTCGGTGCACCGCGGCTGGAACACGCTCGAACCGAGCATCTCCTGGTCCGCCTGCTCGACGGCGCGGTTCATGCGGATCTCTTTGTCCGCGTCGCTTGTCGAGAGGATGGACGCGGCCTCGGAGAAGATGCGAGGCGGCTCGTCCTCGTACCGGACACGGAACCCGGTGTCGTTGGGGCGAGCCGGGTCGAAGGGCACACCGGGCATCGCGTCGAGCATCCAGAGTTGCTGGGCCTGCCGCTGTGCACCCGCGGGGAGCATACCGGAATTGAGAACGCTGCCGGAGCGTGGGTTGCCGCCGCCGTCGAAAAACACCCGCTGCTGCTCGTAATCCGTCAGACGGTCGACGGTCGATGAATAGTCGTAGGGCGTGAGCTGGCTCGGTAGGCGTTCCCGGGCGCTATCGGGCGTGCCGAGCCAGGGTGAGGTGACGATGGTGCGGATCTCGTCGAGGTCGGTCACCGCCACGTCCACGACGCCCGAGGTGAACAACGGACGGACTTTCGATTCATCGCTGCCCCCGAGCAGGACGCTGTAGCCGGCGTTGAACGGGCGGATGTTGAACCGCGAGGGGTCGATCAGGGTGAGCCCCGTCCCGCCGCTGGGCACCGTGTTGATCTCGTAGGGGGCCATCGCCGAGACGGCGCGGAAGATGCTCTGGGCCGCGGGCCCGAGGGCGATCTGCCGGGAGGAATCCGCCACGCGGTTGTACGCCTCGGGCGTGCCGTCGTTGGGCCGGAGCCCGAACACGTCATCGGGCAACACCTGCAACCCGCCGGGGCGGGGCACCAGCAGCGTGACGTGCCGCAGCAGCGACCAGTCCGACGCGAACTCGTTGGGGTTGATCGTCCCCAGTGCCGAGGGGACGCCGAGCCGGGCGTCCGCGCCGTTGATCCGGTTGTTCGGCTCGTCGAGGCGGGGGCGGGCGTACCGCGTCGTCAGATCGGGGTTGTCCGGGTTGTTGCCGTAGTCAACGGGCATTTTCTGCCCGTGCCCGTAGTAGATGCGCGCGACGCCGGACCGGGCGATCATGTCGCGGTGCAGCGGCGTGCGCTTGCTCGTGAAATCGCCCCGGCTGAAGAACATGATCTCGTCGATGCGGCGGGGCCTCGGGCTCGGGTCCGTCTGCGTCAGCCCGACGTCCGTCCTCGACGGGCTGTTCGTGAAATCATGTGTCAACTCGTTGCGGATCACGAGAAAACCGTTCTCGCGGACCATGTTCTCGAAGTCACGCCGCATCACGCGTTCGATACGCGCGGCGAAGCGGTTCATGTCGCTGACACGTCGGCCCTGCGTGACCGTCTCGCCGATCGTGGTGAAGATCGTCCCGATGACGACGCCGATCACCGCGAGCACACCGACCGCGACGATCACCTCGACGAGCGTGAACGCCCGAGCCACGCGCTTCGTTCTGTCCTCGCTCCGGTGCTTCACTTGTCGAACTCCATCACGAACACGTCGGCCGGGACCTGCGGCGTGAAAACCGCCTGACGCAGCTTGCCGGTCCGGGCGAGCTCGCGCAGGGCATCGCTGCTGTTGAACAACGCCCAGTCAGACGGCGGGTACAACTGGCCTAGCTGATACGCCGGCTCGACGCGCAGGTCGATCTCGTTGTTCTCGATGTTGAGCACCTCGACGACGCGGCGGACGACGCCGAAGTTGTCCACAAACCGTTGCCCAACCCGGGCGAGGAATCGCATCTCCGCGGGCCTCGCCGTGGCCCGCTCGTCGTCGCCGATCGCGGAAAAATCGAGACGAACCGCGTCGAGCAGCACAGGCAACCCGTTGCGGGCTTCGGTTGTGTATTGGTAATCGCTCGTCGGCACCGGGATCAGGGCGACGCTGAGCGGGATCGAATACTCGCCCGTCCCGTCCAGCGTCGGCTCGCCGGTCGTGGTGTCCCGGCCGACCGGGAAGCGGAACGCGGGCGAACCCGGCTGCTCGGTCACGAGCATCTCGCTGAGCGTCCGCCCCTCAGCGACCCGGATGCCGGTGTCGATCCGACGGACGAACACCGCCATCTGCAGCCCGCCCTCGGGGGTTCGCCTCGGGACGAAATCCCAAACGAACTGCGGCCCGTCGTACACCCCGCCCGGGATCGAGAACGGCCCGGGAACGAGCCGGGCGCCCACCGGCAGGTCCGCGTCATTCTGGTTCACGCCTGCCAGTTGTCGCTCCAGAGGATCACGGAACCGCACACCGCCGTCGGCGAGGTAGTCGGTCAGATATTGATCGGGCAAACGGACAGTGCCGGGCACGCCGCCGCCCCATTGCCAGTCGGCCTCCCACAGGTACGAGTAGCCGGTCTGCTGGTTGTAACGCCGGTTGTCCGAGGTGTAGTTGAACCCCTGCCCGAAGATGGGCTCGTCCGTGCCCGGGACATAAAGCCCGTCACGCACATCCGGGTCGAACGTGTCCGGCACGCCGTCACCATCCGCGTCGGCGTCGCTGTCCTGCCCGGCCGTCTCGTTGGGCACGCGGTCGCCGTCGAGGTCCGGCTCGTCGTCATCGGCGAACCCGTCCTGGCTGAGCAGCTCGGCCGCGATGTCCCTGTTGGCCTCGATCTGATCGCGCGCGATCGACGCCGCCACACCGCCGAGGATGACATCCGACGCCCGGCGTTGCTGCGTGATGACGACGGGGAAGACCGACGCCAGCCCCAGCAACCCCACCGCGAGCACCATCACGGCGATCAGCACCTCGATCAGCGAGAAGCCAGGGCGACGAGTGTTGTTCCGGTTCATCGCGCCACCCCCGTCAGCTCGCCCGTGCCGTCTTCGACGATGAAGATCCTCGCCTCGGGCGAATCGGCCTCGACGCCGTCGCCCGCGTCGCCGTACACGTTGCCGTCACCGTCTGTGTCGCTGTTTTCGAACCCGCCGGCGGCGACGAAATTCGTATCGCCCTGGATCCAGCGGTTGATGCCGATGCGGACCTCGTTCGGCTCGTCGATGAACGGGTGGTTCTCGAACAGGCCCGTGAGGTCGAACCCGATGCGGCCGCTGCGCTCGATCGGGGCATAGAGCGAGTTTGTCGCGCGGTTGAGGCCCTTCGCCCCCAACCCTTGGGCGAGATCCTCCGCCCGGAACAACGCCAGCCGGGAGACCGGACCGGCGAGCACGGTGTCGTTGGAGTAGTTGCCGATGGTGATCACGCGGAATGTTTCGTCGATGAAATCGGCGGCCCCGTCGCTGTTGACGTCGTCCTGCCGGAGCACGCGCTGCGCCCACGCCCGGGCGTCCTCGATCCGGTTGGCACGCATCCAGCGCACGTCCGGGGTGAACAGCCCGCGGCCGATCGCCGTCGGCCTCGGATCGATCACCAACGCCGGCGCCGCCCCGCGGACGAGCTGCCCCGTGCCCGATTGAAACCGCACCATGAAGGTCTGACGCGGTGTCCGGTTGATATCCGCGCCGCTGACCGCCGACGTAAACCCATCCGGCGGCGGAGCACCCGGCGCGAGCATGAACGTCTCGTAATACGCCGTCTCGGGCAACACCCAGTTGCCGTCGAGCCGGGCGGTCTCGCCCTGCGCCTGCCCGGCGTCGCCGTACGCCTCCGAGTTGTACCACCCCTCGGTGAATAGCGACGAGATCCGGATGTCGATGGTGTTGGGGTCGGCGTAGCCCGCGACCGTCCAGCCCTTGGGCATCTGGATCTGGGCCGAGGCGCCGACGGGCGCGAACACGTCGCGCTCGATGACGGGGTCGGTCTCGGGGTTGAACGGGAACGTCGCGAACGGGTTCAGACCGGAATCGGCCAACGTCCCCACCTGCAACGCCGGCACCATCCGCATGCGCCCGTCGAGATCTCGGAAGAACACGATCGCGGCGTCGCCCTCACCGCGCAGAGCAAGATCGCGCGCGACGCGGACACCGACCCGCAGCGCGTTTTCCGAGAGCGACCGTTCGGAGGCGTCGATCATCCCGCGGAACGCGGGCACCGCGACGCCAAGCACCACGATCAGCAGCGTCACGACGACGAGCATCTCGATCAGCGTGAACGCCCGCCGGGCACGTTGTGCTTGCGGGCCGATCACCGCCCCACCTCCACGGCGTTGTCCGATTTGGCCTCGGCGCGGACTTCCCAGTCTTCCAGCTCACCGCTCATCATGTTCAGACGCCGCCTGAGCGTCTCGATCGGCTCGGTACCGAACACCCCGTTGGGGCCGGCCCCTACGACCGCCCATCTCGCCCCGCGCAGCTTCGCGTTGCCCGCCGTCAGGTCGACCGTGGCCGCCCTCGCCGGCGTCGGGTCCTGATTCAGTGCGTGCAGGGCTTCATCGTCGAGCAACACCCACGGGATGTTCAGCATGTAGGTCCCGCTGACCGTCAGCCCGTAACTCTCGCTCAGAGGCTCCCAGCGGTAGTACCTGAACGCTTTGCCCTCCGAATCGACGATCGCCGCGTGACGCCAGTCCGTCTGCTGCACGGGATCGGCCACCGACAGATCAGGGTCGCCCGCGTTCTCCCGGTATTCGTCGAGGTCGAAATACTCCCGCACCAGCTTCGCCCCCCGGCTGTCGGCATCGAAGAACGGCTCGTAACGCTCCCGCGAGGTCGAGCGACCGGCCGTCTCGAACTCGTCCGCCGAATCCGCCACCACACCCTCGAACGTGCCGTCCGCCAGCGGACGCACCATCCCCGGCCCGTCCACCCCGTCCACGGCCGCGGGCATCGCCCCGGCCAGATAGATCCCGAGCGAATACTTGCTGTAGCGTTGATTGCCGAGACGCCACGATGGATTGTCGGGGTCATAACGATCGATCAACTCCTGGTCGCTCGGGACCCCGGCCCCGAGCGGGTCGAGCCCTTCGAGGAAACGCCGGTTCGCCGGGTACGCGGGGTTGTAGACCACGACCATCCGCAGCCGATCGCTCGCCGGCGCCGGAGGAACGATCACGGGTGTGCCGGCAGGCGCGGGTGTGCCGGCCCGGTCGATCACCGCGGGCGGCACCGTCATCGCGCCCCCGTCGCCCTGCAGACCGTCCTGGACCAGCGGCGGGGGAAAGCCGAACGTCTGCTCGAATTGCTGCACGCCCTGGGCGATCGACCGGGCGCTGGCCTGCGACGCGCTCTTGCCGACGAACGACCGGGCGTGACCCACAGCGACCAGCAGGATGCCCATGAGGACCGCGATCACGAGAATCACGACGAGCATCTCCGCCAGCGTGAAACCCCGTGATCCCCGCGATGGGCTCAACGGGCGGGGCGGTCGGCGTGTGGTGTCGGCGTTGCTCGGGCGCATCGTTGGTCCTCAGTTGCTCGAGTTGAGCGAGTTGATCATCTCGACCAGCGGCAGGAACATCGCGATGATGATCGTGCCGATGATCCCGCCGAGCACGATCACCATCAGCGGCTGGAGCAGCGACACCAGCGCCGCGACCGCCACGTCAACTTCCTCGTCGTAGTTGTCCGCGATCTTCATCAGCATCGCGTCGAGCTCGCCCGTCTCCTCGCCCACGTCGATCATGTTGATCACGAGCCCGTCGCACGTCTTGGACGCACGAAGAGGCTCGGCGAACGTCTCGCCCTCGCGGATCGAATCGTGCACCTTCTGAAGAGCACGCTCGAACACGAAGTTCCCGCTCGTCTCGCCCGTGATCGTCACCGCGTCCAGGATCGGCACGCCCGCGCTGATCAGCGTGCCCAGCGTCCGCGTGAAACGCGCGATCGTCGTCTTGCGGATCAGGTTCCCGAAGATCGGCGTCCAGAGCAGCAGGATGTCCGTCACCGCCTTGCCCGGCTTCGTCTTGCGGATCACCTTCCAGAAAATGAAAAACGCGAACGGGGAGAGGATCACGAACACCCACCCCGGCACCTGCTGGCCCGTCTCCTGCCCGGCCACCCACCGGCTCGTGTTGATCAGCCACACCGTCAGCCCGGGCAGGTTCACCCCGAAGTCCGCGAAGATCTCCTCGAACTTGGGGATGATGAACACCATGATCGCCGTGAGGATGACCATCGCGATACAGATCACCGCGATCGGGTAGACCATCGCCCCGCGGATCTTCCGCTTCAGCCGCTGGGCCTTTTCCATGAACTCGGCAAGCCGCTGGAGGATGATGTCCAGCACGCCGCCGATCTCGCCCGCGTGCACCATCTTCGTATACAGCACGTCGAACGCCTTGGGATACTTGCTCATCGCGTCCGAGAGCGACGACCCGCCCTCGACCTCCTCCACCACGCCGCCGATGATGTTTTTCAGAAGCCCCGGCTTCTGCTGCCCCTCGAGGATCTGCAACGACCGCAGCAGCGGCAGACCGGCGTCCTGCAGCGTCGACAACTGACGCGTGAACAAAGTCAGGTGCTTCTTGCTCACCCCGCCGATCGAGATCGACGTGCCGCCCTTTTTCCGTTTCTTCTTTTTCGCAGGGGCGGCGTCCTTCTCCCCCTTTTTCTTCGAACTCTTGGCGGGCTTGACCGACTTCGGGAACAGCTGCTGGTCGCGGATCCGCTTGATCGCTTCCTCGCTGTTCGCCGCCTCGACCGTCCCCTTCTGGGACTTCCCGGCCGCGTTGATCGCTTCATAGACAAACGTGGGCATCGTGTCATCTCCAACGCGATCGGCCGGGTGTCCTCACACCAATCGGCCGACGCGGGCGGCGTTTTCCTCGACCCGCCCCGCCGGGGTCGCCGCGGGGCAAAATCCCGAATCCCTCACTCCGGGTCGGCCCGACACACGCCGGACACACCCGGATCAATCCTCGGCCAGCGTCTCACGCACCACCTCGTCGATCGACGTCAGACCGTCATAGATCGCCAACAGCCCGCTCTCGCGCAGGCTCCGCATCCCCCGACGCCGGGCGTGTTCGCGAAGCACCGCCGTGCTCGCTTCCTTCATCACCAACTCCCGCATGTCGTCGTCCATCTCCATGATCTCGAACAACGCCATCCGGCCCTTGTACCCCCCACCGAGCCGATCCGTCCGGCTCGGGCGGTAGAACTTGCGGTCGCCGATGTCCTCCGGACGCAGGCTCAACTCCAGCAGCTCCGCCTCCGTCGGGGTGTACGCCTCCTTCACCGCGGGGTCGAGTTTCCGCACGAGACGCTGCGCCACCACACCCTCGATCGTCGCCGTCAGCAGGAACGGCTCCATCCCCAGATCAACAAGGCGGATGATCGAACTCGGCGCGTCGTTCGTGTGTAGCGTCGACAGCACCAGGTGGCCCGTCAGCGACGCCTGCACCGCGATCTGGGCCGTCTCGAGGTCGCGGATCTCGCCGACGAGAATCACGTCCGGGTCCTGTCGCAGGAACGACCGCAGCAGCTTCGCGAACGTCAGGCCCACGTCCGTGTTCACCTGGCACTGGCACAGACCGTCGATGTCGTACTCGACCGGGTCCTCCGCCGTCAGGATCTTCGTCTCGATGTCGTTCAGCGTCGCGAGCGCCGCGTACAGCGTCGTCGTCTTGCCGGAACCCGTCGGACCCGTCACGACCACGATCCCGTTCGGCTTGCGGATCAGGTGGTTGAACTTCTCAAGATCATCTTCACGCAGCCCGATCCGGTTCAGATCCAGCTCGACATTCGAGCGGTCGAGCACACGCATCACGCACGATTCACCGTAAATCGTCGGCAGAATCGCCACGCGGAGGTCGATCGGGTTGCCGCCCACGCTCAGCTCGATACGCCCGTCCTGCGGCAGGCGACGCTCGGCGATGTCGAGGTTCGCCATGACCTTGATGCGGCTCGTGATCGCCGGGCCGAGGTGCTTCGGCGGCGGAACCATCTCGTACAGCACGCCGTCGATCCGGTAACGCATCTTGAACTCGTGCTCGAACGGCTCGAAGTGGATGTCCGAAGCCCGGTCCTTGATCGCCTGCAGCAGCACGAGGTTGATCAACTTGACCACCTGATTGTCGTCGGCCGCCTCCAGCACCGCGTCCAGATCGATCGACTGATCGCTCGCACCGGCCAGCGACGCGAACCGATCATCCGAAGCCAGACCGCTCACCACCTCGGCCATCGATTCCGTGCGGGAATAGTGCTTCTTCAGCAGCGAATCGACCGCCTCCGGCGACGCCACGACCGCCTCGACGTTGAACCCCATCAACAGCCGGAGGTCGTCCACCGCCTGAAAATTCTCGTGGCTCTTGAGCGCCACCACCAGCCGCTTCGACTTCGGCTCGTATTCGATGGGCACGATGCCGTAGGCGTTGGCGTTCTCGGCCGGGATCGCCTCGACCACTTCTTCGGGGATCTCGAACCCGGAAAGATCGCGGTACTCCATCCCCGCCTGCCCGGCGAGTGCCTCGGAGACCTGCTGCTCGGTCACATACCCCAGCTCGATCAGCAGCTTGCCGATCTTCTCTTTCCGGGTCTTCTGCACCATGAGCGCTTCATGCACCTGCTCACGCGTGCAGTAGCCCAGCTTGGTCAAGACCCGACCAAGCTTGCGGCCCTTGAGTTCTGAAACCGGCAACGTCGGCATCGAATCCTCCTCGCCGAGTCAGCCCGCAGACCATCGGCTCACGACCGATATCCGACGTCACCCGGCTCAGACTTCATCCGATTCGGCCACCGAGCCCGCGGGTTCTGCTCAATCTACGCAAAAATGCACCGAAACGCAATGCGACACTCATACAATCGACCGATTTTGTGGCAAAAACGTCGATTATCTGAAATCAATGGGATCGGCCCAATCCCTTACTCCCCCCCACCTTCGGTGTCCGCCAGCTCAGGCCGATTGATGGTTCCGCCCGCCTGGAGCACCTTGTCTCTCAGGTCAGCCGCATTTTTGCCCTTATCGATCATCTCTTCGGCCCCGATCATACCCCGAGAATAGAGGGACCAGAGGTGATCGTCGAGCAGCTGCATGCCGTACTTCTTCCCGGTCTGGATCGCCGAATCGATCCTGAACGTCTTGTTGTCGCGGATCAGGTTCGAGATCGCCGGGGTGATGACAAGGAACTCGTAGGCCGCGACCCGGCCCTTGGTATCCACCCGCCGCATCAGCACCTGTGACAGCACACAAATCAGGGCAGTCGAGAGCTGCACGCGGATCTGGTTCTGCTGGGTCACCGGGAACGCGTCTACGAGACGGTCGATGGTCTTTGCCGCCCCGGTGGTGTGCAACGTCCCGAACACAAGGTGACCGGTCTCGGCCGCCCGCACCGCCGCCTCGATGGTTTCGAGGTCGCGCATCTCGCCGACGAGGATCACGTCCGGGTCTTGCCGCAGCGCCCGCCGGAGGGCCTCGGCGAACGACGGCACGTCGTTGCCGACTTCGCGCTGGTTGACGATCGATTTCTTGTGGAAGTGGTAATACTCGATGGGGTCTTCCATCGTGATGATGTGGTGATCCATGTAGGTGTTGATGTAGTCGATCATCGTCGCCAGCGATGTCGTCTTGCCCGAACCCGTCGGACCCGTCACCAGGAACAACCCACGCGGTCGACGGACCAGATCCTTGACCATATCCGGCAGGCCGATCTGCTCAAATGTCAGGAGTCGGTTCGGGATCTGCCGCAGCACGATCGCCAGGTCCCCGCGTTGCCGGAAGACAGAGACCCTGAAGCGGGCCGCCTCGCCGTACGCGAAGCCGAAGTCGGTGCCGCCTTCTTCCTGGAGCTCCTGCTGGTTGCGTTCGGGGGTGATCGACTTCATCAGGGCGACCATGTCGTCCGAGTCGAGCACTTTGGTCTGGAGGTTCCGCAGCCCGCCGTGAATTCGGATGGTCGGCTGCCGCCCCACCGTCAGGTGGAGGTCGCTCGCGTCGAGCTTGACGACGGTGTCGAGCAATCGGTCGATCTGAATCGTGGACATGATCTCGCTCCGGGCGGCCCCTCGGCTTCGGGGGGCGGCACGTTCAATCCAACACCTGGCTCACGCGGGCGATCTCCTGCGGCGTCGTGATGCCCTTAAGCACTTTGATTCTGCCGTCCTCGACAAGCGGACGCATCCCCGAAGCAACGGCGGCACGTCGCAGCTCGGCCACGGGCGACACCTTGAACGCCAGGTCCCGCAACTCGGAATTCATCTGAAGCAGCTCGAAAATAGCCTTCCGCCCCTTGTACCCGCCCGGGGCGTCGTCGTGCGGAACGGGCTTGTAGACCTTCCCGATCGCCTCTTCCATCGTGAGCCCGATCAGGGCGAGGTGCTTCGGGTCGATGTCCTCCTCGGTGGCCAACTGTTTCGAGCCGTCGTACAACACCCGCACAAGCCGCTGGGCCATGATCGCCTGAATCGAAGAAGCCACGAGGAACGGCTTGATCCCCATATCGATCAGACGCGTGATGGCGCTCGGCGCATCGTTCGTGTGCAGCGTCGAGAACACGAGGTGCCCCGTGAGCGCCGCCTGAATGGCGATCTCGCCGACCTCCCGGTCCCGGATCTCACCGACGAGGATGATGTTGGGCGCCTGCCGCAGCATCGAACGGAGGATCGCCGGGAACGTCAGGCCGATCCCCTCGCGCACCTGGCACTGGTTGATGCCCTCGAAGTTGTATTCGACCGGGTCCTCCGCCGTGATGATCTTGCGGTCCGGCCGGTTCAGCACGTCCAACGCCGAATAAAGCGTGGTGGTCTTGCCCGAGCCCGTCGGCCCGGTAACCAGAAAAATCCCGTTCGGACGCCGGATGATCCGGTTGAAGATCTCGAGATTGTCCGGCTCGAACCCGAGGTTTTCGAGTCCGATGCGGACGGCGTCCGGGCGGAGGATACGCGCGACGATGCTCTCGCCGTGATACGCCGGGCACGCCGAGACACGGTAATCGATCATCACGTCGTCGACGTTGAGCTTGATCCGCCCGTCCTGCGGGATGCGCTTCTCCGCGATGTTGACGCCCGCCATCAGTTTCATCCTGCTCAACACCGCGTTCTGCATGCGCTTGGGCAGGTTGTCGCGCTCGATACACACCCCGTCGATCCGGTACCGGAGCCGGACACGGTCGGCCATCGGCTCGATGTGCACGTCGGACGCCCGCACACGGACCGCCTCGGACAGGATGCGGTTCACGAGCCGGACGACCGGCGAGTCTCCCCCCGCGATGTCGATCGACTTGTCCATCGAGCGGTCGACCGAGCGGTCGATGGTCCGGTCGATGGATTCGGTCACAAGGCTCTGCTCGGCCTGCACCGGGGCCGTCCCCGATTCCTTGGCGTCGAGGAACCGCTTGATGGCCGACTTGCTGGCGATGCGGAGGTCGAGGTCCTTGTTGAGCCTGAACCGCAGGTTGTCGAGCAGCTCCAGGTTCATCGGGTCGTGCACGATCAGACGGAGCTTGCCGTTCTCCTCCCCCATCGGGAGCACGAGGTACCGCTTGATCAGCTGCTTGTCGATCGCCGACAGATCGATCTGGCCGGCGTACGGCTCCTTGTTCGGGTCCACATACTCGAAGCCGAACTGCTGGGCGAGCGCCTGGGCGACCTGCTCCTCGTTGACGTTCCCGCCCTCGACGAGCACCTCACCGATCCGCTTGCCGCTCTTCTTGCCCGCCTTGGCGGCCTTGTTGGCGTCGTCCTTCGAGACGGCACCCGCGCCGGCGAGGATCTCGCCAAGTTTCTTCTTTGATCGTGCCATGTCCTTGAAAAGGCCTCCAGGGCTGTGCCGGCCTCGTGCGGCCGTTGCGGGTCTCTCGCTCCGACAGTCGCCGGTCACCCGTCGGGACAACTATACCGGCTCCGAGCGTCCGCGGATCCGGGGCTCACGCCGCAAGAAGTTCTCCTCTCACGCCGTTCCCTCCCCGTATCGCCTCCTATCTTACTTGTCCCCAGCCACAGCGGGACCACATCCCATGCAACACGATCCAATCCGTCTGCTGATCACCGCGGGCCCCACGCACGAACCCATCGACGCAGTCCGCTTCCTCGGCAACCGATCCAGCGGACGGGTCGGAGCCTCGCTCGCGGACGCCGCCGCCGATCGGGGTTGGGATGTCCGATTGCTGATGGGGCCGACCCCGACGAGTCCCCGCTCAGGCCGGGTCGAGATCATCCCGTTCCGCAGCACCGCCGACCTCGGCGCCCTGCTCGACGAGCACCTCGGCTGGTGCGACATGCTCATCATGGCCGCGGCGGTATCGGACTACACCCCCGACCTCGACCCGGACACCCACACCGACAAGTGGCGTCGGGGCAAAGGCCCGGTCACGCTCAGGCTCATCCCGACGCCGGACCTGCTCGCCCGGTGCGCCGGGAACCGGCGGGAGAACCAGATTCTCGTCGGGTTCGCGCTCGAACCGAGGAGCCGCCTGACGGATTCGGCCCGCGCCAAGCTCGAACGCAAGGACATCGACTACATCGTCGCCAACCCGCTCGAAACGATGGACGCCGACTCGATCGCCGCGACGCTCTTCCGCCGGGGCGGCGAGGCGGTTTCGTCCACGGATGGAGAGATCGGCAAGGCCGAGTTCGCATCGTGGCTGCTCGACGTGCTCGAACCCGTCGCCGCCGACAACCGCAGGAGCCACGCCGATCGACCACAGAGATAACCAACCCGGATCGCGCCACCGGGGCCGGCAGCCGGACCGACGCCCCCCCCACCGCAACCGACCGCCGGGGCACCGCGGCCGCCCGACCGATCCCCGGCGCTTGCCCATCGAGATCGTCCACGCCGACGAGCACATCGTCGTCGTCAGCAAACCCGTCGGCGTGGTCACCGCGTCCGCCCACGCCCGCAAGGCGACCGCTCTCGACATGACGCGGGAGTTGATGCGTGCCCGCCGCGAACGCAACACCCGGGTCTTCGCCGTCCACGAGATCGACCGTGACGCCTCCGGTGTGCTCGTCTTTGCACGCACCCCCGAGTCGGCCGAGATTCTCCGCCGGCAGTTCCGAAGCCGCAAGGCCGACCGACTCTATATGGCGATCGTCGAGGGTGAGATCACCGACGCCGCCCCGACGACGATCCGCTCCCGTCTGATCGAGAACCGGCGGGGTGTGGCCCAGAGCGTGCCGGACCACGACGCCGAACCGAGCGGGCCGCGCCGCCCGCTCGCCGCGGTGACGCACATGCGCCCGGTCACGGCGCACGACGGGCTGACGCTGGTCCGGATTCGGGCCGAAACGGACCATCCTTACCAGATCCGTGCGCACATGGCCGAGTCGGGCCACCCCGTCGGTGGCGACCGCGCCTACGGCTCGACACGCAAGGACATCCCACGCCCCGCGCTGCACCTGGCGGAGGTGGCCTTCGACCACCCGGGCACCAACATGAGGGTGCGATACCGCGTCCCCACGCCGCCGGCGTTTTACACCATCGTCGGAAAGACACCCCCGAACGACACGTCCGCTGTCGCCGCGCCCGAGGGCGGCCGCGTCGAGACGCAGTGGGACCGCGTGAGCGAGTGGTACGACAGGATGCTCACGGAGAAGGGCAGCGACCATTACGAGAAGGTGCTGATCCCCGGCGTGCTCGCCCTGCTCGAACCGGGGCCGGGCCGACGCGTGCTCGACGTCGCGTGCGGGCAGGGGATCATTTCGCGGGCCGCCGCCGAAAAGGGGGCCGAGGTCGTCGGTGTCGATGCCTCCCCCCGGCTGATCGAGCGGGCGAAAGAACGTTCGGAAGGGGCGATGCGTTTTCTGGTGGGCGACGCGCAGCGACTCGCGGACGTGATCCCGGAACAGGACCGCCCCTTCGACGCCGCCGCGTGCGTCATGGCGTTGATGAACATCGAGGATCTGCGGGCGACGATGCGGGGGGTGTCGGACATGCTCCGCCCCGGTGGCCGGTTCGTGGCGGTGATCCTGCACCCCGCGTTCCGCTCGCCGAGGTTGTCGGCGTGGGGCTGGGAGGGTTCGGCCGCCTCGACGCAGCGCCAGTTCCGCCGGGTCGACGCGTACCTGTCCGATGCCGCGATCCCGATCACGATGAACCCGGGCGCTCACGCCGGCGGGGCCGACGCGGTGGTCACGACGACGTATCACCGCCCGCTCACATCCTATTTTCAAGCCGCCCGGGCATCGGGGTTCGTGGTCGATGCCCTCGAAGAATGGGCGAGCCTCAGAAAGAGCAGCCCGGGCCCGCGGGCCGACGAGGAAAACCGGGCCCGGCGGGAGATCCCGATGTTCCTCGCGTTGCGCTTCGTCAAACCCCCGATCGGATGATCGGGCCGGCCGATCCGCGATATGCTCGTGCACGTCCTCGCCCCGATCGACGGAGGGAATCGCTGTGTTCATGCGCATGATCTATGACGAAAGGCTCGCCCAGGCGGCGTTCCTGATCGGCTGCCAGGAAGCGGGCAAAGCCGTCCTGTTCGACCCGCTCCGCGATGTCGATCAATACATCGACCTCGCCGCGGAGCAGGAGCTGGAGATCGTGACGGTCGCCGAGACGCATATCCACGCGGACTTTGTCTCGGGAGCACGCGAGTTGGCCCACCGGACCGGGGCTCATGTTTACGTCTCCGGCGAAGGCGGGGAAGACTGGCGATCCCGCTGGCTGGACGACGGCCCGGGGGGGCGGCCCTATGCGCACACCGTGCTGCACGACGGGGACACGTTCGCCGTCGGTGGTGTCGAGTTCCGCGCGGTGCATACGCCGGGGCACACGCCGGAACACATGGTGTATCTGGTGACCGACCGGGGCGCGGGCGCCGACGAGCCGATGGGGCTGGTCAGCGGTGATTTTCTGTTCGTGGGCGATCTCGGCCGGCCCGATCTGCTTGAATCGGCGGCAGGGATGGCGGGGATGATGGAACCCTCGGCGCGCGCACTTTTCCGGTCGCTCTCGGTGATCGACCGCGTTCCCGAGTTCGCCCAGGTCTGGCCGGGGCACGGGGCCGGCAGCGCGTGCGGCAAGGCGCTCGGGGCGGTGCCGATGAGCACCATCGGATACGAAAAACGCTACAACCACGCGCTGGCGGCGGCGGAATCCGAAGACGCGTTCGTCCGGTTCATCCTCGACGGCCAGCCCGAACCGCCCATGTATTTCGCGACGATGAAGCGGGTCAACCGCGACGGCCCGGCGGTGCTCGGAGGGCTGCCGACGCCGGGACGCGTCGACGCGGCGACGATCGCGCATCTGGACCCCCGAGCCGTGGCGATCCTCGACGCCCGGCCCTGGACGCGGTTCCGGGCGGGGCACATCCCGGGCTCGTTGTCGATCCCGCTCGAATTGTCGTTCTGCACGGACGCGGGATCATTGATCCGCGAAGACGAGCCGATCTACATCGTGTGTGCGCCCGGGGATCTCGATGAAGCGGTCCGCGGGTTGATCCGCATCGGGCTGGACCGGATCGAGGGCTGGTGCCCTGGCGATGAGGTCGAGGCTTCCGGTGCCGCGACCGCGACGATCGACGAAATCGACGTGCGGCAGGTGCTCGAAGGGCCGAAGCCCGGCGAGGCACTGCTCGACGTGCGGCGGGGCAATGAGTATCGGTTCGGCCGGATTCCCGGCGCGACCAATATCTCGCACACCCGGCTGATGGAACGGGTCGCCGAACTGCCCGAGGCGGATCGGTTGCTGGTCAATTGTTTGAGCGGGAAGCGCTCGGCGAGGGCGTGTTCCTATCTCAAGCGTCTCGGGCGTGAGGCGGTGAACATCTCGGGCGGGTATCTCGCGTGGGAAGACGCCGGCGGGCGGATCGAACAGGACCGGGCCTGCCCTTCTTCACCGTGAGAGGCCCCCGGGGGATCCGCGCACCGCGCGGGTTTGTGCGCAAAGAATCCGCCCGGATGCGACGCACGGGCGGAGCACGAAGAACAGGTGTATCGAAGTGTTTATGCCACGCGGGCGTAAGCACCGGTGGTCAACCGCCGCATGAGGCGTTCCTTGTCACCGGAACGCGCGTAGCGGGTGATCGCCATGGCCATGTTCGCCGGGCCGGGTTCTTCGATGTCGCACCAGACGACATTGCCGATGACGAAGACAGCGCGTCCGGGTCCGTCGTTGGTGTGGAGCACGCCGGGCTGCTCGGGGAGCATGATCTCCATGGCGACGGGTGTACCGGGTTCGACGGGGATATCCATCTCGAAACGGACACCGCCCTCGCTGATGTCATAGGCATGCCCTGAACGGGTGAAGTGATCCTCGGTCAACAGCCGGAGACGCACGGGGGTGTACCCGGGCGACACGGCGAAGCGGGGATGCCGGCGACGATCGATCTGCTGGTCCATGGTCGGCTCCGATCATGAATACGGTGCTTGAATTGCGTACGTTCATGATCGGACGGAAGTGCGCCCGACTGGAGATTGTTGTGTTATTTCGAGGGGTTCCCCGTCTTGTCGCATCCGCACGCGGAGAGATGGAGCTGATACCCGGTGAGCCGGATGCCGAGCCTCCGTTCGACTTCCTCCACAAAAGAGGGGGGGAGGGTGTGATCGAGCATGGCGGCGAGATCGTCGGGGACATCGAACACCCGGCCGTCGTCGAGCATGACATGGACGTGCTGGTTGGTGTCGGTGTCGTACCGGGAAGGCCCGTTGGTCTGGGGGCTTGGTATGCGATGGCACAGGCCGCATTCGGTGAACGCGTCGAGGGTGTTATAAACCGTTGCGAGACTGAGGCCCGGCTCCTCGTTCCGGACGGACTGGAAGATTTCGTCCGCGGTCGGATGGGCCTTGCTGGCGGCGAGCGTGTTGTAGATCAACTCCCGCTGACGCGTGCAGCGGAGGCCGTGTGCTCGGAACAGAGCCCGGACGGCTTCGGAACGGCATTCGCAATCCCGGCCATTGAGCGGTGTACGTTCTGACGCGTCGAACATCTCTGGCATTATTCCAAAAGAGGGGGTGTGATACCAGTCTGCGGCGTCTGAATCTTTCTAATTCGGGTCAACCAGATCCAGATTTGGCCCGATTTGTTCGGGTTCGGATGCTACGGGTCGGCCTTCAGGCGAGCGGATGAACATTTTGTGATGCGGGATGCCTGCCTCGATGAATTCATCTCCGTCGATTTGCCAGCCGAGACGTTGGTAGAACCCCATGGCGGTGTTCTGGGCGTGGCAGTAGACCTCCCGCAGCCCGAGGGTGCCGAAAGCGTGTGATTCGAGCGTGACCATGAGCCTGCGTCCGATGCCTTCTCCCTGTCTCTGGGAGTCGACAGCGACCTGCGTGACCTTGCCGCGCCCGGGTTCCGGGTGATCCGGGATGAGCAGGGCGGTGCCGATGACCACCTCGACGGGGCTGCCGGCGTTGGTGTGGGTCGTGACGGCGACGAAATGCTCGGCGGTGTCTTCGTAGGGGTAGTCCCGGCGGAAGGACTCGAAGTCGTACCCCGCTCCGGCGAGCAGCACGCGCTCGCGCAGCGCGGTTTCCTGCGCATAGAGCGGGTGGTCGGGCGTGATGTGCCTGATCTCGATCACGCCGGAGTGTATCGGACGAAGTCGGGCGAGGGATGAATCCCGGTGGAGAACCGGGGATGATCATCCGCCCACCGCGTCCGTCGGAGGAGCCGAGACGGTGAGGGTGTATTCGATCCCCCGGCTTCGGTGCCCCTCGATGACGCGGGAGACAAGCCCGGCATCGGCGCCCAGTTTTTCGGGGGGCAGGACACCGGGCCGCGTGATGTTCCCGGCGAGGATCTCGCGGGCGACGATGGCGCAGGGGAAGGCGGTGGTGCGCGACATGCTCGTGTATCCCGTCTCGGGGTCGAGCCGGTCGAGGACATCCCATGTGTGGCGGGTCGGCTCGCCGTTGATGTCGCCGTCCGCGATGATGCGCATGACGGTGAAGTCGGCTTCGCCGGGCTCGTAGGTCCACTTGGGGAACATGAGCGTTGAGAGCACGTCGAGGGGACGGACGCGTGCGCCGTTGACCTCGATCTCGTCCTTGCTGAACAGGCCGGTCTCGCGGAAGACGCGCATCAGTTCGTAGTGGCCCGGGTAGCGCAGCGTTTTTTCCTTCATGAACGGGACGTTCATGGTTTGGGCGAGGGAACGGAGGCCGTCGGTGTTGACGGCTTCGAGCGTGCCGACGCCGGGCAGGTCGATCAGCTCGGGCTCGGAGAGTGCTTCTTTGACGACGGTTCGGCCGTGTTCGACGAGCCGAGCGGGTCGCGTGTATTCCTCGATGACGTCGGCGGGGGCGAAGCCGGCCTTGTATTCGAAGGGCCAGCGGCGTTCGACGGGGAGGCCCCCGACGTAGATCTCGATGTTCCGGCACGGGTCCATCCGGGCCGCGGCGTGCGCGGCGAGGAGGTTGGACATGCCGGGGGCGACGCCGCAATCGACGACGGCCGTGACACCGCGTTCGATGGCGAGATCGTCCAAGTCGATCGCGTCCTCCGGCATGAAGGAGATGTCGCAGTAGGGTTTGCCGGCCTCGATGACGGCACGCAGGGCATTGAAGCCGAGGTGGCTGGCGAGGGCGCCGCAGACGATGTCGAACGGGGCGATGAGCCGTTTGATGGTGTCGGCGTCGGAGAGGTCGGCCCTGACGGTCTGCATCGGGGCGAGGCCGGCGGCGCGGGCGAGGCCGGACTCGCTCGCGTCGGCGATGGTGACATCGAGATCGCGGGAGAGATCGGCGGCGATGACCGAGCCGACCATGCCGGCTCCGAGGACGATGGCGGTTGGCATGGGTGTCTTCCTTTGAGGTGAGAATAGGAGACCGACCGCGGAGGCCGTGCAGGGCCGCGGAGGTTTGGGCCGGGATGCGTTCGAACGGCGTCGAGCCCGAGGAGCCCGCGACGAAGGCTCGGGTTGGGTGCTGGTCAGCACGGGAATCCGACGCTTCGCGGAGCCTCAGCGTCGGCGTCATGGTTCAACTCGAGTAATCGAACACACCCCGCCCCGTCTTGTTGCCCAGCCGACCCGCCACGACCAGCTGATCCAGCAGCGGGCAGGGGCGGTAGCGTTCGTTGTGCAGCCCGTCGGCGAGCACGTTCATGATGTGGGCGCACGTATCCAGCCCGATGAAGTCGGCCAGACGCAGCGGGCCCATCGGGTGGTTCATGCCCAGTTTCATGATCTCGTCGATGTGCTCGGGCTCGGCCACGCCCTCCATCCACGCGTAAAACGCCTCGTTGATCATCGGCATCAGCACGCGGTTGGACACGAAACCCGCCCGGTCGTTCGCGGGGACGGCCTTCTTGCCCATCGCCTCGGAGAGCGCCAGAACACGCGCCGTCACGGCGCTGTCGGTCGCCAGCCCGTTGATGACCTCGACGAGCTTCATCACCGGGACCGGGTAGAAAAAGTGCATCCCGATCACACGCTCGGGCGTTGTCGTCGCCGCCGCGATCTCGGTGATGCTGATCGAACTGGTGTTGGTCGCGAGGATCTCGCCGCCCGTGAACCGCTTGTCGAGGTCCGCGAAGACCGCCTTCTTGACGTCGGCGTTTTCGACCACGGCCTCGATCACGATATCCGCACCGGCCAGGGCGTCCATGCTCTCGGCGTATGTGAGTCGGGCCTTGGCGGCGTCGGCGTCGGCCTGCTCCATCCGGCCCTTTTCGACGGCACGGGCCAGCAGCTTGTCGTGCGTCGCCTTGCATTTTTCCAACGCCCCCGAGGCCGAATCGAACACCGCGACCTCGAACCCCGCGACGGCCGCGACCTGGGCGATGCCCCCGCCCATCTGACCGGACCCGACGACACCGACTTTCCTGACCCCGTGCTCCATGATCGAACTCCTCTCGGAATGGTGCTGCGATTGGGGAGTGTAGAGGGGTCAATCCGGCGGGTAGACTGGTGGGTGGAAGTCGTCTTCTCCCCACCTCGTTCCGATCGCGGCGAGACGGCGACGAAGCGGGGCGTCGGCGGGCGAGTAGCGGGGTATCCCCGTTGCGACGAGCCGGTTTACTGATGAGGCATGAAGTAAGGAGAAGAACAGGAAGCCCCTCACCCCGGCCCTCTCCCCGGCGACCGGGGAGAGGGAGAAAGCCTGCCGAATCTACCTCACCCGGACTTCGAGCTCGAAATCGGAGTAACGACGTATGACGACGCCTGATCCTGCGTTGATCGACAAGGCCCAGGCCGCGGCGTTGCGGCTGCTCAAGGCCCGCGACCGGACGCGGGCGGTCCTCAGGCATCGGCTGCTGGACAAGGGGCACGAACCGGCGGTCGTCGACGCCGTCCTCGATCGGTTGGAGGAAGTCGGGCTGCTGGACGAACGGGCATCGGCCGAGCGGGCCGTGGCGCGGGAACTCCGCAAAGGGTCCGCGGCGCCCCGGCTGCTGCACCAGAAACTGTTCAGTGAAGGCGTGAGCAAGGAGATCGCGTCGGAGGTGATCGAGGCCGCGCTGCGTGATGTCGATCCGGAGGAAGCGGCCGAGGCCGAGGCGAGGGCGTGGATCCGGAAACACCCGGGCCTGGACCGGGAGACCGCGGCACGTCGGCTGATGGGCCGGCTGGCGAGACGCGGCTTCGACGGCGAGATCGTGCGAACGGTGACGCAACGCGTATTGGATGAGGCGTAGGGGAAATCTCCGGTTCCCCGGACCCTCGGCTCTCTCGGGTACCTCGGCTCTCCGAACCGAGGTACCCGGTTGAGGCACCCGGCTCGGGTCCGCATAGAGAAGCGTCGGGCGCTAGGGTTGTGCCATGACGACGCTGCCGGATCAAGAGAACGCCGCCCCCCCGCCGCTGTCGCATGCGCCCGACGAATCGGGTCGGTTCGGCCGGTTCGGGGGGCGTTTCGTGCCCGAGACGCTGATGGCGGCGCTGGCCGAGCTGGAGGCGTTGTACCTCGAACAATGCCGCAGCGAGCAGTTCTGGGATGAGCTGCGCGAGCTGAACCGTTCATACATCGGGCGTCCCACGCCGCTCCAGAAGGCCGCGGGATTGACGCGCGAGGCTTCGAGCCGGGCGGCGCGCGCCGGGCGGAACAAGTGCGGGGCGACGATCTGGCTCAAGCGTGAAGACCTCGCCCACACCGGGGCGCACAAGATCAACAACACCATCGGCCAGGGGCTCCTGTGCCGGAAGATGGGCAAACGCCGCGTCATCGCCGAGACCGGCGCGGGCCAGCACGGCGTCGCCACCGCGACCGCGGCGGCGCGGCTCGGGCTGGAATGCGACGTCTACATGGGCAGCGAGGACGCCCGCCGCCAGCACCTGAACGTCGTGCGGATGAAGATGCTCGGTGCCCGCGTCGTCGAGGTCGATTCCGGCTCGAAAACGCTCAAGGACGCGACCAACGAGGCCATGCGCGACTGGATGGGGTCCGTCGAGCACACGCATTACATCCTCGGGTCCGTCGTCGGGCCGCACCCGTTCCCGATGATCGTCCGCGATTTCCAGAGCATCATCGGGCGCGAAGCGAAGGCCCAGTGTCTGCGTAACTTCGGACGCCTGCCCGACGCAATCGTGGCGTGCGTCGGCGGGGGCTCGAACGCCGCGGGGATGTTCTATCCGTTCGTCGATGATGCCGAAGTCCGGCTGATCGGGGTCGAGGCCGGCGGGCGGTCGGATGCCCTCGGCGATCACGCCGCCCCGCTGCGGTTCGGCAAGCCGGGGGTGCTGCACGGCTCGCTCAGTTACGTCCTCCAGAACGAGGAGGGGCAGACCGCCGACGTCCACTCCTGCTCGGCGGGGCTGGACTACCCCGGCGTCGGGCCCGAGCACGCATTCTGGAAGGACTCGGGCCGGGCCGAATACACCGCCGTGACCGACGACGAGGCGGTGTCGGCGTTCCTGCTGGCGGCGCGCGCCGAGGGGATCATCCCCGCGCTCGAATCGAGCCACGCGATCGCCTACGCGGTCCAGCTCGCGGCCGAGATGCCGAGCGATCAGCACTTGGTCGTCAATCTCTCGGGACGGGGCGACAAGGACGTCGAAGAAGCCCTCCGGCTCATGGGCGGCAAGGTCGAGCCGGCCAAGGCGAGGCCTGCACGACAGAAGAGACGGAAAAAGAAGAAACGCCGCGACGCGGACGGCGGACCCGGCGGCGGGGTCGACAACGGGGGTACGGGCCAGACAGCCCCACCCCCCGACAACACCGGCGACTGAACGAGACGCGACCGTGAGGGAGCGGTTTCCTCTGCGCCTCGCGTTGCGGGGGCCACTCCCTGACGGTCGCGTTTCGTCGGATTCGACCCGTTGGATCGGATCGGGGCGGGTGCGCTACCATGTCGGGCCGCCTGTGATCCGCGGGCGCGCACCGAACAGGAGACGACAGATGACGACCGCACCGACCAAACCGACCGGGCTCGAGGGCGTGATCGCCGGGGATACGCAGATCTGCCAGGTCGAGCAGACATCGCTGATCTACCGCGGCTTCGAGATCGCCGACCTCGCCGAGCACGCCACGTTTGAAGAAGTCGCGTATCTGCTGCTCGAGGGCGACAAGCCGACCCCGGCCCAGCTGGAGACGTTCAAGCAGCAGCTCGTCGCCGATCGGCCCATCCCGGCCGAGGTCACCGCGTTCCTGCGTTCGGCGGTGCCGATGCTCGAAGCGGGCACGGCGGTGCCGATGGACGTGCTGCGGACCGCGGTGAGCATGCTGGGTCATGTCGACGCCCAGTGCCAGGACAACAGCCCGGAGGCGAACCTCGCCAAGTCGAAGCGGCTGACGGCGAAGATCCCGACGATCATCGGGCAGATGCAGCGGTTCCTCGACGGGGCCGATCCGGTGATGCCCGAGACGGGGGGCGACGCGTCGCTGAGCCACGCCGCGAACCTGCTGTTCCAGATGACGGGCAAGAAACCCGCGGCCGAGGACGAGAAGGTGATGGACGTGAGCCTGATCCTGTACGCCGAGCATGATTACAACGCGTCGACGTTCACGACGCGGGTCATCGCGGGCACGCTGGCGGACATGCACGGGGCGGTCTGCGGCGGGATCGCGGCGCTCAAGGGCCCGCTGCACGGCGGGGCGAACGAGGCCGCGATGGAGATGCTCAGCGAGATCCGCAACGACATCGGTCCGGACAACAACCCGGAGAAGATCAACGCATGGATGCAGAAGGCCTTCGCCGAGAAGCGCAAGCTGATGGGCTTCGGGCACCGGGTCTACAAGAACGGCGACCACCGGGCGGGCATCCTGCACGCCCTGGGCCGCAAGGCCGCCGAGGCCCGCGGGCCGGAATTCGTGAAGCTGTTCGAGCTGGGCGAGGCGGTCCAGAAGATCATGCTGGAGCAGAAGAATATCCACCCGAACGTGGACTTCCCGTGCGGGATGACGTACTTCACGCTGGGCATCCCGGTGCCGCAATACACGCCGATCTTCGTGGCCAGCCGGATCACGGGGTGGTGCGCCCACATCATGGAACAGCACGCCAACAACCGGCTGATCCGCCCGCGGGCGAGCTACACGGGCCCGTCGCTGCGGAAGTGGACGGAGAGCTGAGACACGGATTCCGGCCGGTTTCGGGTGGAAGAACAGGCCCGGCCCGGCTTGAATTGCCGATATCGGGATGAGGCGTTCGCGGGCACGGGCCGAGGCCCCCGCACGGAGCGGATACATTGAACTGGTTCCACAAGATTCGTTTGCGTGTTCTGGCGGTCGTGCTGGCGGGCATCTTCGCCGTCATCGGGGTGGTGACGTGGGCCGCGCTGCCCGTGATGCCGGTGGTCGGGGTCGCGTTGATCACAGTGGCTGCCGTGGTCAACCAGATGACATCCCGGCTGACGGCGGCTGTCTGCTATCAGTGCGGGGCGGATCTCGAGGCCCAGAAGCCCGGTGTCTACGGCGTCGTCTGCCCCGGCTGCGGGGCGGTCAACCAAACCGTCCCCGAGCAGGGGCACGCCGGGGCATTGGCCGAATCTTCGGGCAGAACCCGGCCCGGCCATCAGGCCTGACGAACGCGCCCACCCAGCAACCACGGTCTGGATCACCGTCCGCTTCGACCGGCGTCGGCGTGCGGTGTGTCCATCACAACCCTCGGCTCTCCACGGGTACCTCGGCTCTCCGAGCCGAGTCTTCTCGATCAACACACTCAGACACCGATACGGTTCGGAAACCGCGCGACCCATACACGGTTCGGAGAACCGTGCTACCCGGCCTCAGCCCTTGCTGATCATCCCCAGCTGCCACATCAGGAACAGCTGCTGATCGACGGCGTCACGCACCCGCAGATGCAGCGGCTTGCCGGCCCCGTGCCCCGCGTCGCGGTCCACCCAGATCAGGATCGGGTGTTTCGATTGATCGCTCGTCGTGGCCGCCTGGAGATACGCCGCCATCTTGCGGGCCGACATCGGGTGCACCCGGCTGTCGTTCTCGCCCGCCGTCAGCAGCACCGCCGGGTATTTCGTCCCCGGCTTGATGTTCTGGTAGGGCGAATAGGCCCGGAGGAACTTGTACTGCTCGGGGTTCTCGGCCGAGCCGTATTCGGGCACCCAGTACCGCGCCATCAGGAACTTCTCGTACCGCAGCATGTCCAGCAGCGGCACCGCGACGATGGCGGCGGCGAACAGATCGGGCCGCTGCGTGACCATCGCCCCCGTCAGCAGCCCGCCGTTGGAGCCCCCCACCACCGCGAGCCGCTCGGGGCTGGTGTATCCGTTTTCGATCAGCCACTCGGCCGCGGCGATGAAATCATCGAAGACGTTCTGTTTTTTGTCCAGCATCCCGGCGCGGTGCCATTCGAGCCCCTTCTCGCCCCCGCCGCGGATATTGGCCACCGCGTACACCCCGCCGGCCTCGAAGAAGGGGAAATACGTCGCGCGGAAGCGTGGTGTCATGGGGATGTCGAACCCCCCGTAGCCGTACAGGATCGTCGGGTTGTCCCCGTTGAGTTCGATGCCCTTTTTGTGGACGATGAACATGCCGACTTCGGTCCCGTCCTTGGAGGAGTATTTCACCCGCTTGACAACGATCGACGACCAGTCGACGGGGACATCGACCTTTTCCCACACGACGGGGTCGGCCTCGGGGTCGGTCAGGTCGACGTGATAGATCGAGGGCGGTTCGTTGAAGCTGGAGTAGCTGAGGAAGGCCTCGGTCCGGTCGCGGGCGGTCGAGAGCCCCGCGGACCCGGTGCCGGGGAGTTTGAGCGCCCCGATGGCGGTGCCGTCGAGGCCGAAAAGCTCGATGCGTGTCGAGGCGTCGAACAGGTAGGAAGCGCTGAGCACGCCGCGGGCGATCGAGAACCCACGGAGGATGGCGTCGGGGCGGTGCGGCACGACGTCTACCCATTTCTCGCGGGCGGGGTTGTGGGGGTCGATACGGACGATCCTGCCGTTGGGGGCGTTGACGTTGGTCTGCATGTAGATCATGCCGTCGGCGATCGTCGGGTCATTCCGGCCGTCCTCGCCGATGAGCACGGGTGTCAGCGCCATCCGGCCCGTGCGGAACCACTCGTCGAGGTCCATCACCCAGACGTCGTTGGAGCTCGTGCCGGTCCAGTAGGTGACCATGGCCCAGTGCCCGTCGCGGCCCGGCGAGAACTCGGGGCCCCAGGTCGTCTTGAGCTCGGCCATCCGCTCGTCGGAAATCCCCAGCCCCTGATAGAGCACCTCGGCCTGCCGCTGACGGATGAGCACGGGGTCCTGCGTCCAGTGCCGCCCGATCCGGTGGAATCGGACCTCGCCCGAGTACGGGTCGTCGAGGTCTTCGAGGCGTTGGTAGAAGAACGATCTGCCGTCGGGCATCCAGCCGGCGATGTATGTCTTGCCGGGGATCTCGTCGGCGAGCCATTCGCCGGTGTCCACGTCGAGGATGTGCAGCACGGAGTTCTCGTCGCCGGCGCGGTAGGTGCCGAAGGCGAGCAGCGAGCCGTCGTCGTTGGGTGCGTACCACGCGACGGTGACGAGCCCTTCCTCGTCGAGCGCGAACGGGTCGATCAGCTTGCGTGGCGCGCCGTCGATGCCCCTGCGGACGTACACGATCGCCTGCGACTGCGCCCCGGTGCGTTTGGAATAGAAATAGCGGTCGCCGGCCATGCGCGGGGCGCTGATCTCGCCGATCTCCATGAGGGGCTGGATCTGGGCTTCGAGCCGATCGCGGTAGGGCTTGAGCCATTCGAACCCGGGGGCTTTGCCGTCGAGGATCGACCGGGTATAGGCGTTCTGCTTGTCGGTCCACTCGGCGACCTCGTCGGTCATCCGGCCCATGTGCTCGGGGTCGGAGTTATCGCCTTCGAGCCAGCGGTACGGGTCGACGAACGTCTCGCCGAAATAGTTGTCGGTGACGGGCCGCGTCTCGGTGGGCGGCGGGCCGACTTTTTCGTCCTGTGCGAGAACGGGCGGGAGGAACACGAGAGCGGCCGCGATCGCGGTTCGGATCTTCATTGCACAAGCCCCTTGGTGAGCCGCATGAATGCGGTCTCGAGATTGACGGCCTCCTCCGCGAAAGTCACGATCCGGAAGCCGTTGTTCACTAATACATTAGGCAGATCGGTAAAGGATCGGCCCGGTGCTTCGTCGTATTCCACATGGATCACGCGGGCCGGCCGGCCCGTCAGGGGCACCGTCTCGCCGTCGACGACGCCGACGCGGCGCACCCCGTCGGTCTTGGAGAGCAGCTCGGCGGCTCGCTCCGTGCCCTCGGCGACGACGACGTGCAGCACATGCCCGACACGGGCCTTGTGCAGGATCTCGCGGACGGACCCGCTGTAAAGCAGTTTGCCCTTCTCGATGATCCCCACCACGTTGCACAGCTCGGCGAGCTCGTGCAGGATGTGGCTCGAGATCAGGATCGTCTTGCCCATCCGCTTGAGTTCCTTGAGCAGCTCGCGGATCTCGATGCGGGCCCGCGGGTCCAGCCCCGACGCCGGCTCGTCCATCAGCAGCACCTTCGGGTCGTGCAGCAGCACACGCGCGATCGACAGCCGCTGCTGCATCCCCCGGCTCAGGGAGTTGACATCGGCGGTCGCCTTGTATGTCAGGTCCGTCAGTTCGAGCACGTCGCCGACCACGCGCTTGCGCTGTTCCCCGTGGATGCCGTAGGCCGCGGCGAAGAATTCGAGATACTCCACCACGACCATGTCCTCGTAGGCTCCCATGAAATCGGGGACGTACCCGATGATGGGCCGGATCTGCCTGTTCTGATACCCAACCGTGAGCCCGTCGATCTGCGCCTGCCCGGACGAGGGCTTGAGCAGCGTCGCCAGAATCTTGATCGTCGTGGTTTTCCCCGCGCCGTTGGGGCCGATGAAACCGAAGCAGTCGCCCTCCTCGATCGTCAGGTTCAGGCTGTCGAGCGCGACGAGATCCCCGTAACGCTTCGTCAGGTTGATCGTCTCGATCATGGGCACGGCTTCTGCTCCGTCGCGGCCGGGACGTGTTCCCGCCGCCGATTCTTCCGATCACGAATCCGGGTACGTATACCCGGGCGGCGCGGGCGAGAGAGGATAGATCCACCGAACGACCGTGCGACCCCGGCTCTCGATCGGCTCGCCCTCGACCGTCACCGGGACCGGGGGACGCCCCCCCTCCTGCACGAGGTGCCCGACGATGATGACGCAGGGCTGCGTGAACCATCGGCTCAGATCCAGACCGTGGGTCTGGCGGACGATCGCCAGCGGCGCGGACTTGCCTTTGCCGCGGAAAAACTTGAAATCCGGCGTCCCCAGCATGTGCATGAACGAGAGGGCCGTGTAACGGTCGGCCGGATCACCCGTCTTGACCACCTCCGTCCCCAGCCCCCGGGTCTGCCCGATCGCGGCGTTGTCGTCGAACCACGTCAGGCTCGGCTTGTTGGTGGACCCGTCGGCGCCCCCGGTGACCCGCCGGAGATCGAGCGCCTTCCCGGGCTCCCACCGCCCCCCGTTCGGGACGCGCATATTCGACAACGCCGGCATCCATGTCGGGCCTCGGCCGCCGGTCATCACGTCGCGTTGGCGTTTGACGACGACAACCAGGACGTCCTCGAGGGCCGAGGGCAGCTGGTGCACAAGCCGCCCCGACACCACGCCCTTGACCGGGTCGATGAGGCGCAGCCGGGGTTCATCCGTTGAACCGGGCTCCCGCACCGGCTCGGGCATCGGCCAGACGGGCGTGCCCGACCAGTCGAAGCGGATCTGTTTGATCGTGGAACGAACGGGGACGCGCATCGACGCCGGCCGTCTCGACGGGAGGCGATAGGGGCGGTTGTCCGGGAACCCGCCGCCCGCACCGGACGGGGGGGGAGGTGTCCAGGGCGAGATCAGATCATCGCCGGGGTGTTGCGGGTCGTCCACACCGAGCAGCGCGTCACCGTAGTGCGGGACGAGGACGCTCATCCAGCCCCTCGCCGACTGAACGGGCGAGCCGTGCACCTGCGTGAGAAACACGAGATGCGATCCCTCGACGTTTCTGGGCCGGAGGAGCGACGCCCCGAGCCAGGCCAGCGCGGTGAACACCGCGGTCACGCCGATGAACGCGACCCACGCGTAGCCCCGGAGCCGGAGCCTGCCGAGCACCGCGAAGCCCACCGGCCCGGCGATCAGCCAATAGAGCACGAACACGATCAGCCCGAGCAGGACGCCCGTGGTCGCATCGCCGGCCCGGTCGATCTGGCCCCCGATGTCCGAGTCGTAGTCGGTGACGGTCCGCTGCTGCAGAGCCGTGGCGAGGTCCTGATCGCGGGCACGGACCTCTTCGAATGTTTCGAGTTGATGGCGGCGTCCGAGCACGCGGTGCCAGAACGCCTCGGCGTCAGGGAGCCCGAACGACGCGAGCCCGCCCGAGGCCAGGTCGAGCCCGACGACGGAAACCATCCCCTCACCGACGAGTCGGCGCATCACCACACACCGCCCATCCGGGCCGGCGAGCACGGGGATCGCCTCCGATGCCGCGGCATCCGGCAACGGCGTGAACACCTGCACCACCGAACGATCCGGGAGCATGATGTCCTTCGAACGCGTCAGCAAACCCCGGTACGGCTCCAGCGGTGTGTTCTCGACCCGTTCGACCCGCATCCGGGGCAATAACGCGCCCAGCGGGTTCCGATCCGGGACGGTCCACTCCTGCCCCACAGGCGGCAGCACCACCACCAGATGCCCGCCCCGACGCACCCACTCCACGATGGCCCCGGCCCGATCCGGCCCGAGCGAAGAGGGCAACGGGCCACGCCCCCACACCAGCACCTCGTAAGGCTCGAGCCCCTGCCATCGGTCGGGCAGATCGTCGATGGTCAGGCCGGAGACGACTTCGGTATGTCCGTGGCCGAGGGGCAAACACCGCACACCGCCCACCTCGATCGAGACCCCGTATCGGCGGAGGCCCATGGCCGCCTGCCCGATCACACCCATCAGGCCGCTCTCGGGCGCGACCAGACGCGATGTGTCGATCCACGTCCGGCCCAGCAGCCGCCCCGCGCGAAAGCCCAGCGGGTCGTCGGGCGATTCGACCGCCTCGAAAGCGGCCACCGAAAGCCGGGGCATGTCCTCGTTGTAGGGCAACTCGGCGTAGAGCCATGCCGACCGGGACCGTTCGGGATCGCCGACCACGACACGGTCGTACAACGGCGTGTCCCCGTCGCGGTCGTGCCCCGTCATCCGGAGCAGGATCTCCCGTTGCTTGAGGGCCGAATCTCGGAACTCGACCAGAACCCCGCCCCAGTCGCCGGCCCGAGTCCGGTCGCCGGGGCCGAGTTTCGAGATTCTCAGCTCGACCTCATCGACCGTGATCTTTGCCGGTGAGCCGGGTTCGTCCTGTCCCGATGCCGAACCGGGCAACGCCGCCACGAAGGCCAGCACGAGCAAGCAAATCGGGATGAATCGGTGGTCGCATCGCAACGGTCGTCGGCCCCGGTCTCTATCGGACGCCCATTGTACGGGTCAAGCCGCCCCGGGATTCGGCCGATCCAACCCGAGTGGAAGGATTCTCGAACTTCACCTGGCTGACCCTCGCCGCGATCACCGGATTCGGTGTCGTCCAGATGCTCCGCGCGCTGGCCATCCGGGTCCGCAACGAGACCATGATCCACGATCTGAAGACCAACGTCGCCCGGCTCCAAGCCGACCGCGTTCGGCAGGTCATGATCCGCCACGGGATGATTCCTGAAGATCAACCCGAAGCGCCCGCCGGCGAACATCCCCCCGAGGCCCAGCCCACCGAAGAGCCGGCCGCCGAACCGAGCAATGCTTCGGACACCGCACCCGAGACCGAGCCGACCCGGCAAGCGGCCTGATCCATACCCACGAACGAGCCGCAACCATCAGGGAGCGGTCCCCGGACCCCGACGAACACAGAGGAGTGCTCTCTCCCCCCCTCTCCTTTTTCAGTGGGACAGGCGTCCCGCCTGTCATTCGTGATGCACGATGCGTGAACAGTCAGTGGGACAGGCGTCCCGCCTGTCCCACCGCAACCAATCGGAACCACCAACCGTCCCCTACTCGCCCAGCTTCCACATCTCGTCGATGAACACCGCGTGCGAGCGCGTCCCGAGCCGGAAGCACTCGACCTCGAACTTCTCGTTCGGCGAATGGATCCGGTCGTCCTCGAGCCCGAAGCCCATGAAGATCGTGTCCAGCCCCAGGTCCTGCTTGAGCAGGCCCGCCACCGGGATCGACCCGCCGGACTTGATCAACGCCGCCTCGGCCCCCGACGCCCGGTTGATCGCCCGCGCCGCCGCCCGCAACTCGCGCGAATCCACCGGCAGCGTCACGCCGAGGCCCAGCCCGTGGTCGATCACCTCGCCCCACCGGCACCCCTTGGGCGTGTTCGACTCCAGCCACGCCTTGAACGCGTCGAAGATCTTCCGCGGCTCCTGATCCGCCACGAGCCGGAAGCTGACCTTCGCCTTGGCGTACGACGGGATCACGGTCTTGGCGCCCTCGCCCGTGTACCCACCCCACATCCCGTTGATGTCGCAGGTCGGCCGGGCCCATTCGCGTTCGGTCATCGAATAGCCCGCCTCGCCCACGTCGCCGTCGGGTCCGAGGCCGACGCTCTTGAGCGCCGCCTGCTCGTCGATACCGAGGTTTTTCCACAACGCCCGCTCCTCGTCGCTCAGGGGGCGCACGTCGTCGTAGAACCCGGGGATCGTGACGCGGTAGTCGTCGTCCCACAGTTTCGCCAGTGTCTTGCTCAGCTCGTTGAGCGGGTTGGGGCACTTGCCCCCCCACAGCCCTGAGTGCAGGTCGTGGTCGGGGCCGTGCAGCGTGATCTCGGTATAGACCAGCCCCCGCACGCCGTAGGTGATCGCGGGCCGCCCCCGCCCGAGCATGGTCGTGTCGGAGATCAGCACGAAGTCACACTTGCCGAGCTCGTCCTTGTGCGTCTGCACGAACCGTTCGAGGTTGACCGATCCGGATTCCTCCTCTCCCTCGATCATCACCGTGATCGGTACGCCCCCCGCCGCCAGCCCGGACACTTCCTTCCACCCCCGCATCGCCGCGAGGAACATCGCCACCTGCCCCTTGTCGTCCTCGGCCCCGCGCGCGACGATCCGTTCACCCATCCCGTCCTCGGCAGGTCGGATCACCGGCTCGAACGGCGGGTTGTCCCACAGCTCCAGCGGATCCGGCGGCTGCACGTCGTAGTGCCCATAGAACAGCACCCGCGGGCCCTTGTAATCCGGCGCCGCCTCGCTCCGCCCGAACACCATCGGCTGGCCCCGCCCGCCCGGCGGCGCGGTCTCGACCAGGTCCACCTCGAACCCCGATCCGTGGAGATGATCCCGGCACCATTCCGCGGCGCGGCGCGTCTCGGCGTCGTAGGCCGGGTCCGTCCCGATGCTCGGGATCTTCAGCCACTCGATCAGGTTGTCGAGCGATTCCTTGTCGTGCGCCTCGACCCACGCCAGCACCTTGTCCACGCTCATGCCGAAACTCCTTCGCATCAAGGGGTGATCCACAAGCGTAGGAGCCGGGCCACACCGGCATTCACTTTCCTCCTCTCGGTGGGACAGGCGACCCGCCTGTCTCCTCTTCATCTCCCCGTTCTCGTGGGACGGGCTTCCAGCCCGTCTCTCTCCTCTCTCCTCGTGGGACGGGCTTCCAGCCCGTCTCTCTCTCATCTCCATCTCTCATCCCCAAAAGAGGCCCGAGCGGAAGCGAGGGCTCTCGTCTATCTGCCTCCCTCTTCCCGGCTTTGCGGGGAGAGGGCCGGGGTGAGGGGCTCCTTTCTCTCCTCTTTCCCCTTGCTCTGCCGCACACGTTGATCGACGAGGCATGAAGACGAGGCATGAAGAAGGAGAAGAAGTTGAAGCCCATCACCCGCCGGCGCTGCGCACCGTTCCCAGCCTCCCCCCTCAACGGTTC
>JALWOY010000216.1 GCA_027083355.1 Phycisphaerales bacterium | reverse complement strand
CGACGATCACCTGGAGCGATTCGCCGGCGCTGGTCGCCAGCTCGACGCCCTTCTCCATCCGCTTCGAGCCGTTCTCGATCCGCTCGACGGCCCGCGTGGTCTCTTCCTGGATCTCGCGGATCGACTGGCTGACCTCCTCGGTGGCCTGTGTCGTCCGCTCGGCCAGCTTGCGGACCTCGTCGGCGACGACCGCGAACCCGCGCCCGTGCTCGCCGGCACGCGCCGCCTCGATCGCGGCGTTGAGCGCCAGCAGGTTCGTCTGATCGGCGATGTCGTTGATCACGCTGATCACCCCGCCGATCTCCTCGCCCTTCTGGCCCAGCAGCGAGACCGCCTTGGCGGACTCGTTCACCTCGCCCGCGATGCCCTTGATCTCGTTGACCGTGTCGAGCACGACCTTGCCGCCCGTCTCGGCGTTCGCCCGGCTCGAATCGGCCTGGTGGGCCGCGTCGGCGCTCTGGCGGGCGATGTCCGCCGCCGCCTCGTTGAGCTGCTCGACCGCCGCGCTCGCGGACTGCGTCTGCTCCTGCTGGTTCGACAGCCCCGCGGCCATCTCCTCGTTCGACGCCGCTATCTCGGTCGCCGCCGACGCCACCTCGCGGCTCACGCCGGCGATGTCGCTGATGATCCCGTGGATGTTCTCGAGGAACGTGTCGAACCAGTGGGCCAGACGACCGATCTCGTCGCCCCGGTGCAGGTCCACCCGCTTGGTCAGGTCCCCGTCACCCGTGGCAATGTCCTTCATCATCTCGATCAGGCTGTTGAGCGGTTTGCCCAGCATGAACCGCAGCAGCACGACGAGGCCGCCGCCGGCGATGATCACGATCGGCACCGTGAACATCAGACCGTTGCCGATGAACCCCGCCACCTTCGCGTCGGCCACGTCCAGGGGCATCGCGACCTCGTAGGCCCCGTGCATATCCCCCGGCTCCCAGCTCTCCATCGCGAACCCGAGCGGGTCCTTCCCGTCCCCGTCGGTGTCGTACTTCGACGGTGCCCCGTGGCACGCCATGCATGATTCGTCGAGCCTGATCGCACGCATGTAGTGCAGCGTGTTCGTGTCCTTGTTGATCCGGTAGATCGTTTCGGCTCCGCCCGAGTCGACCTGCTTGCGCAGATCACGGAGCATCTCCGCCCGGAAACTGCCCGGCTCGGGTTCGTTGTCCGGGTTCCGCGCATTGAACGCCGGGACTTTGAAGTCCAAGTTCTCACGCGCCGCGGCCTTCTGGGCCGTGGTCCAGCCGACCACCACGGGGATCGTCTGGAACACCCGCGTGTCCTGATACCTCTTGCCCGCGGCGACTTCCTCCTGCATTTCCTTGAGAAGGGTCGCCACGTCGATCGACTCCGAAGCGATCAGCTCCGAGGCGTGGTTCTTCGCCTCGTCCGCGACCGCGGTGAACGCCGCCGCTTTGTCCACCATCGCCTGCTCGGTATCTTTCCGGTAGCCGTTGATGAACACGAAGTAGTTGATCGCCACAACCGCGACAATGACCGCGACCGTGGCCGCGATGATCCGGGTCGAAAGCCCGATACTCTTCTTTTCGTTTTCCATGTTCTTGCTCCGATGAGAGAATGGACCGCCGGACGATGTCCGGACATGGCGCCTTCATCGGAGATCCCGCACGCCTTCCGTATCCTCGCAATGGATCATCGTTGCCCGGAACCCGCACGCGATCGGGATAGACACATCTTCCGCCACTTCCGGGGGGCTGCGCCCGCGTCCCAATAGCACCCCATTCAGGGACGCCACGAAAGCGAACGGTCCAGAACATGGACGTCGATCTCGCTCACCAGACGCTCGGCGAGACGTTCCATCGCTGCTCGGGCTTTGCGGAGCCGGATCATATTGCGGATAGCCAAGTCGTCTGAACGTGACTCATCGGCGGGCACCGACGCGTGCACGAGTACGACCGCGTATCCATCCTCGACCGCGACCACACCGCTTGCTCGCCCGACCGGGGTTGAAGCGACCGCCCGCCGCAGCGCATCCGGCACCGCCGGATCGACCGGGCTGAGAACCGCCGATCGGGGTTGCACCCCGTGACGGAGCGCCCCCGCCCATAGCCCCGCGGTGGCCCCGGAAGACGATTCACGGGCTGTTCTCGAAATATCAACCGCGGCGTCCGCGTCGGGCACGGTCACGATACTGACCGCGTACCGACGGCCGAAGCGGATCGACTTTGCTAAACGTACTTCATCATCCGAAATGGTGGTTTCTGCGGGATCGAGCAACGCCCGCAACGCCGCGTTCCGCCACAACATCCGGCGAAACCGTTCCGGCCCCAACCCTCGCCGCAGGCGGATCGAGGCTTCCGTCTCGGCGGCGAGGTCCGGGCCGAGCATATCGATCCAGCGTGCGTGCTCCTGTTTCAGGGCCGAATCGTCGATCTGGAGCCCACGCGTCTTCAGTTCGCGGCGTAACGCCGATTCGAGCGCCAGCTCGCGGACGATCTCGCGTCCCGAAGCCTCGGCCAGCAAGGGATTGAGCGTGGCCCATGTCACGGGCTCGCCGTTGATGAGCAGTGGGATCGTCGGGTTTTTCGGAGTCGAGGCGGGCGGGGCGGTCCGGGTGCTCGGGGCCGAGCGGGGTGGTGTTGCGGCGCACCCCGCGGCGGTGAGGGCGATCAGGAGCACGACGAGCGCGGGTGTGGTTCTCATACCCCATCAGATGTCCGGGCATCCGCCGCGTCAACCCGCGCGTATAGGCTGTTCATATGCCCGAGACCCGACCCGAGCCTGTTCGTCAGGAACAAACACACACACCGGACGTCTGCCCCTACTGCGGCCGAGTCCAGCAAAACGCCGACGTGTGCGAGCATTGCGGCGCCCACACCGACCCGCTCTCGCGTCAGGCGACGCAGAACGAGATGGGCCCCTGGTTCATCCGCGACGAGGCCCACCCCTTCCGCCCCGGCTGTCGGTTCGAGACCATCGAGCGCTGGGTCCGGCTCGGGCGGATCGGGCCTGAGACGGTAATCCGCGGCCCAAGCACCAATCAGCACTGGACCCCGGCGATCCGCACGCCGGGCGTGTCGCGGTTGCTGGGGCGCTGCCATGCCTGCGGGGGGGAGGTCGACGCGGGGGCGGTGATGTGCGCCGCGTGCGGGGTGTCGCTCGAGATTGTCCGCGACCGGCAATACCTCGGTTTGTGCCCAGTACGCGCACTGCCCGGCCGAGCGGACCCGAGCCGGGTCGCGTCGAGCCTGCTGCAGAACGTCCCCGCGGGCCGGCCACGGTCATCTCAGCAGGAACCCTTGCGAACCCACACCCCGGCGGCCCCGGTGTCGGTTTCACAGTCGCCTTCACATTCGGTGCCGATGGGGGCCTCGGGGGTGTCGAGACTGGAACGCCGCGTCCGCCGAGCGGAAAGGAACGCCCGGCTCATGGCGTTGATCGCGGGGTTGATGGCGATTCTGGCCGTGATCGCGATTGTTTCGGAGCGATTCGGGCAAGCCGCCCCAGACGTGTCCACCACGGCTGCCGGTTCAGAGCAAGAGCACGCCTTGGCTGATGACGCCGAACCCCCGCGTAGACCGGGTGAGCCGGCTGGGGGCGAGACGTCCCGGCCTGCCCCGGATGATGCGATCCCGACGCCTTCGGCAGACGCCGAAACGTCCCCGGCTGGGCGTGAACCACCCGAAGCATCGGCATCATCCGCGAGTGAGCGTGAGCGCGTGATCCGTCGGCTCGACGCGTTGCTCCGGCAGGGGACGCCGGAATCATTCGCGGAGGCGGCCCGGGTTCTCGACGCCGACAGCGTGCTGTCGGACGACATGCGTGCGACCTGGCGCCGACGGCTCGAGATGGCCCGCGAAGCGGCGAAGCGTTCGTCGATCCCCTGAACCGAACCCTGATCGCCTCAATTTTTGCATCCGGATACGACGATCTGCCGGTAATCTATGGTGAGGCCGTCGGTGTATCGGTGCGTATCCGACGGGTGCGATCACGGGGGCAGCCGCGATCCCGCGTTTCATCAGCGGGAAGGAGCATGATGGTGCGGACACGGACGTGTGACACCAACGCCCATGGGTTTACACTGATCGAGTTGCTCGTGGTGATCGCGATCATCGCGTTGCTGATCGGCATCCTCCTGCCGGCACTCGGGGGTGCACGCCACAGCGCCCGAACGGCGGTCTGCATGAGCAACATGCGCCAGCTCGGCATCGCGTCGGCCACGTTCAGCACGGACCACGACGACCAGATCGCCGGGTTCTACTGGCGTGCGGGCACGACGCCCAGCCCGTACCCCGATCTCCAGTTCGCCGAGAACGACTCGCGGGCGGCGCGCGCGCAGGCTTTGACGATCGCGCGTGAGGTGAGCGGGCAGCCGTGGATCAACGGGCCGGGCGGGTTGCTGCCGGGGTTCCGGTTCACGCACTTCGTGCTGCGGGAATCGCTCTCGGGGCTGTTGCCGGAGGAGGCGACGATCTGCCCTTCGGACAAGCGGCAGGACGAGCGGGCCGAGGCGGGGCTGGAGTCATTCCGTGAAACGCCGTTCTTGTCGATCCGCTATTTCGAGTCTTCGTATGAGACGGCGCCGTGCTGCTTCACGCCCGATTCGGGCGAGTTCGCGCTGACGCAGCAGGATTCGACCAACGTGAACACGATCTACGGGTTGGGTGATGCGCCGTATCTCCAGCGTCGCGTATGGGAGGTTGCGTTCCCCTCGAATAAGGTATTCATGTACGACGATTACGACCGCCACTACGCGACGAAGAGCCACCCGTTTTACGAGGATTTCTACTACACGGCCTCGAACGGAGTGACCTATTACGACGAGGAGGCCCTGTACTACGCCTTCCCCGAGGCGAAGCAGCCGCTGCTGTTCTTCGACTCGTCCGTGTCGGCCCGGGTGACGGGCGACGCCAACCCCGGTTTCGACCCGCGGAACCCGGCCGACCCCCGACCCACCGAGATGCAATGGGGCTGGCCCATGCCGCTCCGCGAGACCGTGCTCGGCTACTATCGCTGGACCCGCGGCGGGCTGCGCGGGATCGACTACGGCGGGGGTGAAATCAATACCGGACAGAACTGATCTTCATTCGCCCGCCCGGCTAACATATCTTGGTATCCGTTATTTTATGGAAGGCAGGGTTTGAGCCATGCGGGTGATCGTTGCGGACAAGGCGGAAGATGTGTTGATCGAGGGGTTGAAGGGGCTCGGCTGCGAGGTCGAGTATGACCCTTCGCTCGGGCCGGAGACGCTACCGGACGCGTTCGAGAAAACAGGCGCACAGGCGTTGATCGTGCGTTCGACGAAGGTGCCGGCGGCGGTGATCGAGTCGGCCTCTGGGACGCTGAAAATCATCATCCGGGCCGGGTCGGGCTATGACAACATCGACTGCGACGCGGCGGCGGGCAAGGGCATCGCCGTGTGCAACACGCCGGGGATGAACGCGGTGGCGGTGGCCGAGCTGGCGATGGGGCATCTGCTGAGCCTCGACCGTTTCCTGCCGGACCAGAACGCGGAGCTGAAGGCGGGGCACTGGAACAAGAAGAAATACAGCAAGGCCCGCGGGCTCAAGGGGCGATCGCTGCTGGTGGTCGGGGCCGGGGCGATCGGGCGCGAGGTGATCTCGCGGGCGCTCGCGTTCGGGATGGACGTGACGGCGTACGACGTGGTGCTGACGGCGGAGAAGGCGGCCCAGCTGGGAGTGCGGTATCTCGACGCGACACGCGAGGCGCTGCTGGCGGCGCTGCCCGGGTTCGACGCGGTGACGATGCACGTGCCCGCGATCGAGGCGACGAAGGGGATGTGCGACGCGGCGTTCTTCGCGGCGATGAAAGAAGGGGCGTATTTCATCAATACGAGCCGGGGGCCGGTGGTGGACGAGGCGGCGTTGGCCGAGGCGGTCCGCGGCGGGCGGATCCGCGCGGGGCTGGATGTCTACAACAACCAGCCCGCCGAGAAGGACGTGGACTGGAAGCCCGAGATCGCGGGTGTGGACGGGGTCTACTGCACACACCACTGCGGGGCGTCGACCGAGCAGGCCCAGATCGCGGTGGCCGAGGAGGTCGTGCGGATGATGGGGCTGTATATCCACGAGGCGCAGATCGTGCACTGCGTCAACGGGGTGGCGTGATAGGGGCATGGTGTGACGCGGCGGCGCTCGCAGAGACCGCCGGGTCTGCGCCGGTGTGATCGGCGTGAATAGACTTCATCGAAGGTAGCAAACGGAAAACAGAACCCCGGCCCGGGCCGGGCTCAGAGATGGAGAATCGAAATGAGCGACCGCGTGTACAACTTTTCCGCCGGCCCCGCGACCCTGCCCGAGTCGGTCCTCAAACAGGCGCAGAAAGATATCTGGGATCTTTTCGACACCGGGATCGGCATCCTGGAACACAGCCACCGCGACGCGGCGTTCGACCGCGTGACGCACGAGACGGAGGCGGACTGCCGGGCTGTGGGCAACATCCCGGACGACTACGCCGTGACGTGGGTGCAGGGCGGGGCGACGAGCCAGTGCTACTTCGTGCCGGCGAACTTCCTGCCCGAAGATCGGACGGCGGACTACTTCCAGACGGGCAAGTGGGCGAACGACTCGATCAAGGAGGTGCCGCTGTACGGCAAGGTGCACATCTGCGGCTCGAGCAAGGACACGGGCTACGACCACATCCCGGTGGGCGACGAGGTGAAATACTCGGACAACCCGGTGTACGTGCAGTTCACGAGCAACAACACGATCATGGGGACGGAATTCCAGACCGAGCCGACCCCGCCCGAGGGGGCGTTCCTCGTGGCGGACATGTCGAGCAACATGTTCTCGAAACCGATCGATGTGACGAAGTACGGTCTGATCTATGCCGGGGCGCAGAAGAACCTGGGGCCGAGCGGGATCGTGCTGGTGATCGCGCGGAAAGACCTGATCGCCGAGCCTGTGCGTGAGCTGCCGATGATGATGCAGTACCGGAACCACGCGAACAAGGAGGGGCGTTTCAACACGCCCAACACGTTCGGGGTGTACCTGATGGGGCAGGTGTTCAAGTGGATCCTGGAACGCGGCGGGCTGGAGGCGGTCCGCGAGATGAACGTCGAGAAGGCGAAGATCGTGTACGACTTCCTCGACAGCCAGGATTTCTTCAAGCCGCACGCACGCAAGGACAGCCGGAGCATGATGAACATCACGTTCAAATGCCCGACGCCGGAGCTGGACGCGTTGTTCGTCGAACAGGCGGAGAAGAAGGGGTTGACAACGCTGAAGGGCCACCGCTCGATCGGGGGGATGCGTGCGAGCATCTACAACGCGTTCCCGAAGGCGGGGTGCGAGGCGCTGGTGGCGTTCATGAAGGAATTCGCCCACGAGCACGCGGGCGCGGTGAACGCCTGATTTGCTGCGCCGGGATCTCCGAGGGGGATTCGGCGTGACGGATGTTTCGAGTCAAGCCCTCGCTTCCGCTCGGGCCTCTTCGTGCAGTGCATGCGTGATGTGAAGGAGGCCCGAGCGAAAGCGAGGGCATTCGTGCGCACCGGTCGCGCACCTCCACACGAAAAAATCTGCAGCCGCGTTATTCCCGCCCCATGTCGAGGTCGTACAGCCCGTTGCCGGAAGACAGAAAACCCGCGATCGGGGCGAGGAAGGGTTCCGCCTCGGGGTAGGTGTCGCGGTAGGCGTGGGTGAACGACACCGCCCGGCCGTCGGCGAGGGCCGCGTTGGTCGCCCCGTTGTGCAGGAACGATTGCGCCCCCGCGCCGTGGGCGGCGTGGCCGATGTCGGAATCCCGATCACCCGCCCACGGCGCGCGCATGAACTTGTTGGTCCCGGTGCCGTAGGCCCCGTCGCCGAACACGGCGGTCCAGGACGGGTCGGCGATGTCGTCGAGGCGGGCCGAGGCGTCGATGAGCCGGCCGTCGCGGTCGCGGCGGGGCCCGTCGCCGGCGGGGTGTGACGGGTCGGGGCCGATGGTGGGCCCGCCGATGTAGCTGGTGTTGTAGTTGTACCCGGTGTAGGGGTCGGCGGTCCCGCCCGAGATCCAGTTCGAGGGCCCGTCGAAGGCGGGGCACTGGAGGACCTCGCCCGTGTCCGTGCGCGACCACATCGCCCCGGGCTCGCGCATCACGCCGGCGGGGGTGAAGACCTCGATGAAATCCCACGCGACGCGGCGGGCGGGGTCGGCGGCGAAGTCGGTGTAGAGCGAGGGCATGAAGTGGTCGCGGTTCTCCTGCGCATAGAGCGTGGCGGCGAGGATCATCTGGCGTTGGTTGCTCAGGCACTGCGTGCGCAGAGCCGAGGCCCTGGCCGCGGCGAGGGCGGGCAGCAGCAGGCCGACGAGCAGGGCGATGATCGCGATCACCACCAGCAGTTCGACGAGGGTGAACGCTCGGCGCGCGCGCATCAGGGGCACCCCCCGTCGAACGCGGCGAGGAACGCGGCGATGTCGGCCAGGTCGAGCACGCCGACCGGGTCGGCCAGGTCGGCGGCGGGGTCGCCGGCGGTGAACGCGGCGAGGAACGCGGCGATGTCGGCCAGGTCGAGCACACCACGGGGGTCTGCGATGTCGGCGGGATTGCAGCCGACCGGCGGGCCGGGGGGAACATCGACGACCCCGCATATCTCTCCCTGCGTCCCCAGCGGGTCGCGCAGTCTGACATAGCGGACCCACCCGAGGTTCGGGGCGTCCTCCAGATCAGCGAGATCGAA
This sequence comes from Phycisphaerales bacterium, assembly GCA_027083355.1. Taxonomy (GTDB): domain Bacteria; phylum Planctomycetota; class Phycisphaerae; order Phycisphaerales; family UBA1924; genus UBA1926. The sequence goes on along the minus strand of JALWOY010000216.1, from coordinate 2,564 downwards.
CGGTGTCCCCCCGGCCGAGCCGGCGTACAGATCGATCGCGTCGGCGGCGGTGATCGCCGCGAAATCAGCCATATCCAGCGACGGGTCGACGGGCTTGAGCCAGTCCTGTTCCTCGCCGGTCCAGTTGCCGGCATCCCACGCCCACGGCTGGGTGGGAAACAGATCGTCGGCGGTGCGCACGAACGTGTACCACGGGCCGGTGATGTTCTGGGCGACGCTGACCTCGATCGGCTCGGCGATCAGGCCGCCGGTGAGCAGAGCCGCGTCCATGGACGTGTCGGCGGCGATGATGCGGTCGGCGGTGAAGGCGGCGTTGCCGTGGACGATGAAATCGACGCCCCAGTGATAAGCCCCGGCGTCGTCGGGGTTGTCCTCGATCGGCTCGTCGAACTCGAGGACGATCTGGGCGCCCGGGCCGAGGCCGAGCCCGTTTTTTCGGCGTCCGTCGAGCCAACCGGGGCGTTGGCCGAGGTCGTCGGGGTTGTTGGAGCCGTACTGCCAGGCGGACCAGACGAGGTTGATCCGTCGCATGGGACCGCCGGCGAACCCGCCGGGGACGGTGCCCCAGCCGTCGAGGTCGTCGTAGTCGAGGGTGTTGGGCTTGCCGATCGCGGCTTGTGGATCGTTCCAGAGCGGGTCGTTGCTGAAGGGGCCGAAGGTGAGGGGTTGGCCGACGCCGGGCTCGTAGACGGGGGCACCGTCAAGGAGGCCGAAGACGACGCGGTCGGCCCAGGGGCCGGCGGAGGCGGGAGTTATGCAGAGTAAGAAAGCGGTGTACGCGGCAATTGTTCTGACCAGTCGGTGGCGTGGGAGGAGACCAGAGTGCCCGCACGCCGGCATTCTCGATGAAAAAAGCATCACGACTCCTACCCCGAGGCGCGCGGGGCAACCGGAAGCGGGGTGCCTGTTGATGCGGATCGCGGCAGGAGATCGGCCCGGCTGAACGGCCGGGACGGTCCGCGGCGGCCCGTACGCGAGGACCCCGAGACAGACTCGATGCAGGCAGGTCTTCCGGCTCTGGGCCCCGTCGCGGCCTTCCCCCCGAATGCGGGAGTGGCGTGTCTGCGACCGGGTGCCGGGCGGTCTTTGCCCGGCGGCCCATCACGGCGGCGCGTCCGCGGTGGTTTCCCGGCGTCCGTGGGCGAAATGCCCCGACGCCGGCTGCCACACTTCCCTTTTCACCCGGGAACGCCCCGGGCACCTGACTCGAACGTTATCAGACTACCCGATCGGTGGGTGAAGTCAAATAGCCAGATAACAAATGGCCAGAAGGCCAGATGTGGGAAGGTTGATGGGTATCTGGGGATGTGTGTGACGCGGTGTGGTGAGGGGCGGGGCCGTAGGATCGGGCATGACACAGACAGCGAGTTCTCCGACGACGCCCTCGGACGCCCCCCGACCCCGGTACAAGTGGACCCTGCTGCGTGCCGGGCGGTTCCTGCTGGACGGGGGCGGGATGTTCGGGGTGATCCCGCGTGTGGTGTGGACACGGTTCGCCGAGCCGGACGACCGGAACCGGATCGAGTTGAGCCACAACTGCATCCTGCTCGAATCGGAGGCGCCCGACCCGGAGACGGGCAGGCCGCGGCGGTATCTGATCGAGGCGGGGACAGGTGACAAGCTGGACGCGAAGATGTCCGACATCTTCGGGCTCGACGGGCGGACGGTGGAGACGGCCGTTACCGAGGCGGGCGTGGATGTGGGCGAGATCTCGGCGACGATCGTGAGCCACCTGCACTTTGATCACGCGGGCGGGTTGACGCGGCGGTGCCGGGAGGGGGAGGAGCCGGACTGGGTGGCGACGAAACCGGGTGCGGCGAGCGGGGACGAGCCACGGGTGAAGCTGACGTTCCCGAACGCGGAGTTGATCGTGCAGCGTCGCGAGTGGGTGGACGCGCGGAACAACGACGCGGTGATGACGAAGACGTATTACCGCGACCACATCCTGCCGTTCGAGGACAAGTCCCTTGCGCTTCCGGACGGCCGACCCCGGTTGCGGCTGGTCGACAGCCAACGGCCTTTCCCGTTGAACCGCAAGCCGGGGCGGGATGAGCTGCCCAAGGGCCCGGTGACGGGTCGGATGACGGAGGTGCTGCCGGGGGTTTCGGTGTTCCTGGTGCCGGGGCACACGTGGGGGCAGCAGGCGGTGTTGTTCGAGGACACGGCGGGACGGACGGTGGTGTTTACGCCGGACGTTCTGCCGACGGCGTGGCACACGGGGGCGGCGTTCAGTCTGGCGTATGACGTGGAGCCTTACACGAGCATGGTGACGAAGCACTGGTTTTTAACGGAGGCGGCGGAGCGTGGTTGGCTGCTGGTGCTGGATCACGAGCCGGGGAATCCGTGCCGGCGTGTGACGCGGAACGAGAAGGGGTGGTTCGATCTGGAGGAGGATGAGGCGGGGGCGTCCGCGACCTGACGGGTGCCCCTGTTGCCCGGTGGGACAGGCGTCTCGCTGCTTTGTAGACACCATATATCAGACAGCGACTTCGTCGCGGCGGACCGCGTAGGCCAGCACCTTGATCGTTGCTTCCGCGACGAGGGTCCGCTCGGTCCGGCTGCTC
>JALWOY010000215.1 GCA_027083355.1 Phycisphaerales bacterium | reverse complement strand
CTCGACAGGATTCTGTCTGGTGCGGGCGGGCCGGGGGCCTGTCCGCGCGGAGGAAGAGTGTAGGCGGGGTCGGCGTGGTGTCAATGCGGTGTGGGTTGGGTGAGAAGAGCAGACAACCTTTACTTCTGCACGGATCTCATTTGTCCGGTGTTCACCCGGGAGGCGGAATCCGGGATTCGGTGGGTCTGCGTGATTGCGCCGTGGCGGTATCGCTTGAAAGATGACGCGCCCCGCACCCGGCACACGGGGGAAGACAGGGCGCGGCCCGGGCGGTTGAGGCCACACCGCCCGGTACGGCGACGCGCGGGCGTCTGAACAGACCCACTCAAGAAGGAGGTGTCATCATGGCACATGCTATCACTTTGTCATTCTGTCGAAGGTCTCTGGGGGCTCTCGTTGTGGGTGTCGTTGTCGGGCTTTCGGGCACGGTTGCCGGCGCCGGTGTGGACCCGGCGCCGTGCAACCCGGCGGATGTCGCCGAGCCGTTCGGCGTGCTGGATCTGTCCGACATCGGGGTGTTCGTGCTGGCTTTTGTCCAGCAGGCGCCCGCGGCGGACCTCAACCAGGACGGGATCTTCGATCTCAACGACATCAACCTGTTCGTGGCCAGTTTCAAGGAGGGGTGCCCGCCGATCGATCTGTGTTTCCCCGACATCCGCACCACCGTCATGGACGCGGATCTCGACCCGGCCCCGATCCAGCAAAACTACGACGCGGTGAACCGGACGATCCACCTGTTCGGCCCGCTGCCCTTCGGGCAACTGATGACCTCGTCGGTGGGCGAGCTGATGCCGTTCTTCAACGATCGTTTGGGGACGCTCAACCAGTGCGTCCCCGGCAACGACGTGGACCCGGCGCAGATCGCGTTGATCCTCGATCAGCTCTCTGTCGTCGCCGGGCCGATGCCGATCGGGCAGATGCTGGTGTTCGATCCGGGCATGGACCCGGCGATCCGGGCGTTGCTGGGTGAGTTGCGTGACCTCGGCATCGGGGTTCCCGATGAGCCGACCGACCCGACGCAGGTGCTCCAGCGGCAGGCCGCGCTGGCGCTGCTGATCGCCGACGCGGGGTCGGTGCGTGTCGCGGACCTGTTCTTCAAGGCGCACAACATGGTGCCGCCGGTCGAGATGGTCGCGCTGATGGAGGGCAAGAACTCGGGCTTGCTCGCGTCGCGTTGGTGCGACAACGACCGTTGCTGCGACCAAGGCGGCGGGGATCCCGATCACATCACGGATGCGTGTCTGCGCGAATCGCATTGGTGCAACCTGCCCCCGCCCGACCGGGCGTTCTGCTCGATCGCGAGCGATCCTTGTCGCTGAGCGCATTGCTTCGGATGTGAACCCGGTTTTTCAAGGCCGGCACCCGATCGGGTGTCGGCTTTTTTCGACTCGGTGTGTCGGGTTATTGGAACCGGGCCGTCATGCCGGCCGTATCGTTGTGCCGGACCGGCCCGGTATTCATCGGGGGCGTTTCCGGTTTCATTCAGCGGTGTTCTGCCGCGCGGCTTTGTCGATTCACATCTCGTCGTCACGTTGACTGCCGGCCATGGGGTTGCCGGGGGGGTTGTGCTTCCTTTTTATGGAAAGGGTATCAACATGAACAATCGCAACGTGCTTTTCATCGCGCTGGCGGCCGGGAGTCTCGCCGGGGTCGCGCAGGCCGGGGAACTCGCCCGGACGCCCATGAGCCCCTCGGGCCACAAGGCTGTGCACGGTTATGTGTACGCCAACGGCCTGACCGGCGAGCGGGTGATCTCGTACACCAGCGCCGGCTCGGTGAACGTCCGCGGCGCGGGTTGGGCGTGGGAGCTGGACGTTCCCGATCCGTGCTTCCCGGCGTCGGCGGGGGGGCCGGGGGATCAGGTTTCCTGGGTCACTTTCACGCACGACGCCGCCACGGGCGACGCCGTCCCGGCCGACCCGTTCGCCGCCATCGCGTGGCAGGACTGGATGGAGACCCCGGGCGACAGCATCGTCAACCTGATCTCGTTCGGCCTGTTCACCCAGGTCGAAGACCCGGAAGAGGACGGCGTGGTCGGCCAGGAGATGCTCATGGTGCTCACGGAGAACGACCGGGCGCCCGAGCGTTCGGGCGCGGTGGCCTCGACGGTCGTCACGTTTACCGACCTCCCCGGCGCGAACGACGAGAACGGCGACGGCATCATCGACTTCACCGAGGGCAACCTCTGGGTCATGGTGTTCGATCTGAATGCGCAGGCGACCCCGTTCGACATCGAGATCGGCGACACCAACGGCCAGTACGACGGTGCGTTCCCGAACGACGGCCTGTTCGGCGTGCCCGGCAGCGACGTCGACGGTGACGGCCTCATCGACTCGGGGTATGTCTTGGCGTGGCGCCAGCCGAACGTCGCCGAGGGTGATCAGCTGCTCGTCCGCTTCCCGGAACTCGCGGGCCTCGGCCTCGAGAACCCGGACGGCTTGGACGTCAACACGTTCCCGAACATCGCGAACCTCGGCGTGGCACTGGCGCACCCCTCCGAGAACGCGGGGGTCGACGGGGAGCCCAACTGTTACGACCCCAACGCCGCCGAGTGGCCCCAGGTGCCGGGTTGCGACGACACCATCCCGTTCCCTCTGGGCGACTGGGACGCGTTCGGGCTGATCGACGCGACCGGTGTTGACGCCGGCGCGTTCTTCTTCGGCGGGTTCGCCTGTCTCGATCCGAACGACCCGAACGCCCCGCCCTTCAACAACCCGTGGGCCAGCCCTTTCATCACGTTCAACGTTGACGTGATCGGGAATCCTTGCCCGTGCGATATCAACGGCGACGGGATTCTTGATCTGTCCGACATCGGCGGGTTCGTGACGGCCTTCCAGTCCGGCGACCTGGCCGCCGACATGAACGGCGACGGGATCCTCGACCTGGCCGACATCGGCGCGTTCGTGACCTGCTTCCAGGCCGGCTGCCCGTAATCTCGCCTCTCGGCGATACAAAGACCGCCGAGCCGCTCACGGCTCGGATCGTTTGAAACTCCACGGCGTCCGCGGTTCTCCGCGGGCGTCGTTTTTTGAGATGGACTGGAGGGGCGCAGAACTCGGGATGGGGGCGGGGTTCTTTTGGAGGGACAGGAGTACCGCCCGTGTCTCCCAATCTCTCCATCATCATGCACACAGAGGCCCGAGCGGAAGCGAGGGCTCAGGTCCTGCGCCCATAACACAACCCCGAGCGCAGCCCGGGGGTTCACTTTCCGAAACAGGCGCGGGGGTCACGGTTCCGTGAGCGTGCTGCGGGATCGTTTTACGATCCCGGTTGATCGTGCGATGACCGCTCCTTCCCGGTCGCAGCGCCTTGTCGATGGTGCTGGGTTGTTTCTGTGGATCAAGCCGCGGCCGTGGGCCCGCGGGCGTTTGCGCATTCAAACAATGGAAAGAGGACGGGTGCCGATACAACTCAACCTGTTGGATCAGGTTTCCGGATTTGACCGGCTGGTGGCGGTCTGTGGAGAAAAACACGACCCATTGAAGTTGGGCTGTGGCAGCCCGGGGATGGACGGGTGGTGGTATCAACAGACGGCAATCGACTTCGGGCATCCGGCTGGCTGCTCCACCCACCGGCCGCCAGACCTATCGGACTTCGGCGTTTTCCCTGCCCCCCATCGGCGGCAATGCACACCCGATGAGCAAGAAACTGATTGTCACATCAGCCGTATGGCTCTACGCTGGACAGTCAGTTTTGAACGGTCGGGCTGCAGCGGCCCGGCTTGCGAGGAAGGATGTTCATCGTGCGGCGAATGATCGGTGCTTCGGTTGTGTGTCTGTCAGGCCTGGCTCTGCTCGCCGGGATCGTGCGGGTCGGCGGGCCGGGGCGGCTCGATGAATCAGTTGCGGTCGCCGGCGTCGGCGGGGATCGCCCGGTGTCGCTCCCCGAAGGGTTGCCGGCGGCGCTCGTTCCCGCGGCACAGCACAAGCTCGAACGCCTCGCCCGCGCGCGGCCGACCTCGGGCGGGCCCGAGGCGGTTTCGTATTTCATGCACAAGCGTCTGCCCGAAGGCGCGGCCTACCCCGTCAATCAGGTCAATCGGCTCGCGGAAAAGGCCGAGGCCCAGGCGATCATGCTCCGCGAGTCCGCCTCGCTGCGGGGCACCGCCAAGGGGGCAGACTTCATCGACCGATGGCAGCCCATCGGCCCGGGCAACGTCGGCGGACGCACACGGGCGCTCGTGATTCTCGACGCGGGGACAGCCGACCCCGGCGACGAGACGATGCTCGCCGCGGGCGTCGCGGGCGGCATCTTCAAGACCACCGATGGCGGCGCGTCGTGGCGCCCCGTGGCCGATCTGCTGGAGAACACGGCCGTGACGACGCTCGCGGTCGATCCTTCCGACCCGGACATTGTCTACGCGGGTACGGGCGAGGGGCATTTCAATGTCGACGCGGTCAAGGGGATGGGTGTTTTCAAGAGCACCGACGGCGGCGAGACGTGGCGTCAGCTGGAAGAAACGCAGTTCCCGTGGGTCGCCGAGTTTGCGTTCGATTATGTCAACAAGATCGTGGTCAGCCCGTCGGACCCGAAGCGGATCTACGCCGCGACGCGCACCGGCGTCTGGCGCCACCTCAACGCGGGCGAACTCGAAGACGGCAAGGGCAACACGTTCTTCTGGGAACTCGTCCTCGGCAACCCGCTCTTCCTGCACGGGACGAACAACGCCAACGGGTCGTTGCTGGGCGCGACGGACGTCGCCGTGCGCCCGGCCCCGAAGGCGGGCGACCCGGACCCGGTCGAGGACGAGATCGTGCTGGCCGCGTTCGGCGGCATCCAGGACGACGGTCTGTTCATCACCGCCAACGGGGGCGATACCTGGTATCAGGTCTTCGATGAATCGGGCGCGAGCGAGGACGAGGTGCACCGCATCGACACGTCCGCCCAAGGGCGCATGACCATCGCGTTCGGGCCGCGTGCCGATTCGTTCAACGGGGAGTGTGTCTATGTGTGCATGTCGCGCAACGGCGACACGTCCGGGGTGCCGGACGCCGCTCTTTCGATTCCTTTCGGCGCCGTTCTCGACATCTTCATGGCGGACATGGACAACCTCGAAATCGACCGCGACTCGGACGACAACATAACGGGCATCCATCTTCCTTTCGACCCGCGGCTTGATCTCTCGACGGGCGGGCCTGAGCTGAACCCGTTGCTGCTGAGCAATCCGCTGTTTTCCGGCGTGTGCGGCGGGACGATCTCGCCGACCGAGAATCAGGGCTGGTACGACAACATCATCGCGGTGGACCCGGCGGACGAGGACACCGTCTGGGTGGGCGGCGTGGACCTGTTCCGCTCCGACGACGGCGGCGTGAGCTTCGGGGCCGCGAGTTACTGGTACCTCGCCGACGCGGACCTCGATGCCGCGGACGAGGGTTTCCGCGACCGGTATATGCACGCCGACCAGCACGCGATTGTTTTCAACCCCGACTACGACGGCGTCGACAACACCACGATGTACGTCACCAACGACGGGGGGATCTATCGCACAAACAACGCGAATGCCCCGGTCGTCCAGACCGGCTGCATCGAGTTCGGCGGCACCGAGGGCACGAGCATCATCCCCGAGAGCATCAGCGATGTCGAGTGGGAGAGCCTGAACAACGGGTATGCCGTCACGCAGTTCTATCACGGCGACACCGCCGCGGGCACGCGCGACATTGTTGTCGGCGGCGCGCAGGACAACGGCGTGATCCGCACGTTCCACCGCGACTGCACCGAATCATGGCACGAGATCCTCTCCGGCGACGGCGGCTTTGTCGCCATCGACCCGGACGACAACAACACCATCTATATGGAAAACCAGGATTTCGGCTCGGTCTACCGCGTGCGGTATGACGAGGCGACCGGGATCGAATCCGTTGACAACATCAACTCGACGCTCGGGCCCGACTCGGGCCTGTTCATCACGCCCATGGCGATGGACCCGTCCGACCCGGCCGTGCTCTGGACCGGCGGCGACATGCCGTGGCGGACGACCAACGCGGACGCCGCCGACCCCGCCGACGTGGTGTGGGAGGCCGTCGGGCCGGACTTCAACTTCCCCGGCATCCCGCCGGAGTTCGATCTCATCGCGCGTGTCTCGGCGATCGCGGTGGCACCGTCCGACCCGGACATCGTGTACATGGGGTTCGAGGACGGGTGGGTCGCCCGGACCACCAACGCCCGCGACAGCGCCGGGAGTGTCGAGTGGACCCTTTTCTCGACGGGGCTGCCGATCGAGACGGCGTATATCTCGAGCATCGCCGTCGACCCCGACGACCCCGACGTGATCTGGGTGACGAACTCCCGGTTCACCTCCACGGGTTCATTCGGGCATGTCTTCCGGGGGACGTTCGACCCGGATATGTCCCCCGGCGAGACACCCGGCGTTGACCTCAGTTTCTCGTTCGAGGTGATGGACGGCACGGACTGCGACCCGGAAGACGGGTTCGACCCCGTGCTGCCCGATGTCCCCGCGAACTGGGTTACGCTCCGCCGCTGCGGCTCGGGCGACTGCTCGAACGGCAACTGCCTCATCTTCGTCGGCACCGACATCGGTGTGTTCGTCAGCGACGACGCCTGGATCATCGACACCGACTGCGACCCCGACGGCGACGGCGGGCAGGACCCCTCCGACAAGGTGACGTGGTATTTCATCAACATCCCCGCGACCGGCGGCCCCGACGACAACCTGCCCCGCACCGTCGTCAACAGCCTCGACCTGCGCGACCCCGACACGATCGTCGCCTTCACCCACGGCCGGGGCGCGTTCATCGCGGACCTGACACGTCTCTGCGGCGGCGCCGTCGCCGACCCGTGCAACCCCGCCGACATCGCCGCCCCGTTCGGCGTGCTCGACGCGGCGGACCTGACGGCGTTCATCTCGCTCTACGGCTTCGCGTTCGACAGCAGCGCCGATATCGGCCAGGAGAAATACCTGATCGACATGCCGAGTTTCGACCCGCCGGAGGTGTGCGGCGACGGGGTGATCGATCTTCAGGATCTCGCCGATTTCCTGCAATGGCACAGCAGCGGGTGCCCGTGATTGCGCCCGGTCGTGGGGGTGGGACGGGTTGGGTCGAGTCTGTGCGCGGGGGTCTTGCGCCATGAAGCGTCCCCGGGAAGCCGGCGAGGTGTGCTCTTACGATTTCGAGATGCCCGACGCCTTTGAAAAGGAAATGCTGGAGCGGTTCGTTTCGGGCCGCGACGTGCCCTGCCCGGGTTGCGGTTACAGCCTGCGCGATCTTCGCACCGACCGATGCCCGGAGTGCGGCGACGAGCTTGTGCTGCGGGTGAACTTGGCCGAGCAGAAACAGGGGCTTTTCATCGCGAGCGTCATCGGGCTGTCGGTGGGCCTCGGGTTCAACTCGACGGTGCTGATCTGGACGGGGGTGGTCCGGATCTTCGGCGGGTATCACCTCGGGCTCAAGGAGGTGTCCCCCCCGCTGATTTCCACGGTCGTGCTCGGGGGATGTCTCTGGGTGTTGCTTCTTCGCCGGCGCTGGTTTCGGCAGCGGCGGGTGTTATTCAAAGTGGGACTGGTCGCGTCGGCATGGGCCGCGTCGGCGCTGTCGGCCGTGATGTTTTTTCTTGTTGTTTGAGCGCTGCGGCAGTCCGGGCGGTCGGGTTCCGGGAGATTCACGCCGCACCCGTGCAAGTCGGGGTCCGTATGGACCGATAGTGACTCGGAGAGAACCCCGGGGTTTGCGCACACGGAGGCCCTCATGCCGCCCACAACGATGAACAGCAGCGATCTCGGCCCCGAGCTGCTCGCCCATATGAAGGCGATCAAGGCCAAGGCGATCGAGTACGGGCTCGACTTCTTCGAGGTGATCTACGAGAAGCTCGACTTCGACACGATGAACCAGATCGCCGCCTACGGGGGCTTCCCCGTGCGCTACCCGCACTGGCGCTGGGGGATGGAGTACGACAAGCTCTCCAAGCGGGACGCCTACGGCATGGGGCGGATCTACGAGATGGTCATCAACAACGACCCGTGCTACGCCTACCTGCAGGAATCCAACAGCATCACCGACCAGAAACTCGTGATGGCCCATGTGTACGGGCACGCGGACTTCTTCAAGTGCAACTACTGGTTCAGCAAGACCGAGCGGAAGATGATGGATCAGATGGCCAACCACGCCACGCGCGTGCGTCGGCACATCGAGCGGCAGGGGGGAGACACGGTCGAGCGGTTCCTCGACGCGTGCATCGCCGTCGAGCGGCTGATCGACCCGCACAGCGTGTTCATGCGGCGAGACCCCGACGAGGAAGACCGCAAGCCCTTCGAGCCGGAGAAACTGCCGGCCAAGGACTACATGGACCCGTTCATCAACCCGGCCGAGGAGATCGAGCGGCAGAAGGCCGCCCACGCCGAGAAGATGGCGGCGCAGAAGAAGGCCTTCCCCGCCCGGCCGACACGGGATGTTTTGTTGTTTCTGCTGCGGCACGCGCCGCTCGAGGACTGGCAGGCGGACATCCTGGGGATCATCCGCGACGAGAGTTATTATTTCGCGCCGCAGGGGATGACCAAAGTCATGAACGAGGGCTGGGCGACGTACTGGCACTCGAAACTGATGACCGAGCATTTCCTGGAAGATTCCGAGATCATCGATTACGCCGAGCAGCACTCGGGTGTCGTGCACATGCCGCCGGGCGGGTTCAACCCCTACAAGATCGGCGTCGAACTGTTCAAAGACATCGAACGGCGGTGGAACCGCGGCCAGCACGGCGCGGCGTGGGAGCGCCTCGAAGGCATCGGAGAGAAAGAGCGCTACGACGACAAGAGCATGAAGGGGGGGGAGAAGATCTTCGAGGTCAGGCGGATCTACAACGACGTGAACTTCATCGACGAGTTCCTGACGCCCGAGTTCGTCGAGAAACACCAGATGTACCAGTTCCGCCGGGACCCGCGGACGGGCGAGGTGAAGATCGTCTCGCGCGATTTCAACGTGGTCAAACAGACCCTGCTGTATCGGCTGACGAACATGGGCCAACCGTTCGTCTATGTCGTTGACGGCAACTATCTCAACCGGGGCGAGCTCTACCTGGCCCATGAGTTCAACGGGCTGGAGGTCGACGCGGCCAAGGCGGTCGAGGTGCTGCGCGGCCTGCGGATGATCTGGGGTCGGCCCGTGCACCTGCAGGCGCGGGTGAACGAGGACATGATGCTGACCACGCTCGAAGACCCGGCCGGCGAGCCGCGGGTGCAGAAGATCGTCGAGGACCTGCCCCCGCCGGCGCACCTGATCGCGTGATCGCGCAGGACATGACAGCCCGCTGGTGAGGCGGTTGGCTTATGCCCGCTGGTGATCGCGGCTAACCGCTTTGCGAACCGTGGCCGAAGAGCGCAACAGGAAACGCAACAAAAAGAAGAATGGGATACCACTTCCCACGAAGTGGGGGATTTTGCTCTTTGGAAATTTTTCTTGCATCCTCCCCGGGAGGGTTGGGTAACATAGCAATGAAGTCATTGCCTGTTTGTGTACATTGTCAACACCGGAGTCAAGGAGTAAGCCATGAGGATGATCGCATCGCAATCGCCTGCTTGAGTCTTTCAACCATGGTCGCGAACAGCCAGGTTTTTCAGTCTCGTTCACCTGTCAATATCGCGCAGCAAAGGCTTCTGGACGGCCAGCGCGCCGTCTGGGACTATCTGATCGGAGAGGATTCGTGGACCGAGGAGGACCTGACGATCCCGCTTGACGCCGAAGTCATCCACAGCGGCGATTGGGTGATCGGGACAAGCCAGGCCACAACGAGCCCGCTCGCGTTCAATATCACCGTGTTCATCGATTTTGACCTCAACGACCCCTTCGATGAATCCATCCCGCAGGAAACCCGTGATTTCATCGCCGAACACGGCTATCGTGCCGGCGCTGTTTTCGGTCATGCCTTCGGCCCGGCCGGGGGGGGCGACTCCCATCGCTTTCGCCGGGTACACCTTCACGAGCATCAATGACGACGGGGTGGATGAATCCCGCCTGCTCGTGGTGGGGCCGCTGACGGAAGAACAACTCTCGGGGGTCGAGGATGCGTTCTACGATTACGAAAACTCTGTTGCTCTCTACGGCGATTTGCCGGACCCAGATTTGGGTCTCCCGCCGGCAATCGCTGTTGCTTACTATTGCCCGGGGGTCACCGCTGACCCTGATGCGGTCTTTGATTCGTGTGTTCTGCAAGCTAATCAGAACTTTCAGTGCCGCTTCAGAAAATTGAAATTGCGGTGTAAAACAATCCTTGTGGCAGGGGGCATAGCATCTGTGGCGTGTATTAATTTTCCACCATCGTGCCTTTTTGCGTGGGGGGGGTCGCTACGTCGGTTTTCTGCTTTACAAATTCGGTTTTCGATTCGGATATTGATTACCAAAATGCGATCTCGTGTTGTTGCAATGCGTTGCAGTGCCGTGCAAACGGCGGTGGCCAGGGTTGTGTCGGTGTCTTGGGGTGCAATCCAACCGGGTGCTCGGTGCCGCTGTGCGGCAGGTGAAAATGAGTATGACTGTGTGTTCATAAAATGGAATCATCATGATCAACAATTTTGATGTGCAAGCGATTATTCTTATCCTTGGAGGAATATCTGGAATCGGTATATATTTTCTGAATAAGATTCGCATCCGGTCTAAAAGTGAATGGCGATGGCGGTTTGCCATGGGCGGCCTTCTTGCACTTTATGGCGCGATAGGGCTTTGGTTGGCAACCGCTCATATGAACGCGTCCTACAATAAACTGATGGCGAAGTATCCACCCCCCGCCTCTCTCCCAACAGGATCGTCCACAACAAACTCATCCACAGCGACGCCGGACCAAAGCGATTGAGAAAACAGATGCGGATCGTCGAGGACCTGCCCCCGCCGGCGCATCTGATCGCGTAAGCGGAACCGGTTTCGCCTGATCCGCCCGCGATATCATCGCGCCATGAATCCGCACATTCTTTTTTCGTTGGCCGTCCCGGCCGTGCTGTTCGGGCTGATCTTGTGTGTGTCGATCAGCACCATGTACAAGGGGCTGACGCTGCCGGAGGCACTCCGGGGCCACGGCGGGGTGTGCGCGTCGTGTTTCTATCCGGTGGTCGAGGGGCACAAAGGGGTCTGCCCGGAGTGCGGCCGGCGATACGAAGAGGCGGGCATCCTGACGCCGGCGTTGTCGATCAAGATGAGGCCGACGTGGGGGTCGGTGGTCATCAGCTGGGCATTCATTGTGTTGTTCGCGATGGTCGCGTCGGGGTACGCGGTCGAAATCGTTTTCTCCGCCGCGGGGGTGCGTGATCAGATCGCCAGGTGGTTCGCGCGCGGGCTGGTCGTTGTGTTCGTGGCGTTGTTCGCGTGGGGGATCGTGTGGATCAATCGACGGCGGCGAGCCGTGTTCGCCCCGCCGCCCGGCTTGGGTGAGGGAGCGTGAACCGGGTTCGTTCATGCGCAACAGGAAACGCAACAAAAAGAAGAATGGGATATCACTTCCCACGAAGGGGGGATTTTGTTTTTTTCTGGGAGAATTCTCTTGCATCGCTCGGGGGGGGGGG